>NZ_JBXWRV010000037.1:0-1217 GCF_059613065.1 Ruegeria sp. BHSC026 | reverse complement strand
TGATCAGCCCCACCCGAGTGGTCCAGTTTGATTGTTAGTGCATTGCCGGCCTCTGGTCCATTGCGACGAGGGTTTCGGGTGCCGGTGGGCGGTAGCCCAGAGCGCTGTGCGGTCGTTTCGTGTTGTAGTGTCTCCTCCATTGTTCGATCAGGATCTGCGCCTCGCGAAGGGTGTAGAAGATCTCGCCATCGAGCAGTTCATCGCGGAAGCGGGCATTGAAGCTTTCGCAATAGCCATTCTCCCAGGGAGATCCGGGCTCGATGTAGGCCGTCTTTGCGCCGACGGCGGCGATCCAATCCCGGACGGCCTGGGCGACGAACTCAGGTCCGTTGTCGGACCGGATGTAGGCCGGGACACCACGCAGGATGAACAAGTCGCTCAAGGCGTCGATCACGTCGCCCGAGTTCAGCTTCCTCTTCACCCGGATCGCCAGGCATTCCCGGCTGTGCTCGTCGATGATGTTCAGCGTCCGGAATGCCTTTCCGTCGTCAGTCCGGCAATGCACGAAGTCGTAGCTCCAGACGTGGTTGCGGTATTCCGGCCGCAGCCGGACGCAGGAGCCGTCACTCAGCCACAGCCGTCCTTTCTTCGGTTGTCTCGATGGCACTTTCAGCCCCTCCCGCCGCCATAGCCGTTCGACGCGCTTGTCGTTGACCTGCCAGCCGGCATCTCTCAGCAAGGCTGCGATCCGACGGTATCCATAGCGACCATATTGGCGCGCAAGCTCAATCATGTCCGCTATCAGGCGCTCTTCGTCGGCACGCCCCCTCGGCAACTTGCGCTGTGTCGAGCGGTGCTGGCGCAGCACCCGGCAGGCACGACGTTCCGAGACGCCCAACTCGTTGCGGACATGATCGACACAGGCCCGACGGCGGGCGGGGCTCAGAAGTTTCCCTTTGCGGCCTCGGTCAGGATCAGCTTGTCCAGCGTCAGGTCCGACACGGCCTTCCTCAGCCGCTCGTTCTCCTTCTGAAGCCGTTTGAGTTCCCTGAGCTGGTCGGTTCCCATCCCGCCATACTGCTTGCGCCAGCGGTAGTAGGTCTGCTCGGTGATGCGCACCTCACGGATCGCATCCACTCGCGCCATCCCCTGGCCAACAAGCACCTCAACCTGCCGCAACTTCGTTACAATTTCCTCAGGCTTGAGTCGTTTCGTTCCCATTCTGATCCTCCGTTTTCCTAAACATAACGGCGGACCACTTCAGTGGGGGAGGATCA
>NZ_JBXWRV010000036.1:0-1714 GCF_059613065.1 Ruegeria sp. BHSC026 | reverse complement strand
GGGTAAGCCGCTGAGATATGCGACCCCTGAAACATCCGCTTGAAGGCCGGTCAATAGCATCAGGGGTCTTCAGCGCGGGATGACTTATGAGTCCCTCTATAGGGAGTTACCCTTAGTTATATCCTTTAGCTATGAGCTATAGCTGCAAGCTACAGGGTCTACCTCGTCGTAGTTGATCCCTCTTATGACCACTACGAAGAGGGTATAGCTTAGGCTGCAAGCTGAAGGTCATCATCAGGTCCAAAGTCATGCTTGGTGAGGACGTCTACCTCCCCATCTTGTCCCGTATGACGCTTGAAGGTGTAGAGCATGACCCTTTGAGCCAGATCGACAGCTGAAGCTGGCACCAGTATCGCGTCGTGGATGGGGAGAGCGACGACACCCATGCTGTTCAGTATGCAAAGCACCTCGACGAGGATTTGACTTTCCATGAACTGGCACTGATGCCCCAAGCCTCTGTGGAACGTATCGGCAATATCAGCATGGGTGGACAAGATGGCGTTCTCTACATCTTTGACCCGAACATTGTGTCCAAAGTAGCGCCGCGTCCCTTGCGGGAAACGGGACAAAGGCTTTTCAACGAACTGCATTGAAGACATCACTTTCTTAAAGCCTTGCCTTTCGCCATCAATGCCGGGAATGTCGTAGAGGTCTTGCATTGGCGGAATTATACCTTTGATCGCATATAGCAAACGCGGCATGACTTGCCCGTAGTCGACCTCCACAACGTCCTCCCCGTCAATCCTGATGTATCTGAGGCGGTACTCCTTGCTCATCGACTGCCAGAAGCCTCCCCATAGCCTGCCGCCGCTTTCAAAGCTCTCGCGGTTGAATGACCGGCGAAGTTGTCTTTTGTTGATATCGACAACCCCTGGGCCAGTGTAGCGAATGTCTGCGTTTGCCAAGGTGCTGTTGATTTCGTGAATGTGGTTTCGCGCCTTCGTCGTGAAGTCTGTATCGCAGTAGTCGATCAGCTTGTTTTTCTTCTTTCGCCCAAAAGGATGACCTTTCAGCTCGATTGGCTCTGTCCGCATGAGTTCGCCTATGTCTTCGAGCGATACACTATGCTTGCGAATAATCCGCAGGAGTTTCGCACTTGGGCGGATAACGGTTCGCCTTCTTTTTCCGTCCTCAGTTCTGAAACCAAGTTCTTGATGGATTAGGGCAAGTCGCGGATCAGCCATAAGGTCGAGAAGACGCGGCAAAGTCTTGCTGGTCGTGGGATCACCATAGCGAGACACTCTACCCAGGTGCCTGTTGGACCGCGTTAAGTAGAGGCCCTTGTTGATGGCGCAAAGTGCTGCAACCGTCAGATCACAGACCACCGCAATCACCATGCGTTCATGTATGACCTGATCTTTCCCTTTTCGCTTCCTGTGTCTGATCGATGTTTCAATCTCAAAGTCTTCGATTAGTTGGAAGACTTCTTGAACATACTTCTCCCCCGCTGATGTGACTGGGGTTCTCCAAGGGTCAAAAGCACGTTCTGCGGATTTGGGTTCGTGTTCACATTCTTCAGCGCAGCAAAGTTCATTGTCGCACATATGGAGCCTTTCGGGTTGGGAGTTACCATTATTCTAATGGTGGCCCCCAATCGTCAGGCTGATCAGCCCCACCCGAGTGGTCCAGTTTGATTGTTAGTGCATTGCCGGCCTCTGGTCCATTGCGACGAGGGTTTCGGGTGCCGGTGGGCGGTAGCCCAGAGCGCTGTGCG
>NZ_JBXWRV010000035.1:0-3513 GCF_059613065.1 Ruegeria sp. BHSC026 | reverse complement strand
ACGGCATAAGGACATAAGCACAACGCAACGCTACATTGACTACAACGAGAGCAAGCTTCGAAATGCAATTGAACTCACCTAAAAAAATTTAAATATAAAATCACTGCCTTAGAAGAGCATCAATTACATCGCTCTCACACTCTTCTATCTTGTTCTTCACGTCTACGCACTTTCGATTGAACACAAATGTCGAAAACCAGAACAGTAAAACGGGAAGCACGACGTACCAAAAGACTAAAAAGAGTAACTTCGCGCAACTAAGCAAATAATCTGGTGTGATCGCAGCGACCACTAAACCCAAAAGCGACACAAGCAAGAAGATGAGGGCGACCACAAACAGAGACTTGCTCAAACTACCCAATTCGATTTCTAGCTTCAGCAATGCCGCATCTACTTGACCAACACTATGTCTCTGACCACTTAACTTGTTGGCATTGACCGTTTCACGCAAGTTCGCGGCCTTGCGTCTCAGCGTCGCTACACCTGACGAGCCAACAACTTGCACCACCGTCAATGCCAAAAATAGACCAACGCCCACTTCCATTACACTGGAAAGTGCTGATACGGTAACATCACTACCTAAGGCTGAACACATATGACAAAATACGTTTTTGAAGTATGACATCATCAATAGCCCTAAATCAGTTGCTGGCTAATCGCCAGATGCAACCTATAGATTTGGCTGAGCGTACTGGCATCAATTTGCAAACGTTGGAAGACGCTGCAAGCGGTGAAGACGTTCTTGACGAAAACGAGGTTGCCGCTGTTGCAAAAGCGTTAGCTGTTCCTGTGCCTGCTCTGTTCTCAGAACACAAGCTTACGCTGTCAGAAGTCCCAGATTTTCGTAAGAAAACGCCTCGACCAGGGCTATTTGACTCTGGCACAATTTCCGCGATTGGTTATGTGGAGAGTGTGTCTCTGGCCTTGGCTGAGCTGCCCACATCTACAGAATTCGACAGAAGCATCGAAAGTTATTCTGGTCCCCTAACGAAATCAAAAGCCAAGTCTCTTGCGGCTGATTGGCGGAAAAGGTGGGGGATTTCGGACCAAGAGCAACTCGAATGGCGCAGCGCGCACAAAGTCTACTCAAGCCTTCGATCCTTCATTGAAAGTCACGGAATATTCGTACTCCACAGATCCTTTGGCTCAGATGAAGTAGCAGGCATCTATACAAAAGTAGACGGTGGCCCACATACAATTGTGATCAACTCAACTAAGTCGAGCAAGGCTAGAAAGCTGTTTACGCTTGCACATGAGTTTGCACATGTACTGCTTCGCGCATCAGGCGCGTCCAATCCATCCGTGCTTAAGAATAGAGTAGAAACGTTCTGCAACCAGTTTGCGGCTTTTCTACTTGCTCCAGATCAACTGGTAAAAAATGCGATTAGACGTTTTGGCTACGATCCAAGAAGCAATTGGGATCAGATTCGGCTACTTGCAAACAACTTGGGGGTGAGCCAGCAGTGCACTGTACTAAGGCTAGTCGAACTGGGTTTTTTTTCACCAGAGCAATACGGTGCTTGGAGAAAACAGTTCTCTGGCGTCGTACCACCAGCTGATACAGCTGATCCTCCACAAACGGGTTCTGGCGAAGACAACACATTAGCGAGCAAACGAACACTTTATGGCAGTGCGCTAATAACCCGCATAGCTTCAGCTAAACGCGAAGGCTGGCTGGACGACGTAGACGTCTACAGAATAATAGGCCTTAAACCCAAGTATCAAAAACCTTTGCTGGGGATCTAGTATAGATGCCAGCGAAGACAGTTGATGCCAAGTACCTGATGGATACGTACGGGCTTAGAGCGGCTTTCAATTCAAGCGACAACGCTATTCGTTCGTCCGTAATCTCGTCCTTGGAAACGGGCGAACTTAGGGTTATGCGAGCAGCAAGCGACGACTTAAAGAACCTTGACGAAGATGCGTACGCAGATTTTCAAGCTTCCGTTAGCTCAAAGAAGTACATAAAAACACTTAACAAACACGAGACTATCCGTGCGAGTCTCATGAACAAATATGGCGCCAGCATATTTGGCAGATCACCATCTCCTGAGTGTTTTGAAGCGCTCGCAATTTGCGCGACTGAAGGGCTTTGCTTCGTAACTAGCGGCAAGCCCCTGAATGATAGCAACAAGATCAAACAAAAGTGCAAACTGAACGGCGTCAGCGTGATGTCACTATCAGAGTTTTCTAGTCTTTCCCCATAGCCCAGCGAGTTCTCAAGTTAAATAAGCGCGACTTAGGCATTTTTAGCTTAGGCGCTTACTTCTTGAGCTTCTTCTGGCTAGTTGCTCGTTTCACATTCGCGAAGTAGATCGTACCTGGGCGGACGTGCTTAACCCCTGCCGTGCAGCACAAATAGACGCCTATATCAAAGTGGTTCATTTTTGCCTTTTTGTGCGGAGCATTTGGAGCAACGTTAAGAGTTGGTCCTCTGTAATTCGCGACTTGCTGACCATCTATGTAGACGATGATTTGTCCGTCTGCCTTATGGGACCATTTGGCGTAGACTTGAAAGTTTCGCCATTGGTTTTTGAAGTCACGCATGTTCATCAACGGAATGCGGGCAATGTCCCTGCAATCGTGATTTGCAGCGTTGCGCGGCGCTTGGAGACGCAAATAGATAGTATTTCCTTCGCTCTTGCGTGTGGAGTGGTTGATTGAAGCATGAGGGCACGCACCGCCCTTCCACTGAGTGAAAATGTAACTTCCCTTGGTCTGTGACCCTTGTGTAGGAAAGCTCGCTGGAACAAGCATATCCCACCCATACCAAGCCTCTGAAGGTTGAGCGAAAATCCAAGTGCCGTCGCTCTTTGCTTCCCTAAGCATTGAACGGACAGAACCATAGGAACAGTCACCCTTACCTGTTCCATCGCCGTAGGCTGATGTTACGCAATCACCGCCATAGATCGAAAATGAATGGACACGCTTTGCTTTGATACCGTCTACTTTACGCAGCCGCTTGTAGGAATTTGGTAAATTAGAAGCATCCTGATCAAATCTCAGGCTTCCCGCGCTAGATGGATCACTGAACGTCACCAAGGCAATTGCTGCCATCAAAACTATTTGCAAAACAGAAATTTTCACTACCTCAATCCTCTAACTTTTCTCATTCACGCGAAGCACGAGTAGCTCACACTTCATCTATAAGTGCCAAATTGGGACTTGTTGCGCGTACCAGTCAAGCCCTATGTTGTAAGACAACTAGTTTGCAGCTTTGGGCTTAAGCATGGCAGGGATTGAAAAATTAGCACGTCTGAAGCAACTGCTACTTGGCATGGAGCAGGACTTAGGGATTGATGATTTAAGTGCCGTTCAGAGAAATATTGTGTACGCTGCAACGCTCCTGAGCGAGACTTCAAAAACGGTTGAGACGGAAGAACTGCGGCAACATGAATTGCTGAATGGTGTGTCGCGTAGCGCCTTTTTTCGAGCATTGCGAGAACTAGTAGCAGCAGGGTACTTACAACACGCGCAGGGGCGACAACGATCGTCGTATGTCGTGTCGAAAGA
>NZ_JBXWRV010000034.1:0-4890 GCF_059613065.1 Ruegeria sp. BHSC026 | reverse complement strand
GGGGTCGACTCCGGCTAAGTGCAGAATAGGGCGGTAAGAGATTTCTTCATGCAGGTAGATTGGATAACTGCCTTTCAGCCGCATTTTTCGGAAGGCTTCGTGCTGATGGGGCCCGGTCACTTACCAGAGGGAATGATGAACGTCATTCAGGTCCGGCGAGTGAAAACTGCTCCGCCTGTTGATGCGATATTTCACCAAAGCATCCTGAATCCTGCTGTTAAACCATATCCGTGACTATCTCCGCCGCCATCTAGTGATGAGCTAT
This sequence comes from Ruegeria sp. BHSC026, assembly GCF_059613065.1. Classification (NCBI taxonomy): domain Bacteria; kingdom Pseudomonadati; phylum Pseudomonadota; class Alphaproteobacteria; order Rhodobacterales; family Roseobacteraceae; genus Ruegeria; species Ruegeria sp. BHSC026. The sequence goes on along the minus strand of NZ_JBXWRV010000034.1, from coordinate 4,625 downwards.
AGGCGGCTTCAAGGTAGAGCGTTTTATCTTCTTCCCAAACAATCGACCCACCGAGACCAATTTCAGCCCATGTCGTCTGGTTTTCCAACGACAGGTTGCTTCCAGAAACGCCAACTGTTGTCGATCCCGCAAACTGGTGCAGGATGTTTCCGATGACGTAGACTTTTTCACGGTGCCCGGCATATCCAGCACCCCGGCTATGATCGCCAAAGAAATATCCTTCAGTGTACTCATGCTCATAGGCCAGACCAATGCGGCCGATCAGGCTAGTTTCTGAGTTGAAATCTACAACATTCCCCGCGTTGTCGGTAAAATCATCTCCATCCCAGCCGCCCCAGGTCAGCTGCGCTTGCGGCACAAGAGCGTTCTGTTCATCCAGTTCGTACAGATGGCCGACCTCGAAACTCAAAGCATAGGCTTTCGAGGAAACATCCGATCCTAATGATCCACTGGTTGACGATGAAAAATCAGTATCTATCCAGTTCAACTGTGCCTGGGCATCGAAGTAAGTGCCGGAATTTCCATACCAGGTTGCAGTTGCGCCAATCCCGACCCCGTCTGCATCGATATCGCCGCGCCCAAGAGCGTTTGTCACATCCGCGCTAACGCTGCCAAGTTGACCTGTAACACCCACAACCCAAAACCCGTTGTCACCTTCGTCAATAGCAACATCCGCACCGAACTGGAGGCCCCATCTTTGTGTGTCGTAATTCAGACCTGAGGTGCTGGAGTCGGGTGAAATGTCAAAACGGTTACCATAAAGGCGCAGCCACGCGCCTTCCTGAGGTTGTACCGGGCCCCGCTCACTGTCCCGAGACAACCATTGCCTCTGACCAACACGTTGTTCCAGTGTCGGCAGGTCTGTGAAGCCGAGCAGCACCGAAGGCGTTGCCTCATAAACCGCTCCGGTTCCATTTACGCCGATGCTGCTTAGAAAGAATTGGCTGCCAATGAGCTCAAGGTCATAAGAGAAAGCCCCGGATGCGACCGGGCCACTCGCCAGCGCAAAGTCACCGGCGGATGTTGTCCCGGCCACATCAACGACCAGAACGTCATTGCCTGATGCCAGACCTGTTGAGACATCGGTTACGGCGATGGCTGTTGTTCCCCCGTTCACGTCACCGGCGACTTGCAACGAATCCGCTGTATCTGAGGTGAAATCGACATCAACTTGCAACTGACCGCTGCCGGAATAATCGCCGCTCACAGACACCACATCCCCTGCCGCACCATTTCGGGTGGACACTATCCCATTGTTCGTCAGTGCGCCGGTCAGAGAAAACCCGCCAGCGGCATTCAGAATACCGCCTGCATTGGTTTGAAGCGCTCCTGCGACGAGCAGGTTATCAGTGAACGAAATCGTGGACCCTGCTCCGATCACTACGTTCTCCCAGTTGATGACATTCGTGCCGGTCAGAGCCCCGCTGGTTCCGGTAAAGGTCAGAACGTCGACAAATCCGTCGGCAAGGCCAGTATCATCGCCGCCATCGAACAGGGTAACGCCGCTGAAATCTCCACCTGAAAAGGTTACAAGATCGGAGCCGTCCCCCATCAGTATTTGGCCCACCGTTGTGCTGTTGCTGGTAAAGGTTGCGGAATCATCGCCGGTGTCTGCGAGAATATCACCAACAATTCCTCCATCACTGGTCAGCGTGTCATTCCCACCTTTGAGTAGAATATTACCGGTTGTAGTGCTCCCGGTCTGTAACGTTGCCTGATCATCAAAGGCGCCCAGAGCAAAATCCAGCGCCGTACCGGCTCGGCCGGTAATTGCGCCAGAACTGATAACCGTTCCCATGCCGGTGGCGAACTGAATGCCAATCCCGCCATCTAACGTACCGGAGTTGATGACCGTGCCATTGTTCAAAGCAACGGCCACATTTCCGGTGCCTCCACTGGTCGTCGTAACGGTGCCGGAATTGTCTACAAACCCGTTGTCTTGACCAAGGATACCATCGTCACCCGCGGTGATAGTTCCCGAATTGATGGCCGTAAGATCATCACCTGCTTGAATCCCCCGGTCTGTGGCTGTTATTGTTCCGCGGTTTGTGACGCTATTCCCATCTCCGATATCAAAACCGTCGTCGCCTGCATTGATGATACCAGTGGCAGAGTTTACGAGGGTGTTAGTATCACCGGCATCAATTACATCGTCTGCTGAAATCAACGTTCCGTTGTTTGTTACGGTGTTGTTGTCCTGAACCTCGATGCTGTTGTTATTAGCAGAACTACCACTCCCTGCTGATGTAATTGTGCCATTATTCGTTATCGTGTTTGAATCTTGTCCATCCAGGCCATCATCGCTGGCTGAAATTGTACCACCGTTGGTCACAACTGACCCGTCCTGGAACCGAAGACCATCAACTGTTGCGGTGATGCCCCCGTTGTTTGTGAGAGCGCTAGAGTTCCCATCAAAGTTCACACCGTTAGCGCCAGAAACAATTGATCCATTGTTTAGCACGGTCAGGTTATCGACGGCCCCGGCATCAACGATGCCATCACCCCCGGCATTGATGGTCCCACCGGCATCCACTGTACCCACATCACCAGGAGTTGTCAGGGTTTGTTGACCAACAATCTGTCCGTTTTGGATCGTAAAGCTCTGAGCATATGCGCCAGAAGTCATCAATGTCGTCGACAGGAGCGACCACGCAAAAATCTGGACGCGTGACCCTGAAGTATAGGTGTGTTCATCCTTCAGGGTTGTTCTCAAACATGCCTGTTTTTCGTTTTTTCTCATTCTTACCAAAGCTTCACTCATTCAAAACAACGTACTCGATTTAGTTCGGATACAAATAAAGTTTGAAAAAAATACGCCGCAATGCTGTTATTTGTAAGGTCGTGTGGCAGTTTTGCCAAAACTAATCTACCTACCCGAAGCATGTGCTTCAGGAGGGTATTGAGACCGAATGAGCGCCCGGCCCTTCTAAGTGGCAATGGCTTCGATCTGTCGCCACCTATATTCACCGGTGAGGATAATATGTGCCCATCCAAGGGGCGAGATGTGTGAAAGAAGATAGGCTGGCGTGTCCAACCCGGCCTTTTTCCGCTGCGCGACCGCTATGCCGAGCTGTTTTGTATTCCAGTAGATGATGATTGCGGTGAGCAGGTTCAGTCCTGCAATGCGGAAGTGTTGACCTTCGATTGTGCGATCTCTGATTTCTCCCTGCCGACCAATCCGTAGGGCACTTTTCAAAGCATGGTGCGCCTCACCTTTATTGAGACCAATGTTGGCGCGACGCTGCATATCCGTGTCGAGCGCCCATTCGATGATGAAGAGTGTTCGTTCAACCCGCCCGATTTCGCGTAGGGCAATGGCCAGGTCGTGTTGTCTCGGCCGCGCCGCCAGTTTCTTCAGGAGTTGACTGGGTTGCATCCTGCCGGAAAGCATCGTCGCAATGCAGCGCAGAACATCCGGCCAGTTGGCGATGATGGTGGTTTCCCGGATTTTGTCACCCACCAAGCCCTTCAGCTCAGTCGGGACACTGCGCCGATCAAAGACATGCAGCCGTTTAGACGGCAAATCCCTGATGCGCGGGATGAACAGATAGCCAAGCAGCGAAGTGGCGGCGAACACAAGATCGGTGAAGCCACCAGTATCGGCATACTGTTCTTTGATCCGTTTTCCGGTCGGGTTCATCAGCAACCCATCCAATATATATGGGGCCTCGTTCACCGTGGCAGGGATAACCTGCGCAGCAAAGGGGCCATACTGATCTGTTACATGGGTATAGGCTTTCAGGCCGGGTTCATGACCGTACTTCGCATTGATCAGATTCATCGCCTCGCCTTGCCGCGTGGTCGGAAAGAATTGCCCGTCACTGGAAGCAGTTTCACCGGCACCCCAGTACTTTGCCATTGGCAACTGTGCTTGCGCTTCGATCACGTTGGCCAATGCCCGATTGATAGCCTCGCTTTCCACATGCCAGTTCGAAAGTCGCGCCAGTTGGGTAAAACTATGCGTGCTGCTAGCTCCGGCCATCTTACTCAGCCCAAGATTTAGACCCTCAGCGAGAATGACGTTCAACAATCCGAGCCTGTCTTTGCACGGTGCCCCGGTGCGCAGATGGGTGAAGGCATCGGTGAACCCGGTATCATTGTCCACGTCCATAAGGATATCCGTTATCCTCACCTCTGGCAGACGGCGATAAAGATCAAGGATGAGGCTATCGGCCTCCGCAGGTACATCAGCTTCAAGCCGGTCGACGCGCAAGCGGCCATCCTCGATGACGCCGCCGGGGAGGGTTCCATTTTTGACCGCCATGGCAAGCCTGTGCAGCCCGTCTTCCAGCCGTTGTTTTCGATCTGCGATCCAGACGTCCGGTTCCAATGGCATCGACAGCCCCATGGTTTGAGCGGCCTCGACCGGAACCAGGCCCTGTTTCATGTCGCTGTAGCGGCGGGAATGAGCAAGCCAGACATCCCCGGATCTGAAGGCTTCGCGCAGATGGAACAATACCGCGACGACCCAAAGACGCTCCCGGTTGGTTTCTGGATTCTGCAGGTGGCCTCGCCATTTCGACTGCGGTTTCAGAAACGGCGCAGACCGGCTTGGGATATCCTGCTTGTCGCGGATCACATCAGCCGCTGCGAGCAAGGGTTCCGTCACGCTGGCGCAGGCAATG
>NZ_JBXWRV010000033.1:2500-5486 GCF_059613065.1 Ruegeria sp. BHSC026 | reverse complement strand
TTGGTTGCGGGGAGAGGATTTGAACCTCTGACCTTCAGGTTATGAGCCTGACGAGCTACCTGGCTGCTCCACCCCGCGCCATTTTTTTGGCGTTTGGCCTTCAGAGATTTTTTGAGGCCGTTTTTTGATTTTTTGATCGTTTAGAGAGTTTGGGGATTTTTCTAGGTTTGGCGGTGACCTACTCTCCCGGGGCTTGAGCCCAAGTACCATTGGCGCTGCAGCACTTAACTTCCGGGTTCGGGATGGGACCGGGTGTTTTGCTTGCGCTATGACCACCAAACCGAGGAAAATCCCCACGTCGACTTTCTTGCGAGCAAGAAAGCGACGGGTGGCAGACAGCGTGTTTTGCTTGCAAAAGGCGCGTTGCCACTCGGTTGTATAATCAATCAATATCGCGGCTTGGTGCTGCGACGCTATCCATTGTCAAGGTTGGTGTATGCTTTTGGTTTGATTTGTCTTTCTGTTACTGGATCAAATCAAGCCTATCGGGCGATTAGTACCGGTCAACTGAACGCATTGCTGCGCTTACATCTCCGGCCTATTGACGTGGTGGTCTTCCACGGCCCTCAGGGAGACCTTGTTTTGAGGGGGGCTTCCCGCTTAGATGCCTTCAGCGGTTATCCTGTCCGATCATAGCTACCCTGCACTGCCGTTGGCACGACAACAGGTCCACCAGTGGATCGTTCACCCCGGTCCTCTCGTACTAGGGGCAACTCCTCTCAAGTCTCCTACACCCACGGCAGATAGGGACCGAACTGTCTCACGACGTTCTAAACCCAGCTCACGTACCTCTTTAAACGGCGAACAGCCGTACCCTTGGGACCTGCTCCAGCCCCAGGATGAGATGAGCCGACATCGAGGTGCCAAACACTGCCGTCGATATGGACTCTTGGGCAGTATCAGCCTGTTATCCCCGGCGTACCTTTTATCCGTTGAGCGATGGCCCTTCCACTCGGGACCACCGGATCACTATGGCCGTCTTTCGACTCTGCTCGACTTGTCAGTCTCGCAGTCAGGCTGGCTTCTGCCATTGCACTCAACGAGCGATTTCCGACCGCTCTGAGCCAACCTTCGCGCGCCTCCGTTACGCTTTAGGAGGCGACCGCCCCAGTCAAACTACCCGCCACGCAGGGTCCCGGATCCGGATGACGGACCGCGGTTAGACATCAAGAATGCAAAGGGTGGTATCTCAAGGGAGGCTCCACAGGAACTGGCGTCCCTGCTTCGAAGCCTACCACCTATCCTGCACATTGCAGTCCTGATGCCAGTGCGAAGCTGTAGTAAAGGTGCACGGGGTCTTTCCGTCTAACCGCGGGAAGCCTGCATCTTGACAGGCAATTCAATTTCGCTGAGTCGATGTTGGAGACAGCGGGGAAGTCGTTACGCCATTCGTGCAGGTCGGAACTTACCCGACAAGGAATTTCGCTACCTTAGGACCGTTATAGTTACGGCCGCCGTTTACCTGGGCTTCAATTCAAGGCTCTCACCTCTCCTTTTAACCTTCAGGCACCGGGCAGGCGTCAGACCCTATACGTCGTCTTGCGACTTCGCAGAGCCCTGTGTTTTTAATAAACAGTCGCCACCCCCTGGTTTGTGCCCCCAGCCCCTAGTTGCCTAGGAACCGGGCCTCCTTCTCGCGAACTTACGGAGGTATTTTGCCGAGTTCCTTCAACATCGTTCTCTCAAGCGCCTTGGTATGCTCTACCAGTCCACCTGTGTCGGTTTAGGGTACGGTCTGATAGGAGGGCTATTTCCAGGAACCTCTCAGCAGCCCAGTCAATCCGATAAGACTGAACTACACCCGAGATCCGTCACCACTCCACGGCCCAGGAATATTAACCTGGTTCCCATCGCCTACGCCTTTCGGCCTCGGCTTAGGGGCCGGCTTACCCTGCTCAGATTAGCTTTAAGCAGGAACCCTTGGACTTTCGGCGAGAGTGTCTCTCACACTCTTTGTCGCTACTCATGTCATCATTCTCGCTAGTGATCTCTCCACCGGATGGCTCACGCCCCGGCTTCATCGAAAGCCTCTCTCCTCCAATACGCCCGAAGACGTGAAGGAGGAATGAGACTATGTCACACTACGCTCTGCTACCATGCCTTACGGCATCCGAAGCTTCGGCTCATGGCTTGAGCCCCGTTACATCTTCGCCGCAGGACAACTTGTTTAGACCAGTGAGCTGTTACGCTATCTTTAAAGGATGGCTGCTTCTAAGCCAACCTCCTGGTTGTTTTGGTCGTCCCACCTGCTTTCCCACTTAGCCATGAATTGGGGGCCTTAGCTGTCGGTCAGGGTTGTTTCCCTCTCCACTACGGACGTTAGCATCCGCAGTGTGTCTGCCATCTAGTACTCCCGGGTATTCGGAGTTTGGTTAGGATCAGTAAGCCTGTGGGGCCCCATTACCCATCCAGTGCTCTACCCCCCGGGGTATTCGGATGACGCTCTACCTAAATAGATTTCGCAGAGAACCAGCTATCTCCGAGTTTGATTGGCCTTTCACCCCTAGGCACAGCTCATCCCGATCCTTTTCAACGGATGTGGGTTCGGTCCTCCAGTAAGTGTTACCTTACCTTCAACCTGGCCATGCCTAGATCACTCGGTTTCGGGTCTGATCCCACGAACTCATGCGCCCTATTAAGACTCGCTTTCGCTGCGCCTACACCTAACGGCTTAAGCTTGCTCGTGAGACCAAGTCGATGACCCATTATACAAAAGGTACGCCGTCAGCTCGCAAGGAGCCTCCGACTGATTGTAGGCGTTCGGTTTCAGGTACTGTTTCACTCCCCTCGTCGGGGTGCTTTTCACCTTTCCCTCACGGTACTGGTTCGCTATCGGTCAGCAAGGAGTACTTAGCCTTCGAAGGTGGTCCTCCGATCTTCAGACAGGATTTCACGTGTCCCGCCCTACTTAATACGTCCCATCGAGCTTCGAATACGGGGCTGTCACCCGCTATGGCCATGCTTCCCAACATGTTCTTCTCACTCT
>NZ_JBXWRV010000032.1:0-12455 GCF_059613065.1 Ruegeria sp. BHSC026 | reverse complement strand
TAAAGTCTGCTCAACCTTTCTAAGGTGCACACATAACGCGTAGCGACAGAGACATTCTAAGTCTGTATCGCCCGCAGAGCAGACTTTAAGTTGAATTCAAGCAACGACTGCACCGAGCCCAAAGCGGATGGTCCGCTTTGTTCCAAAGATAGGCCTAACCCTGCAATCCCGAAAACGCTGCTAGCGAGAGAAAAACATCTGCTCCATTTCGCGCCGTATCCGCAGGCGTTCGGGATATTCCTGCAGGAACACCTTGGGCGGTTTGCCTTCCCAGACCTGCGCATAGACGCGCATCTTGTTACCGCCATAGATCTTGGCGAGGTCTTCGTTGGAGTATCCGCGTGCCCAAAGGTCATCGGTAATTGCCGCAAGGATTTTAGCCAGTTCGCCATTGCCAGTAGCGCCGCGATTAAACGCGTCGATCATGTAGCCGCCGTCGTCATACATTGTTGCGTTGGCGGTAGCGAAATCGACCACCAGTTCGGTTGAGAACATGTCATCGGTGGCAATGCCGACGTGATCCACCCCAACCAATTGCACATAGTAATCGATCATATCAGCGGCTTGTTTGGGCGAAATATCTTCTGGCCAGATGCCGTCCATCATCCATTCGGTGAAGGTAGGCGCGACATAGCCACCGGAGTTTGCTGCGCGGACCGCCTCGTCATCGTGAATGGCGCGATAGCATCCTCGCGCTGTCCGGTTGGGTTCATCCAAATACAAACCCGCAGGCACCGAATGGGTATAGACGTAAGGCACGCCGGGATAGTTCGCATCCATGTAATCCATCGCATTATTGGCTGTTTTCGACCCGGTATGGCTGAGGTCCAGCAGGATGCCGAAGCGAACCATTTCATCGATCACAGATTCGCCCCATGGCGTTAGTCCGATATCGCGTCCATTGTAGGCGGCCAGCTGGCCCGAGCCAGTACGGAAGATATCGTTATAGGCCAGGATCATCGATTTGATGCCCATGTCCTTGAGCAGGGCCATCTTTTTCAGATCGCCATTCAGGATCGTTGCAGTCTGGCTGTTCCAGATCACCGCCGTCTTGCCTTGGATATGCGCAGCTTCGATATCTCGGGTCTGGTTCACGATCAGGTAGTTTTCGGGGAACTGCGCCATGGCCGCGCGGAAATGGTAATGCTGTTCTAGCAGGGTCTCGAACGACATGTCGGCAGCAGCCAGTGTCATTTCATGCCCGGTGATGCCATTATCGCGCGCGCGCTGGAAATAAGTGTGCAGCTGTTCGTAATCCGTCCAGCCGGTGCCATAGGGGCTAGCCAGCATGCCAATCACTATGGTGTCCTGAACAAATTGCTTGGCTTCTTCCGAAGCGGGCCAGGTCTTGCTTTCTTCGCTGGCGAAAGCGGCCGTCATGCCAAAGGCAAAAAATATGGCGGAAAGCGTCGACTTCATCCTGTACAATTTCCTTTCAATAAACTGCCCAGCGGAGGGCATGAGATCGTGCTGGTTGCAACATCAACCGAGTATTCCCGGGCCCAGCTTAACAGAGTATGACTTATCATTGTGGGTCATTTGAATGGAGATCGCCGTGTCGCAGAGCCGTCCCAGACAGGCCGAACTGGTCCTGATCAAGGCCGCGCAGGTTATGCCATTTGTTGACACGATCTCCCGGCGGGGCGGCGATATTGCGGGTTTTGCAGAGCGCGCTGGCATGCCTCTGGACGCAGTGCTTGAGGGGCAGGGTCTGATCGGCGAACGTTCGGCCTGGCGCTTTATTGGTTTTGCGGCGCAGGCCTTGGACTTGGACCACCTAGGCCATGTGACCGCGCAGGAGCACCCGGTTCATTCAACGGGCGATTTGGGCGGCATGCGGGTGCGCATGGCATCCACGCTGGGCAGGTTGCTGCGGTTTTTCGTCGAAGATGTCACGTTTGAGAACAACGGCGCGCAATACGCGCTACTCCCGGAAGGCAACACTGTTGTGTTCCGCCGAAATGTGATGTTCCCAGATTGCGTAGGCAGGTGGCAGACCGAACAATACATGGTTACCGTCTTGATGCAGATTATTGCGCTCTGCGCGGGCCCGGACGCACGGCCTTTGCAGATAAGGCTGGCCTCCAACGACCGGCCGTTGCCGGTGCCGGCAGACTGGGATGGTATCGACATCCGATGGGGCAATACGTGGACCGATATCGTTCTGGATGCGGACCTGCTGAACACGCCTTTGGATGCCGGTCTTGCCAAACTGAACCAGTATCATGCGCGGAATGCGGACACGCCGGTTTCAATCGACGACATCGACTTTATCGTTGATCGGTTAATCTGGTCCGGGCAGGCACGGCTGGACTGCGTTGCACGCGAACTGGGTGTCAGTGGCAGCACCGTGAAACGAAGGTTGCGCCAAAGCGGACGCAGGTTTTCCCAGATCGTGGATGCAAGACGTCATTACTGGGCCGAGTACATGCTGAGCGAAACGGACACGCCGATTTCACGTACAGCAAGCGCGTTGGGCTACCAGCATCTGTCGAACTTTTCCCGCGCCTTCAAAGTCAAAACCGGCGTGTCACCGCGCGTGTTTCGCGCTCAATTGAAAGCCAATTCAACCCCAAGAAGCTAGCAAAATCGCCGTAAAGATAGCTTCGGCTCGGACCCTTTCCCAATGACCGCATTGTCCGCATAGCGGAAGTTCGGCTAAAACTCAGGGAATGTCGGCTTGGTCTTGCTAACCGGAACACGCTATCAGAGCGGACTATGCCACTCTTGAAACCGGCTAAACCCGAAGAAGATAGATGCCCACTCGCAGGGGCGAGGCTTACGCCCCGCCCTTTGCTAGGTTGTCCCGCTTCCAAAGAGGTTGCAGGTTGCTGTAGTGGCAAAGTTCGACGAGGTTTTCCAAAGACCCTGCAGCTGAGAGAGGGGTAATATGGTCCAACTCCAATTGACCATATCGATCCCATGTTATGCCGTCCTTGAACCAGGCCTCAATGTGCCGCTGTGATGCAGTAGGCCGTTTTACAATTGTTGCCATGGCCCATATCTCCTGTTTTGGAGACATCTTTTTTGTCTAAGTGCAGCGGACACAGTTTCACATGCAGCACAGCAGTAAGTGTTCGTCTCGTAAGACCTTTATGCAGTGCGATGAAAGGATGGTGGGTGATGAGAGACTCGAACTCCCGACATCTTCGGTGTAAACGAAGCGCTCTACCAACTGAGCTAATCACCCGTGACGCGGGATGTAGCCAAGCCTGCGCTCCGGCGCAAGGGGGGACAGCCGAAAATCTCGGCCGATCCATTGGGTCAGGGCTTCATGTCCTGCATCGCCGCCAGAAACTGTGTCACCTCATGCTCGGAGTTGTAGTGGCACAGCGAAACCCGGATGCAGTCCGGCAGGCCCAGCGGACGCAGGACGTTGCCGCTGTAGTGGTCGTCCTTGCGCGTGTGGGTGCGGATGCCTTGCGCGTTCAGTCGCGAGACCGCCTCGGCCGACGGGATGTCGCGCACCACGATCGAGACCAGCCCTTCGCGTGCCGGGTTCTCGGCGCCGGCCAGGATCGAGATATGGTCCATGTCCCGCAGACCGGGCAGGTTGCCGGTACCGTTGATCATCACGTTGGTCAGATGCGTTTCATAGCTGTGGATCGCGCGCCCGGCGGCCTCGATCCGGGCGCGCCGGTCGGTGGCATCTGATACCTGCCCGCCCAGCCAGTCGAAATAGTCGACCACGTCGGACATTGTCGCATAGGCGCCTGTGTCGCGGGTGCCGAATTCCCAGCCCGCCTTGGGGGCGTCGATCAGCTGGTCATGGGGCAGGGTGGTCAGCCGGTCCGAAATCCAGGCGACGCCATAACCGTGCCGCGAAAACACCTTGTAGGGGGAAATCGCATAGCCATCGACGCCATAGCTGTCGATGTCCAACTGCCCGTGCGCGGCGTGTTGGATGCCGTCCACGATGATGAAACAGTCTGGCGAGACCGACCGGATCGCGCGGGCGATGGCGGCCACGTCCATTCCCATGCCGGTCACCGGAGAGGCATGTAGGATCGTGGCTACGGCCACATCCGGCGACATGCGCGCGGTATAGTCGGCCGCCGTGACCAGGCCGGTCGCATCGTCATGGGGCACATTCACATAATCGAGCCCGGCGATTCCGGCCCAGCGGCGCGCGGCGCTGCGGCTGGCCGGGTGTTCGATGCTGCTGCCGATCACCTTTGCCCCCTTGGGCGCGTTCACGCAGGCCGTACGGATCATGCGGAACAAAAGCTCGGTGCCGCTTTCGCCAACGAAGAATTGTCCCGAGGAGGCGTTCATGAACACCGCCAGATCGGCCTTGGCACGGTTGATGATGTCGACCAGGGCGTGGCTGGCCACGTTGTCCCGCCCCTGATTGTCCGGGATGGCCGCAAACCGGGCCGAGGTGTCGACCACCGATTTCAGCGTCAGTGCCCCCCCCGCGTTTTCGAAGAATATGCGTGGACCTTGAAACGGACAACTTTCCACATGGGCAAAGCGCGCTCGGATGGCGTCGAGCAATCCCGGTGTTTCGTGCAGCATGGCGGGTGTCCTGTCCTGTCGAATATGCCTGCCCCGCATCTATGGACGTCGGTGCGCCCGGGTCAATCGTTTCCGCGCCCCGTGGCGGTGGTGCCCGGCTTGCCGTGCCCACCGGCGACCGGCGGGCGGGCCTCTGTGGCTTTACTCGAAGGGCCCGCGCCTTATCATGAACGGCAGCGAGTTTCAGCTGACAGGTTTTCCGATGGCGCGTTTCCTTGTGTTCTTTCTGCTTTGCACGTCTCTTCTGGCGCCGCTCGCGGCGCAGGCGCGGGGCTTTGGCCTCAGCGTTCGCCCCACCTACCGCACCGAGATCCGCCCTGTCGGCGATGGTATCTACGAGGTAAAGGCGATCGGCTCGTCCGCAGCGGTCAATTACTGGTGCGGCATCGGAGACTATGCCATCCGCCAACTCGGCGTGCCGCGCGCGCAGCGGATCTATGTCTGGAAAGCCTACGAGAAAGGGGCCAGAACGGTCCAGTTTTCGCTGAAGCCGCCGCCGGGCGCGGACACCACGCCGGGATATTCGATCACCGTCAGCCGCGTGGGCGAGAACATGTCGGCCTCGTCCGCGCAGAACTACTGCTATGACAACTTCATGGATTTCGGGTTCTGAACCTCAGACCCATTTGGCCAGCGGCGGCAAGCTCATCAGCACGGCGTCGGGGTCATGCCCGGTTTCCAGGCCGAATTTCGTGCCCCGGTCATAGACCAGGTTGTATTCGGCATACAGCCCGCGATGTACCAGCTGCACATCCTTGTCGGCCTCGGTAAAGGGCTGCACGCGCCGCTTTTCCACCAGAGGCAGAAATGCCGGCAGGAAGGCCCGACCGATGTCCTGGGTCAGCGCGAAATCCGCCTGCCAGTCGCCGGTGCAGTAGTCATCCATGAAGATCCCGCCGACGCCCCGCGCGCGCTTGCGGTGCGGGATGTAGAAATACTCGTCGGCCCACTCCTTGAGGCGCGGATAGTGCCCCGGTCCGTGCGGGTCCAGATGCGCCTTCTGCGTGGCGTGGAAATGCGCCGTGTCCTCAGGGTATTCGATGCAGGGGTTCAGGTCGGATCCGCCGCCGAACCACCAGGCATGAGGCGTCCAGAACATGCGGGTGTTCATGTGAACGGCCGGGACATGCGGGTTTTGCATATGCGCCACAAGGCTGATACCCGAGGCCCAGAACCGTGGGTCGTCGGCCATGCCGGGGATGCCCTTGCGCGCGGCCATCGCCTGTTGTGCCCGCTCGCCCAGTGTGCCGTAGACCGTCGAGACGTTGACGCCGACCTTCTCGAACACGCGGCCGCCGCGCATGACCGACATCAGCCCGCCGCCCGCGTCGGACCCATCTTCGGACTGGCGCCGGGTTTCCTTGACCTCGAAACGGCCGGGTTCGGCATCGCTGAAGGGACCGGTGTCGTGGCTGTCCTCCAGCGCCTCGAAGGCGGTGACGATCTGATCGCGCAGGCTGCGGAACCAGGCAGAGGCGGTGGCTTTTTCGGTATCGAACATTGGGCTCAGTGGGCTGGGGCGGCGACCGGGTCCAGCAGGGTGCGGCCTCCGTCGATTGTCAGGATCTGGCCGGTCATGAAGCCGGAAGCCTCGGACGCCAGGTATTGCGCCGTTTCGGTCAGTTCGGTCGGGGCGGCGATGCGGGCCAGCGGTGTGTGCTTTTCGATGTCCTTGCGAAAGTCGCGGTTGTCTTTCAGGGTCGTCTGCAACGAGGCGCTCATGACCGAGCCGAGCGCGATCGCATTCACGCGGATGCGGTGCGGCGCCAGGGTCACGGCCAGCGACCGGGTCAGCTGATCCAGCGCCGCGCTGGCCACGGAATAGGCCAGCAGGTCGGGATGCGTACGGCGCCCGGCGATCGAGGACAGGTTGATGATCGAGCCGATCTGGGTGTCTTCGCTGCCGTCGGCCTGTTTGATCATCCGGTTGGCGACCATCTGGCTCAGCCGCAGGGTCGGCATCAGGTTCTGGTTCAGCAGGGCGCGCACCGAGTCGTCCTCGGGGTCCAGTGGGTCCGAGGGGATCACCTGCCGCGCGCCATTGACCAGGATATCCACCTGATCGAACGCGTCCAGCGTGGCGGACAGCAGGTTGGCTACGGTCAGTTTTTCACGCAGGTCTCCGGCAAAATACCTGATGTTGCCGTCGTCGACCTGTTCGCCCAATTCGTCGGCCAGGCCTTTTTCGTCGATGTCGGCGAACATCACGTTGGCGCCCGCGTCGGCGAAATGACGGCCGATCGCCAGCCCGATGCCGTTTGCGCCTCCGGTCACGATGGCGGTCTTGCCAGCTATGGAAAATGACATGCGGTTCCTCCAGAATCTCGGCGCAGGTTAGACGGCTTCACCGCCGAGGGCGAGAGGCATGGAACACCTTGAAGCGGTTGTCTCCAGCCAGTTCCTCGACCCGCGCGAAGGTCTCGGACAGGGTGGTTTCGTAGGGCAGATGGCGGTTGGCCACCATCCACAGGCTGCCCGAGCGCGTCAGGTTGCGCGCTGCCGACGCGATGAAGCCCTGACCCAACGACGGGTCAGCGCTGCGCGCGGTGTGGAACGGCGGGTTCATGACCACGGTGTCCAACGGCTCGGGCGCGGTCCAGGTCACCGCATCGGCCCAGTGGAACAGGGCGCGCGGATCACTCACGTTGGCCCGGGCGCAGCTCAGTGCGGTGTGGTCGGCCTCGACCAGATGCAGGGTGGTCACCGAGTCGCGTTCGAGAACCCCTGCGGACAGGTACCCCCAGCCCGCACCCAGATCGGCCACTTTAGCCCCCAGCTTGGCCGGCAGGGACTTGCGCAGAAGGGCCGAGGCGGGGTCGATCCCGTCGGCCGAGAACACGCCTGGAGCGGTCCGGTATCCGTCGGCTCTCTGTTCCTGCGGCGCGGCCCAGTCGGCAAAGGTGTCGGCACTGGCCCGGAGCCAGAAGATCTTGCCATGTGCCTTGGAAATCGGTCCCTCGACCGCCACGCGTTTGCGGATGTCTTTCAGCAGGCTGTCGATTCCGTCGGTCTTGGCGCCGTCCACCACGATCGGACCACCGGTGCGCTGGCTGGCCTGATGGATCATCGCCCGCGCAAGCGCCTTGGCGCGCGGCAGAAACAGGATGACGCTGCCGCAGGGCACATCGGCCCGGGGCGTGGCGTCGAATCCCTGCGCCTGAAAATGGTCGTAAAACGGTTTGAACGGTTGGACGACCTGCGTGCCGCCTGGCAGCATCGAAAGGTCATGCTCCGGTGTCGGGCCGATCACCGAAACCGGCTCGGGCAGCGTCAGGCCCTGTTGCAGGGCAAGGTGAAGACGAGTGGACATGGGCTGTGGGACCGAGGCACGCGGCCCTACTCCTCTCTCTCCATGGTGCATTGCAGAGGGTGTTGGTGACGGCGGGCGAAATCCATCACCTGCCCCACCTTGGTTTCGGCGATCTCATGGCTGAATACGCCCACCACGGCCACGCCCTTCTTGTGAACGGTCAGCATGATCTCGAACGCCTGCGCGTGCGACATGCCGAAGAACCGCTCGAGTACATGCACCACGAATTCCATGGGCGTGTAGTCGTCGTTCAGCAGCAGCACCTTGTACAGCGGTGGGCGCTTGGTCTTGGGCTTGGTCTGGACAAGGATGGACGTGTCGCCATCGTCCTCCGATTTGCCAGCCATCATCCAACGGGCAGTCAGCATTGTACCGAGATTTTCCGATTCACATTTCGGGTCGTTTCAGGGCTTATATAACGTCAGCGCGCCCAGAGGAAAGAGCAACCGGCGGAATCGGAATGCATGAAAACCTGACCCTCATCGCCTTCGATGCTGACGACACGCTCTGGCAAAACGAGCGGTTCTTTCGGTTGACCCAGGCCCGCTTTGCCGAGCTGCTGGCCGACCATGCCGATCATAACCAACTGATGGAGCGCCTTCTGGCGGCCGAAAGGCGCAACATCCGGCACTATGGCTACGGCATTAAGGGTTTCGTCTTGTCGATGATCGAGACCGCGCTGGACGTCACCGATGATCGGATTCCGGCCCGCGTCATCCGCGAGTTGATCGCGGCGGGGCAAGAGATGCTGGCCCATCCGATCGAGCTTCTGCCGCACGCCCGCACGGCGGTCGAGGCCGCGGCCGAAACGCATGCCATCGCGCTGATCACCAAGGGAGATCTGATCGACCAGGAGCGCAAGCTGGCTCAGTCGGGGCTGGGCGATCTGTTCGACGAGGTCGAGATCGTGTCTGAGAAGGACCCCGAAACCTATCGCGCCATATTCCAGCGTCTCGGTCATGCGCCGGACCGGGTGATGATGGTGGGCAACTCGATCAGATCGGATGTCGTTGCCCCGATTCAGACTGGCGCCTGGGGTGTGCATGTTCCACATGGGCTGGTCTGGGACATCGAGCGGGCCGAGATCCCATCCGGCCACCCCCGGTTTCTTGAGATCGAGCATCTGGGCCACCTTCCGGCGCTGATCGACCGTTTCACGTGACCTGTGTCCGATAGGGCGCACCGGATGATTACTTGACCGCTCCCTGGCCTTTATTTTGCCGCTTTGGCCTCCGTGGTGGCCCGCGCGATCGGGTGCCCAAGATGTAGCGGTGAAACGGAGCCCGAGGGACGACGGATTCGGACAGCTTTCGGTTTATTTCGTTGGGTGCCTGTGCTATCGTTAAGACAATCAACAAAAATGCCGACCGGAAAAATCCGGCGGCGCGAGGCAGACAGAGGCAAAGATCGTGCAGATTCGGCGGATGATTCCGGCCCGGGCGGGCTTGTTCCTCATTGCGGTGATTTGGATCGCTGCAGTAGCAGCGACTCAGGCGCTGGCCGCGCCTTACGCGGCGATGGTGATCGATGCGCGCACCGGAGAGGTTCTGCATTCGCGCAACGCCGATACCCGCCTCCACCCTGCGTCGCTGACCAAGATGATGACGCTGTATATCGCGTTCGAGGCCGTTCGGAACGGCGAGATCACCCTGGACACCCCCGTGACGATCACCAATCATGCGGCGGCCGAACCGCCGTCGAAACTTGGGCTCCGCGCCGGGCAGAAGATTGCGTTCCGCTATCTGATCCGGGCCGCGGCGGTGAAATCGGCCAATGATGCGGCCACCGCCATCGGTATCGCGCTCAGCGGGTCCGAAGCGGCCTTTGCGCGCCGCATGACCCGTACGGCCAAAGCCATGGGTATGACCCGCACCACCTTCAAGAATGCGCATGGTCTGACGGAGTCGGGCCACTTGTCCACCGCCCGTGACATGACCACGCTGGGCCGGCATCTCCTCTACGACTATCCCGAATACTACAACCTGTTCTCACGCCAATCGACCTATGCGGGCATCAAGACGGTTCCCAACACGAATCGCCGCCTGCTGGCCGCGTACAAGGGCGCTGACGGCATCAAGACAGGCTATACGCGCGCGGCCGGGTTCAACCTGGTGGCCTCGGCCAAGCGCGGAAACGAACGCATCATCGCCACGGTGTTCGGCGGCAAGTCCAGCGCCTGGCGCAACGCCAAGGTGGCCGAGTTGCTGGACCTTGGGTTCCGCCGCGCCCCGTCCCGTGCCCCGATCCGCAAACCGTCCCGTCCGGCCTATGCCGGGAATGCAGGTCTGGGCGGCACCCAGGTGGCGCGCGCGATCGGTGCGCCGCAACAGAGTTTGCGCCCGGTCATGCGTCCGGGGGCCGGGGTCGCGGTTCAAGTCGCGAGCGTAGTTGCCGAAACAGCCGCCAAGAACGCGCCCCGCATCCAGGACAGCATCGCCCAGGCAATCGTCGCCGCCCAGACCACGCCCACGGCCCCGCCGGTCGAAACCGCCGACACGCGCCCGGCCCTGCGGCCCGACAACCTGGTGCTGGCCTCGACCGAACCGGCCGAGGCCGAACCCGAGCAGGAAATCGTCACGCGGCTGTCCACCTCGGGCGGCCATCTGTGGGGCGTCAATGTGGGCCGCTTCGCAACGCGGTACGAGGCCGAAAAGGTGCTGCTGAAGACGGCGCTGTCGGAAATGACCACGCTAGAAGGCTCGTTGCGTAAAGTGAACCAAAGCTCCAAGGGCTTCGAGGCCACATTCCAGGGCATGACCCGCGAGCAGGCCGATCTGGCCTGTCGCCGCCTCAAGGCGCGCAACGTCACCTGTTTCATGATCGGGCCATCATAAGGTTCGGCATTCTCTCCTGAAGGCATCGGCTGCGGAATTCCGCAGACTTTTTTAAATCGAAGACGTTTCCGTCCCGGTACTGTTCGTCCTGACCCGCGGCGGCGGTCAGGGCGGCGACGTTGTCCTTGGTGAAAAAGCCGTCATAGTGGTGGCACCGCTCGATATACTCGGTGATCAGCAGCGTATGTTTCGAGTGTTTCGAGAAGATCGGCTTAAGGTTCAGGTCGTCTTTGAATTCCCCCACGACATGGGCGAGAAACGGAACGCCTTTTTCCTTCACGGTGTTGACCACTAAATATGCGTTCTTTTCGCCGCCGGCATGGTCGCCGTCGCGTATCTCGACCACCATGTGGTGCAGACGCCGGCCGAAATTGCGTTCGACATCCTCGGTGGGTATCGGCAGCTTGGCAAACGAGTTCACGAAGGACGGGGTGTTGTTCGCGGTAAAGACGTTGGCTGGGGATTTCTTGTCGTCGTCCACGCCGGGGTGTCGGTTGACATTGGTCGACGAATTCATCTCGGCGATGTTGTAGGCGCCCCAGAAATACTAGGGCACCATGTTTAGAAACTCGAGGATCGGATCCTCGCGTTCGCCGGCCAGCACCCGCGTGACCAGATGGTCCAGGCCCAGCATCAGCGGTGCGATCGCGCTGTCCGCGCCTAACTCGGCGGCCCTTGTCAAGCGGTCCTGCTCGACCGCGCTCAGGATCAGCCGGTCGCCCAGGCCCAGACTGTCGGCGTCTTTGAAGTCCAGCGCCGAATAGCCGGCCCGGTGGCAGGTGAAATCCGATGGGGTGGTGAACAGCATCCAGTCCAATGTGTAGAAGGGGTTTTCCGTGTCGCCGACATAGTCGAACCGGATGTTCTGATCCTCGAGGGTGTTGCGCAGATCATTCAGGTCGCGCGCGGAACAGACTTCGCCGGCATAGTGGGTCTGCGGTGTCGCCCGTGCCAGCGGGTACATGCGATTGAGGCGCGAGATATAGTCCTCGAGGCCGGCGCTGAGCGGGGCCATCAGGACCAGCGCCGGAAAGACCGGATGCGCGTGAAGAACGGAAAACCGATGCGTCGGCCCCAGATAGTTTGCGGTATGGCGATACGGGGTCATCACATAGAGTTCGACCAAAGTGTCAAAGATCGCCTCGGGTTCCACCTCGAGGATGATGGCCGCCATCTGGCCGACTTGCTCTGTGACTCCCGAGGCTTGTCGGTGCTGATAGATTTTCGGCAGGTATTCGTGGAAGAAGTCCGAGTTCATCTTGTCCCCTCGCGGTTGGTAGGTCATCAGATCGAGAGACATGGACCCCTCCTTGCGCGGATGGGCGGTGCGATGAACTCCGGTCGAACTTTCACGGATTGTGCTAGGCGGTGGTTGGTCCTTGGGCAACTTCTGTGGGCTATTCAAGCGCCGCAGCCGCCATCGCGCATGGCGGGGGCTCCGAATCCAGCGCCGAGGCGTGGTGGAAGGGGCAGATGCCGCGCGATGCGAGTCGCTCTTCGTTGTGGCGTAGGGTGCGATGTGTACAATATATTGTGGGGCGCGAATCCTCCGGCCTGAGGGCCGCAGCCGAGCGCGCGGTGCCGCACTTCATTGATGTAGGTATGTCTGCCGCGGCTAGGCAATCAATCGTTTGATAATAAAAGATAAAATGTCGATTTGCAAAAAAATGCATCGAGATGCGATTTTCCCCTTGCGGCTTTGGTTGGATAATCTTAGAACCCCCTTCACCGGCGCTGGTGAGGCGGTGGTGACGGGCTGGAGAGGCGGCCTGACGGACTGGAAAGACGGTTGT
>NZ_JBXWRV010000031.1:0-14099 GCF_059613065.1 Ruegeria sp. BHSC026 | reverse complement strand
AAGGATTGGCGGCGGGTGGCAACCCGCTACGACAGATGCCCGAAAGTCTTCCTGTCCGCCATCGCCCTTGCCGCTCTCGTCATATACTGGTTATGAGTCCTGACCCTAGACCGGACGGACAGCCAAGGCCCCGCCAACGACTGCTTCGAGCCCAAAACAGAAATGGTCAAACCGCCCGAAAAAAGACCCGTTACTTTATCTGCCTTTTTTCAATTCGCGAGCCGTCAATCAGATTGGCTGATGGAAAAAGAACCACCGTATCACCCGGCTCCAATCCACTTAGCACTTGAGCTTCGACACCATTGTTTTGGCCGATGTCCACTTTCTTTAGAACTGCGCGGCCGCCAGCATTGGCAAAGACGGCCCAATTCGCTTCCTGTCGAAACAGCGCAGCTGAAGGAACGATGGTAACGTCTTCTTGTTCCCAGACGACTATGCGGACTTCGATACGATATCCGTGTCCCAAAGTCCCTCGAACCTCGCTTGGACCGTCGAATTGTATCGTGGTTTCAACCCGCTGTTCCTCTACTCCCAGTGCTGAGTACTTCGTGTATCCATAGGGGTCAATCCGGCTAACTGAACCACTCAGATCGCCAAGGCCGCCCCAATTGGTGATAATTACACGATCCCCTTCGCTGACCTGCACCGCTTCTGACGACAAGAGTTCTGCCACTACTTCGAGGTCGCCTTCGATGTTTCCGATTTCCAATATCGGCTCACCAGCCGGGAGTGTTGTTTCACTTTTCTGGATAACTTTCAAAATAGTTCCGTCGATGGGTGCGCGCAGCGGAATACTGTAGGAGGGCGCCCCGCTATCCTCAAGCGCTTCGGCTAGACCTGCGTCATCAAATCCAATCAATCGCGCGCGCGCATTGGCCAGTTCTGCCTCTCGCATCGCGATTGCAGCCTGGACTGTATCGAGGTTGGCTTTAGCGATTCTGGCGGCCTGCTCGGACCTTTCCATCGTGACTTTGCTTGCTATGCCTTTAGCAACAAGCTTTTGTGTGCGCTCAAGTTCGCTTTGCGCGAAGTCGTCCGTAGCCAATGCCGCGTTTAAATCCGCGCGGGCAACCCTGAGCGCTGCTTCGGCGGCGCTGACCGCAGCAAGTGCTTGCTCGCGGGTACGTACATCCAGAGCCGATGGATTGGCCGGCGTCATGCGGGCAACGATCGTTTCACCACCGACGACACGGTCACCGGGCAGAACCGTAACACGTTGCAGTTCACCGGCAATAGGGGAAGAAACGACATAGGGTTCCTTAACCCTCGTTTTGCCTTCTTCGTTGATGGTAACAATCATATTGCCGCGTTCTACCGTCGCAGTATCGACCAGTATCGGGCGCGGCCAGAAAGCGGCAAGGAGAGTAACCGCAACCACAATCGCTGAAACAATTGTTAAGATCGACCGAGAGTACCTTTTTCGCGCGCTCACGAATGCTACTCCCTTGATTTGAGTGCCAGAACCAGATCCGACCGATCCACATTGCGTTTAACCAACCACCCTGAAAGCAATGCTGCAATGACCACAACCACAGTAGCTTGCCCAAAACTCCTGAAACTAAAGTAGGGGGGGATTTGGTACAGGTCCGTACTGAAACCTTGAGAGACCGCGATGGTCAAACCATAGCCTGCTAACGCCCCTAACGGCAGCGCCAGCAACGTGACGACGGCCAATTCACCTAGCAAGACGAAGGCTACTTCTGTTCTTGTGAACCCCAAAACTCGCAGCGCTGCCAGATCCCGGACGCGTTCGGCTTGAGCGACGCGAGCTGCATTGTATATTACACCAAACGTTATAACCCCGGCAATCAAGGCCATAATGTAGCGCATGGCGCCTGCTCCTTCGTCCATCACTTTCTGAAACGCACCTCTAGTATCAGATTTTAGCGCCACACCCGCCACCATTGGCATGTCCTTGAGCTGTTTGTAAGTCTCCTCCTCAAGATACTTGTCAGTTCGTATGAATGCTCCGGATACTCGATCCGGTTCGCGGAGAACACGGTTCAGTGCGGTTATCTCCATGTATGCCGGCGATCCCATGAGGCTTTCGGAAATGGCGACTACGGGCAGTTGCAACACAGGACGACGACCTTCGCGTACGTCAACGGAAAGCCAGTCACCCGCTCGGATGTCGAGAATTCTAGCGAGGCCTGATGAAAGAATGACCCCATCCTGGCGCATCGGGATCGATCGTTCAGCACGGTCTATTGCGCGGTTCAACCTTGGAAATTCAGTCAATCCGGTAATCGCACCGCGATAGGAAAGACGACCGTGCTTAAAGATTGCGGGCACGATGCGAACAGGCTCAACTTCAATTACTCCTTCGATTGACTGTACGTCGAACAGGCTTTGGCGAGAAATGGGGTTTATAAAACTGACGGACACGTTGCTCCGATCCATGATATCGAAGGTCAGCTCAGCCATTCTGTCGAAACTTGCTAGAATTGATGCCATTGCTGCTGACAGAGCGATGCCGGCGCTGACGCCTGTTATCGCGCCTATCATTCGCACGGGCTGGCGCGTAAGCCGGCGCAACACCATTCGAGTTGGTTGGTCCAGATACCCGGCTAAGGCTTTTCCGATTTGCCCGCTTCTGCTGTAATCGGCTGGCGCCGCGGCCCGCATCGCCACTGCAGGTGTCAAGACAAATACCCTACGCAACACCACCATCCCTCCGACCGAAGATGTCATAATACTCGCTAAAAATCCAAGCGTAACGCTCAGAGGTTCCAGTCGAAAAACTAAAAACGGGAATTTGTAATAAACGAGGTAGACATCTATCAGCGCGCGTCCGGCAACTATTCCCAATATTCCACCTACAATGGCTCCACCCCCAGCAATTATCAGGACCATTTTTAGATAGTGGCTTCCAACCTCCCAATTCGTGTAACCGAATGCTTTCATCAATCCGATTTCTTCCCTTTCAGAAGCCACCAAACGGGAAATGACAATGTAAAGAAGAAACGCAGCGACGGCCAAGAAGATCGGGGGGACTGTAGCAGACGTACGGCGCAAGCCGTCAATTTCTTCTAAAACAAACTTGTTCGAGGCAAGATCACTAAGCGGGAACGCGCCAAGTCCCCCGAACTTGTCCAAGACCCTATCGGTTGCACGAAGGATCGCAGGTGTTTCCGCTCCGCGGCTCAACGAAAAGAGGGCTTCGTTGAAAGCTCCGTTCAGGTCAAATGCAGCCTCCATAGCTGGACGACTGAGCCAAAGAACTGCAAATCGACTATCGTCAGGCACCATTTCTCCCGGCGCTGCGGCAAAAAGAAACTCAGGCGACATTGCAAGTCCGACGACCTCGAAGTTTCGCCGCGCCCCGTTCATGGTTGCAGAGATCTGATCTCCGGGTCTTAAGCCGTGAGCCTGCGCAAAGCTTTGCAAAACAATTATTTCATCAGGCCGCTCGCGAGAGAGGTGTCGACCATCGGTCAAATAGATCAAATTCAATTTGGCTTCGCCGATTTCGGGAAGCGAAATGGCCAGAGCGCGAATGGGCAGTTCTATATTCGGTAAGTCCACCAAAGCCTGCCCGACCACTCGGGTGTCGACCGATGAAACTCCAGGTAAATTCCGTAAGTCTTCGGCAATATGTTCTGGAGCTCCGACAACCGGCGCAAAAACGTCTGCAAGACGATATCTTTCGTAATACGCCGTACGGGTCTCATCCAAGCTGACAACCAATCCGGACTGCATGACTTGCATCAGGACGCCGAGTGCAACAACTAAACCGATCGCCGTAGCCTGACCTTTGATGTGCCACAGATCTCTAGCGAGCTTTTTTGCCATTGCAGACATTCTGCAGCTACCACTCGATATCTTCTGGCGCGACTTTGGAGGTGTTTTGCGTAACTTCGATTACAGCGCCATCACCAAAGCGGATGACCCGGTCAGCCATGGCTGCCTGAGACGTCGCGTGGGTCACAATCAGAACAGTTGCACCCAGCCGCTCATTCACATCTTTCAGGACCTGTAAAACAGTCCTTCCCGTTTTACTGTCTAAGGCACCTGTTGGTTCATCGCAGAACAGCACGTCTGGCTGTTTCGCAACCGCACGTGCAATCGCGACGCGTTGTTGTTCGCCACCAGACAACTGGGCGGGGAAGTGATCAACGCGATCGGTCAATCCGACGAGCGCAAGCGCGTGGTCAGGGTCCATTGGGTTTCGTGCGATCTCCGTAACAAGCTCAACATTCTCTCGAGCAGTTAGGCTAGGCATCAGATTATAGAATTGAAAAACAAACCCCACGTGATCTCTGCGATACCGGGTAAGTTCTTTGTCTGACATCAAAGTCAGATCTTGGTCGCGAAAGTGAATGCTGCCGTCGGACGCTCGATCTAGGCCTCCGACAATGTTCAGCAAGGTCGATTTTCCGCTGCCTGAAGCGCCAAGTAGCACAACGATTTCTCGTTCCGGAATGTCCAGATTTACTCCGCGCAATGCGTGCACGGCCGCAGGCCCTTCGCCGTAGACTCGCTTTAGGTTTCTTATTGTATATGCATTCTTTTCCACGTCTGTAACGTAGCGCATTGTAGGTTTAAGGTACATTTGAAAGCGTTTCCGCTTGACACGGAAGGGAGTGCCGCTTCGAATTTCCAAAAAATGGAGACTCTGCTGTGTAATGGATACCATTTTTGGTATTCCACGACACCATAGCGGTTCGCGGCAGCATAGCTATGGCCAGCGGCGTCAATGTGCTGACTTTCAGAAAAAATGAAGCGGAGCGCGGGAAATTACACCCCAACAGCCCTCGGCGGATAGTATTTGGCGTTACTCAGGTTGCCATCTACACGCGCCGGTAGCCTTGAATTAAGTCAATGATAACTTTTTCTGTTGAAGGCTTCGCCTAAGCCGTTGATTTCTGAATACAAGCGACCGGCAGTTTTGTCCGCACTGCGGACGTAGAGCATGATGCCATGAGCGTCTGCTGTCGGCGGAAAGCTGCTGTTTCCGCTGAAGATCGCGGTTCAGCGACTGCCAACGACCGCTTTCAAATAGACCGGACGTTCATCGAAATCCAGGCTATGGCAGCAACGCGGGACTTAGCCGCCATTCGTTATGGCGCGCGAACGACGGCTTGTGTACTACGCGGGAAAATTCATACTGTCTTTGTATTGGCGAATGCCGCGCTCTTTTTGTAGGGGAATGCCCATGAAATTCGTTTTGTCGATGGCGGTTGTTCTATCTGCGATGCCTTTGTCGGCGTTATCACAGGATGATGGGCACAAGCATGGTGGTACACCGTACGCCGGTTTCGAGACACGTGAGATCAAAAGCCTATCCAATCAAGATATAGCTGAGCTTCGCCGGGGCGGCGGTTGGGGACTGGCTCTTCCTGCGGAGTTGAACGGCCTTCCTGGCCCCGCTCATCTGCTGGAGCTTCAAGAAGAGCTTGCGCTTTCAAATGATCAAGTTGCTGAAATTACGGCGTTGTTTGAAGAAATGAGAACCGAAGCCATCGCGGCAGGAGAAAAATTCATCGCTGCTGAAGCTGCGGTGAGCGCAGCTTTTGAAGACACCGAAGTTTCAGAAGATGAACTCGCAATTCTTTTGGCTAAAGCTGCTGAAGCCCAAGCCGCTTTGCGTATGGTTCATTTGTCGAGACATCTCGCGACACCAGCTCTTCTGAGCGATGATCAGATCCGAAGATATAGCGTACTGCGCGGCTACTCAGATGATCCATGCGCCAATGTCCCAGAAGGGCATGACCCAACCATGTGGCGACGCCACAACGGTTGCGATGGGTAGGCCGATCTTCGTTCGTCTTGCAGATACGGAACTCTGGGCCGACGGCCCTTGTTAGCTGGTTGGTCGAACTAAAGGACATTTAATCCGCCAATAACTGTATGCTTTGAAGGGCGTGGGTTTTGCTTACGTTCTAAGGATGGTCATTCTGTTTCTGACGACCGCGCCCACAAATTGATATCTTCTTCCGAACTGATTTCATCGATCTTTTTGAGCTCGTCAGCACTGAAGTCGAGATTATCGACGACGCGTGCGCAATCGACGATTTGTTCCGGCCGGGACGCACCAATAAGTGCGGTCGTTACACGCCCGCTTCTGAGCACCCAGGCCAGGGCCATTTGCGCCAGAGTCTGCCCGCGTTCCTCGGCCATGTTGTTCAGAGCACGGACACTTGCCAGAGACCGCTCGTTGATCATGCCATCGAGCAATGACTTCCCTTGCGTGGCACGGCTACCACTCGGAATACCGGTTAGATACTTGGAAGTCAGAATGCCTTGTGCCAGCGGCGTGAATGCAATCGATCCTACCCCCAGGTCGTCCAGTGTATCGAGCAAACCGTCCCGCTCTACCCAACGGTTGAGCAGGTTGTAGGAAGGCTGGTGAATCAAACAGGGCGTCCCAAGGTCGTTGAGAATTTTCACCGCCTCGCGCGTGCGTTGGGAGTTGTAGCTCGAGATGCCTGCGTAGAGCGCGCGACCCGACCGTACGATATAATCCAACGCGCCCATTGTTTCTTCGAGAGGGGTATCGGGGTCAAAGCGGTGGGAATAAAAGATGTCGACATAATCAAGCCCCATGCGCGCGAGTGATTGGTCACAGGACGCAATCATGTACTTGCGTGACCCCCATTCCCCATAGGGACCCGGCCACATGTCGTAGCCTGCTTTGGAGGAAATGATCAGTTCATCCCTGTAACCCGCGAAATCCGTTTTGAGGATCTCGCCAAATGCCTCTTCGGCTGAACCGGGTGGTGGACCGTAGTTGTTCGCCAGATCAAAGTGAGTGATCCCATGATCAAACGCGGTTCGACACATGGCGCGCTTGTTTTCGTGCGTCGAGTCCGCACCGAAATTATGCCACAGGCCTAGGCTGACAACCGGAAGCTTCACACCGGATCGCCCACATCGCCGATACACCATCCGCTCATAGCGGTTCAGCGCCGGGGTGTAAGGAATGGGTTTTGGCTTTGGCGGTCTTTGAGCTTTGGTCATGCGCACATAATCAATGGATTGTCGGGCCTGTCAAACGGATCACCTCCAGCAAGATCGACGCGACTCATTTTCATCCTATTGGTTAGCCTTGCTCCACGTGTGAAAGATTCCACAATCCGATCATTCGCATTCATCGCCAACTCTCAAACGCAGCCAATGAATCCTATGGCGAACTACACTGCGGCGATGAGAAAAACACAGCGGAAGATTTTGAGGCGTGAACCGGAAATTGCCGGTCTGTCGCTTAGGGTCAGGACTCATAGCCAGTAAATGACGAGTGCTGCGAGGACGATGGCTGACAGGAAGACCTGCGGGCATCTGTCGTATCGCATTGCGACACGCCGCCAATCCTTCAGCCTGCCGAACATGATCTCGATCCGGTTGCACCTCTTGTAGCGGCGCTTGTCGTACTTGACAGGTTTCTGCCGCTGCTTCCGGCTAGGGATGCAGGCGCCTATCCCTTTGTCTTTCAACGCTTCCCGGAACCAGTCGGCATCATATCCGCGGTCCCCGGGCAGCCAGTCGACATCGGGTGGGCTGCTCAGCAATGCGCGTGCGCCGATGTAGTCGCTGACCTGACCGGCGGTGACGAACAGGTTGAGTGGACGTCCCCGGCTGTCGCAGATGGCACGCTACTTGGTGTTCATGCCGCCCTTGGTGCGGCCAATCAGGCGTCCACGCCCCCTTTTTTGACGCCCAAATTGGTCGCGGTAAGGTGGGCCTTCAGGTAGGTGGCGTCGATCATTATGGTCTTCGCTTCGCCGTGAGCGGCAGCCAGACCTGCCATCATCTGGGCGAAGATGCCTTTGTCGCTCCACCGCTTCCAACGGTTATAGAGGGTCTTGTGTTGGCTACAGGCAGAAGGGGCATCGCGCCATCTCAACCCATTGCGATTAATGAAGATAATTTCACTCAACACGCGCCGGTCATCGACGCGGGGTTTGCCGTGGGATTTCGGAAAGAAGGGCTCGAGACGCGCCATCTGCGCGTCCGTAAGCCAGAAAAGATCAGACATGTTCACCGCTCGTTTTCGAGCCGTGAATCACGCTGCTGGACGAAAATCAATGGGTCCTGACCCTTCTGTATCTTCTGTTTGCTATCCTGATCCCGTCACCGACCTTGGCCGAGGCCGGACTAGGCCCGTTGCCAGCAACCGGCACAGCTCGGCGCGGCGTTCGGTCGAGGCTATCCGGTCGGGCGGCAGCGGGTTGGACCCCAGTCGCGATGTGTTGATCGCGTTTCGCATGGGGCAACGCTACCCGCGCGCCCGTCGAAAACAATGCAGTTCAATGGTTTACGGGGATTAAGCGGAGGGAGGCGGACGCATGCGTAACGACCGCCGCCGGATTTTGTGGTCTGGAAAGCCAAGGCGGGCCGCCTAGGTTCTGCTCATGCGCCTGATCACATTCATCCTGCTTCTCCTGCCCGCATCGCTTTTTGCCAACGACTGGGACGCCCTGGAACAACCTGGCGCGATTGCGATCATGCGGCATGCTCTCGCCCCCGGAACGGGCGATCCCGCCAATTTCGAACTTGGGAATTGCAAAACCCAGCGAAACCTTGACACGCGCGGCCGCAACCAGGCCCGCGCGATCGGTGCGGCCTTTCGGGAGCGTGGGATAGAGTTTGACCGGGTGCTGACGAGCCAATGGTGCCGGACCCGCGAAACCGCCGAACTTCTCGATCTCGGGCCCGTGGTGGACGCGCCTGCGTTGAATTCGTTCTTTGGCAGATACGAGCGAAGAGACAGTCAGACCCGCGACTTGCGGGCCTTGTTACGGGAACAGGATGGCCGGGTGATGCTGGTGTCGCACCAGGTCAATATTTCTGCGCTCGCGGGGCAAGCAACGCGATCCGGTGAGGTCCTGATCATCCGGCAGCACGAGGGCGACATCGAGGTTTTGGGCAGCATCCTGTTGGATCCCTGACGGACCCTTCGCGCCTTCGTTACCTTGATCCGTTTCGACGTAGCCTATCATGGTCTGTTCATGACCAACCGGCGGCAGTTCAACGACAATCCCCGGCTCACCGACTACGTCACGCGGATGCTCTACTTGCCCGGCGTGCGGGAAACGGTGAACATGGATCACATCCTGCAGGGCTACTATTCGATTAAGGCGCTCAACCCCAATGGGATCGTGCCGAAGGCACCCGATCATATCGCGGGGCGGTGTCAGAGGGAATCTGGTTGAGCGGAGCAGGGCGGTCTCATAGCGTCTTGGGATGACGAAAGACGACCCATTCAAGTATTTCCGAACCAGCCGCGAGATCATCCGCCTGGCGGTCATGATGTACGTGCGTTTCCCGCTGTCGCTCCGCAATGTCGAGGATCTGCTGCACGAGCGCGGTATCGACATCAGTCACGAATCCGTCCGGTTCTGGTGGAACAGGTTCGGCCCGATGTTCGCTTCCGAGATCCGGAAACGCCGGATCGAAGGGATGAAATCGAGCCGTTGGCGTTGGCATCTCGACGAGATGTTCGTGAAGATCAATGGGGAGCGGCACTATCTGTGGCGGGCGGTCGATCACGAGGGCGAGGTGCTTGAAAGCTACGTCACAAAGACCCGGGACAAGAAGGCCGCATTGAAATTCCTAAAGAAAGCAATGCTTAAACATGGTCGGCCCAAGGTTATCGTGACCGACAAGCTCCGGTCCTACGGTGCCGTTCTGAAAGAACTCGGCGCTGACGAGCGGCAGGAGAAGGCCCGCTGGGTGAATAACAGAGCTGAGAACTCGCACCTACCATTCCGACGACGAGAACGGGCAATGCAACGTTTCCGCCGGATGCGAAGCTTGCAGCTGTTCGTTCCCGTCCACGCCTCTGTCTGCAACCATGTCAATTCGGAGCGCAGCCTCTACTCAAGAGCCAACTTCAAGAAGAACCGCGCCGACGCTCTTGCAGAGTGGCGTCAACTCGGCGCGGCATAAGGGACAACGATCCTGCCCTTGTAGAGACCAGTTCGAATCTGTCTGACAGCACCCAGAGCCACACTAAAAACGGGCTTTTACACCAAAGACCGGACCATGCTGACTGACATCATAGGCAAACGGGCCGGTTGCCAGAGTCGTCGAGTAGTCCATACTGAAATAGCGGTAGCCGAAGAAGATAGACGTGCGGTCCCAAGGCTTCCAATCGAAGCCGGCATTTATTCCTACTTGAAGATCGTTGCCGCCTGCGCCAAAGCCGCCAAGATCGAACGATGCGATCGCTGCCCACTTTTCGTTCAATTCCCACATGCCGCGTGCGCCAACGACGGGTTCCCACCAGCCTTCGTCCCCGCCGAGTACAGGCGTCGGTACCGGTGATGTGATCGTGATCTCCTGCCGGAGCGAGTTGTAACGCGCGCCAAACTGCAGATCGAAGGCCTGCCGTTTCCCATTTGCACCTGTCAAATCTGCAAATTTGTAGCTTGCCATGAAAGCGGCCCATTTCTGCCGAATGTCAGCATTGAATGTCGCATTCGGGATCGGCAGCGCTCCGTCAGCTTCAAGGGCAACATAGTTAGCGTCGAAAATGAACCCCCAATCACCACGCCAAGCCTCGAAGCGACCGGCAGCAGCAAAGTCCAACAGGTCCAACGCATCTCCCAAGTCCAGATCAAGGGGCACAGAGGTTCCTGCGATGGTTGACGTGCCGCTGGTTCTTGCAGGAAGAAACGCATAAAAGGCCAATACATACCGCCAGTCTTGTTCATTTTGACCGGACCGCGAGAAGGGTTCAGCATGCGCCATGCCCGTCCACCCCAACGGCAGAAGGATTGTCAAAGCAAGAAGCCTGATTGAATTCATAAGCATTTAGATCCCTCTCTATAGATAATTCATTTGCTTGGTTAGCCAGAACAGAACGCGCGCTAGCGGCTCTATCGGCCCCGCTTCATCTGTGATCAGCATAGCAGTGCCACTCACACCAAGTTTCGTGGCGTGTTCTGGCAGATCACCTGGTAAAACAAGACGAACCACGAACTGATCGGCGCCCAGCAGTTGGCCGATTGAAGGCAGGGTCCCTGTCGCACCTCCCAGAGTTCCCTCAGCTGTTCCGGGAGCAATGGCGTCCACCGTCGTTTTAAACGATGTACCGGGCAGAGCTTGAAGGGCCACCGAAACCTCAGCACCTGGCAAAAATGCATGAGCACCACTTTGGCTGAAAACACCTGTCAGTGCGCGCTGCTCATTCGGCACAAATGCGATCGCGGGCTGCAAGCTGGTTACTCGCTGACCGGCGCGAAGGGTCAAAGCCGTAATTATACCGTCTGAGGGGGCCAACACTTCGGTTTGCTCAAGATTCCATTTGGCAGAGGCAAGAGCTTGCTGCGCCTGAGCGACCGAAGCGTGCACTCCGTCCACTTGAGACGCAATTTGAATTTCAATTCCAAGTTTCCTTGCTTGTGCTGCGTCAAGACTGGCTTGCAATTGCTCTATCTTTGATACGGCTTCCTGCATCTGGAATTCCGTGCTGGCACCTCGCTCTGACAACAGAACAAGATCATCTCGTCGTTGATACCCAAAGACGAGTTGTTCGTTGAGAAGATCGATGTCGGCCTCGGCACCTGCTAGGTCCGCTTGCAGACGCGAGACGCTGGATTGAGCATCAACAAGAGCCGCTTCAAGGCGCGCAACTTCCAGTGCGAATGGAGCTGGATCTATTCGAAAGAGCAGATCACCCTTTGCAATCCGAGTGTTTGACTCGGCTGCGACCTCTACGACAGTCCCCGACACATTTGGAGTAATTTCTATCGTGGTTCCCTGAACGGTCACGCGACCTGTTGGCGCAAGGTAGTTTAGTGCACCTATGACGACCAAGGCGATAACAAGGCCAATCGTAGCCACGACCGTCTTAGACACTCCATTCCAAGGCAACCATTTGAATACACCGAAGATCAAATAAACCAGAAGGGCATAGAGGCTTAGAACAATGAGCACGTCTTAGTGTCTCCTACCAAACTTACAGTGAAGTGTTCGAAATTTGATGGGCAGAACAAACATTTGTTGCAGCAGCCACAGCAACAGGTATTTGCACCACAGAAAGTGAGCGGTACGTGAAATGCCGCGCGACAGAGGGCGGTATCGCCAAAGCTGGAGAACCAACGTTCCTTTTTTGAGAGCAATTTTCGCACGAAGCCACCCAGCGATTCGACTACTCAATCATTAGTGTACGTTTCCGTCTAGTTGTCCACACATTAACAACTTGGTATAAAATCGCAAATGACCACGATCAAACCCGACCCTAACCCCTCAAAGGTCCGAGTGAGCAAGTCTGATTGGCTTGCAGCTGCACTGGATGTTTTAAAGAACGACGGCATCGAAGCTGTACGGGTCGAGCGGCTCGCCGCCAAGCTTGGAGTTTCCAAGAGCGGTTTTTACTATCACTTCAAAGACAAAAGTGACCTGCATCAGAAGATGATGGACTATTGGCTCGGGCTTGATGCATCCCCAATCCTCCGAGAGCAGGTTTATAAGTCTCGAACACCCCAAGCTCGATTGCGAGCGATCTCTGAAATAGTCGAGCAATCCGAGCTAAATCTTCTGGACAGTGCGATGCGGCAATGGGCCCGACGAGACCGGGATGTCCGTCGTGTGTGGCGCCGAGAAATGAAAAAAAGGTTAGCGCATATACGCAGCATTTTTTCGCTGCTGGGTTTCGAGGGTGATGATCTTGAAATGCGGGTGCGTGTCTTCGTGAGCTACCAACTCAGCGAACAAGAGTTGTTTTTTGACCTGTCGAAAAAGGATCGTGACCGGTTACGTGATTTGCGCATCGCGCTTCTTTCGAAGGCTTCATAGGGCATCCGCCCTGAATATTATTTCTAGACTGTACCGTACATATCAAGCTATTCTCCCTGGCAGGCGCGCTGACAGGGGGGAATGAAATGAAACTCAAGGACAAACTCGGCCTATCAACAACAGCTTGCCTTTCTTTGGTCTGCGCTGCTGCGGTGCTTGTCTTAATGCATAGAGCAGAAGTACCGTTTTCGGGAGCCGCCCATGCTGCCGGTGGTGTCGTTGAAAGCCGCACCGGTACGGCGCCGGATCGTTACGTTTACTATCCAGGCACCGAAGAGCTGTCGCCTGGCGAGGTACGCGTTGTAGCCTGTGGCACTGGGATGCCAGATCAGCGGCGCGGTCAGGCTTCGGCTTGTTTCCTGTTCGAGTTCGGCAATGGGGAGAAGTTCATCTTCGACATCGGTACCGGCTCGATGCGTAATATCAATGCCCTGATGATTCCGTCGGAGTTCCTGACCAAAGTCTTCATCAGCCACCTGCACACCGACCACTGGGGCGATCTCGACGGTCTTTGGGCCGGCGGCTGGACATCCGGCCGCCCGGTGCCGCTTGAGATCTGGGGTCCGAGCGGGCAAACACCCGAAATGGGAACCGCCTATGCCATCGACGGTTTCATGCGAGCTTACAACTGGGACTTTCAAACGCGCTCGTTCAAGATCACCCCGATCCCGGGCACGATCACGGTGCACGAGTTCGACTATCGGGCAGAAAACGCAGTGATCTATGACGACGGCGAGATTGTCGTACGCTCGATTCCGGCAATCCACACTGGCGACGGGCCGGTCAGTTACATCATCGAATACGCTGGGCTCAAGCTGGTCTTTGGCGGAGACACCTCGCCCAACAAATGGTTCGTCGAATATGCCAAGGACGCCGATTTCGTGATCCATGAAGCCTTCGCTACGCCGGAATTCTTTATGAAGGATTATGGTCAGCCGGCACAGCTCGCCTGGCGGGCCTGCTGCGAATTCCACACCTCCGGCCCGGCCTTTGGCAAGGTGATGAGCGAGATTCAACCAGGTCACGCCGTGGCCTACCACACGATGGAAGAGGCGCATCAGGAACTTCTGTTGAAGATCCGCTCTACCTATGATGGGCCGCTGTCGATCGCGATGGACATGATGACGTGGAATATCACTGCCGATGGCGTGACCGAGCGCATGGCAGTCTCTGCTGACCGGGCCAGCGCGGTGCCGGGGCCGACCCGCCAGCCGCCACCAGACCCGTCCATTCCGGATCCAATGAGCTGATCCTCCCCCACTGAAGTGGTCCGCCGTTATGTTTAGGAAAACGGAGGATCAGAATGGGAACGAAACGACTCAAGCCTGAGGAAATTGTAACGAAGTTGCGGCAGGTTG
>NZ_JBXWRV010000030.1:0-15771 GCF_059613065.1 Ruegeria sp. BHSC026 | reverse complement strand
TCTGATCGCAGAAGCCTGGGCACTGATCGACGCCAACCCGATTGACGAGGCAACCAGCCTAGATGCGGACTTTGCGGCTATCTTCACCAAGAAACGCAAGAAAGCCACCGACGAAGTCGGAGCGCGTCAGGCTGAAGTTGAACAGCAATGGGACGCAATGGTCGTAGAAAACTACGCCCGTGCAAAAGAGCTGGCCGAGCAAGCCTCCGCCATGTGACCTCCCTGTCTGCCCTTTCGGGGGCCGACTTGGCTGCCATCGCCTGGTGTGGTGCGCTATCGCCCAGCGTGATGGCAGCCTAATTGGAAAGAACTCATCATGTCTCGTACTTCGCCGTCCCCTGCAAAGATGCAGGCAGGCCTCTCTGATCGCCTGCCGAGCTGGCTGGTTCCAAATCTGTCCGGGCTTCACCTTGTTGCCCTCTTCATCGCGTTGCTGCTGACTGGGTTGCTTCTGGTGCCTGTTGCCCAAGTGATGATCGTCGCGTTTCAGGACCCTGCGACCGGGGCTGCCACGCTCCAGAACTTTATGGATTTCTTTGGCACATCATTGTTCCGCGAGAGCTTCTGGAATTCCTTCTACGTGTCGGCGATGTCTGTTGTCGTGGCGACCGCTATCGCCTTGCCGCTGGCATATATCACAACGCGGTTCCACTTTTCCGGCTCGATCCTGATCCAAAGCCTCGGCTTCATCCCGTTGATCATGCCGCCCTTTGTAGGCGCGGTCGCGATGCAACTGATCTTCGGGCGTAACGGGACGATCAACCTGTTGCTACGCGACAATCTCGGCTTCGATATTCCCTTCATGGAAGGGCTGAATGGCGTCATTCTGGTCCAGTCGATCCACTACTTCCCGTTCATCCTGATCAACCTGTCCGCCTCGCTACGCAACATCGACCGTTCGATGGAAGAAGCCGCGCAGAACCTTGGCAGCCACGGAATGCGCCTGTTCCGGCGTGTCGTCTTTCCCTTGGCGATGCCGGGCTATATCGCGGGTGCCGCGCTGGTCTTTATCAAGGTTTTCGATGACCTTGGCACGCCGCTGTTGCTCAACGTGAACAACATGCTGGCGCCGCAAGCTTTCCTGCGTATCTCGTCCATCGGGATCAGCGATCCGATGGGATACGTGATCTCGGTCATCCTGGTCGTGTTCTCGGTCCTGTCACTGTGGGCGTCCTTCCTTTTCATGCGCGGCAAGGAATACGCCACCGTGCAAAAAGGCGGTGGAGGAATGGCCAAGCGGTCGCTCAAGCCCGCTGAAAAAGTACTCGCTTATGGCGCCGTAATCTTCATCCTGCTGCTGGTCTTGTCACCTCATTTCGGCCTGCTTCTGCTGTCGTTCGGCACGATCTGGTCCTTTGCTCCACTGCCTGACGGCTACACGCTGCAAAACTATGTGACAATGTGGGAAGGGTCAAAAACCTTCATCCTGAACACCGTTCTTTACGCCGGCATTGCGGCCACCTTGGACGTGATTATCGGTACGGCCATTGCCTATATCGTCCTTCGCACCAAGATATTTGGCCGAAAGGGTCTGGACTATCTTGCGACCGCGGCGTTGGCGGTACCGGGCGTTGTTCTTGGGATCGGCTACCTTCGGACCTTCCACAGTATCGACCTTCCTTTCACCGGCGAACCAATGGCAAGCTGGTGGGTGATCATTGCGATGGCCCTGATGATCCGACGCCTTCCTTATGCCCTTCGCGCCTGCACCGCAGCCTTGCAGCAAGTGAGCCTTGCCCTAGAGGAAGCGGCAGAGAGCCTGGGCGCCACCAAACGGCGCACCATCCAGAAGATCGTCGTGCCCTTGATGACGGGCGGCATCCTTGCGGGCTTTGTCACCAGCTTTGCGACGGCGGCTGTCGAGCTGTCCGCGACCATCATGCTGGTCAGTTCCAACAACGACGCACCGCTGGCCTACGGCATCTACCTGTTCATGCAGACCCCATCTGGGCGTGGTGCAGGGGCGGCGCTGGGTATCGTGGCCGTGATTGTCGTAGCGATCGGCACCTTGGCCTCACAGATTATCATCGAACGCGACAAGAAACTGAAATCGTCCGGCGACGTACACTAGGCCGGGGAGGGAAAACTCATGAACAAAGCTGGCATCAAAATCGAAAACCTGCACCTATCCTTTGGCGACACAGAGGTTCTGAAAGGAGTGAACCTTGACATTCAACCTGGCGAGTTCTTCGCCTTCCTTGGCCCATCCGGGTCTGGCAAATCCACTCTGTTGCGTGCCATCGCAGGATTTGGACCAACCCCAAAAGGACGTATCCTGATCGGGGATCGTGACGTTGTCGGGCTGGACCCGTGGAAACGTAACGTTGGGATGGTGTTCCAATCCTATGCGCTTTGGCCGCATATGTCGGTGCGCGACAATGTGGGGTTTGGCCTGAAAGAGCGCAAAGTGCCCTCAGCCCAGATCAAGGCAAAGGTTGACGCGGCGCTAGAGCTTGTGGACCTGGCCCATCTTGCGGATCGAATGCCCAACCAACTGTCAGGCGGTCAGCAACAACGCATCGCACTGGCGCGCACCGTGGTGGTCGAACCGGATGTGCTGTTGCTCGACGAGCCCTTGTCCAATCTGGATGCGTCCCTGCGCGTTCATATGCGGCGCGAGCTTTTGCGTTTGCAACGGCAGCTGGGTCTGACCACGATTTTCGTGACCCATGATCAGGAAGAGGCGAACACCACGTGCGATCGCATGGCGGTGCTGGACAAAGGAGTGATTCAGCAAGTTGGGTCACCACTGGAATTGTATGACCGGCCAGAAAACCTCTTCGTTGCCAACTTCCTTGGTACGGCTAATATCTTGGAAGGCAAGGTCGAAACCGAGGGGGGCGCAAGACGCTTCGTGACAAAGACGGGGGACCACCTATCCCTGCCTGATGGCGGTACGGGTAACGGCGAAAACATCGTCCTGCGACCTCAAAACATCTCGATTAGTCGCACCGGGGGCAATGACTCCTTGCCCGGCACGGTTCAGCACAGTGAGTTTCTCGGCAGTCAAATCCGCTATCTTGTGTCCGCAGGTGGCACCGAAATTGTCGTCGACCAAAGCCACCGCGCGGGTCATGATTGGATCGAAACCGGAGCAGAAGTGCATCTGGTCGCCAACACAAAAAGCGCGATCGTCTTGTAATGATGGCGCTTCCCAAACTGACCATACCGCATGACGTATTCCTTCTGCGGCACGGAGAGACCGAGTGGAACAAAGACCATCGCGTGCAAGGGCAGAAAAACTCGGATCTTACAGAGAAGGGCCGGGCGCAGGCCCGCCAGCAGAGCGAAATCTTGCGCAATGTGCGCTCTGGTCTAGGGGCTCATACTCTTTGGGCCAGCCCACTCGGTCGCGCGCAGGATACGGCGCTGCTGGCGTTTGACGGCGAACCCTATTCAACCGACATCCGCCTATCCGAGATCAACTGCGGCGCATGGGAAGGAACCACCCACGAAGACCGGCTGGCCCGCGATCCAGACATCGTGGCTGGTATTCAATCGGAATACGGCATGTATACCAGCGGGCCGGGCGGCGAAGGCACGAAAGAACTTGCCGCGCGCCTATCCTCGTTCCTAACTGAGCTAAAAGACCCGGCAATCATTGTGTCGCATAAAATCGCCATCGTGGTCATGAGGACGCTATTAACCGGCGACCCGAATGGGCTGGATTGCCGTCTGGTCCCCGAGCAGGGGAGCGTGCTGCAGATTTCGAACGGTGTGGCGACGCGCCGTCGTTGACATTAGGGTCTGCAAGGCGGACTGCAACCGCAGCAACCGGTGGGGAAGCTGAGAGACCGCAAAAGGCCACTCCTTCCCGGACCATTGGCAGCAATGCGCGCTTCGCACCTGTTTACGTCGGCCGCAGATATTGGGGCTCTGTGCTCTTTCCGGCCATCGCGGCGTCAGTGACAGGCAGCCGCTTTTAGATGGCCAACGACAGGACTGTTCGTCAAGGCAGCTCAGGTATCGATGCGCTCAGCGATGCTCTGGGCATCTTCATGTTCAACGCCAAGGTCGCGCAGATAGCCCACCAGTTCGAGCCAGGCCCGGATCGCCCAGACCTATTACGGCAATAGGGGGTAATTCCAGAAGGTGGCAGAATCGTATCATTAGGCAACAGGGGCATTCGCTGCACGGCGTTTAAACCAGTTAGAAGTGGGACAAAGCTGGCTTTGAAGGTGATTGTATGAATGGTTGGTTCGCGTATTTCATAGTCGACAGCTCAACTCAGAACTTCGAACTAAGAGAGGATAGTCAAGGGCATAGTCAAACACATGATGATGGAGATGGAGGAAGCCCAATGGGTAGCGGTTGATGTAGATTTCCGGTGTCCACACTGCAAGGAAGCCGTCGATGGCCAAACTGAGCTTCCGGTTGTCCATGACAATGGAGATCAACATCACTTCCCTATCTCAATTCGGTGTGCTGTGTGCGGCACTCACTACGATGCTTGGGTCAAAACCGATTGGGACGCCTGCGAAATCGAACTGGACGGATACCCTGAGGTATCAGTTAAGGCGGAACCCGTGCAGGGATACTTCAACGACTACGATGATTACGATCACGACTACTACGAATGGCTTGAACAGCAGGAGCGCCCACATAGGGAGGTTTTCCGTACGCTTTCCCAAACTCTGGACAACGTCGAAGAGCTCTGCTCGTTAGAGGTGGATGAAAAACAGTCCCGCATGTTGAGAAGAATGCTGCTTGCTCAAAGTATTGCCGCAATGGAAGTCTTCTTCGCGGACACACTTATACCTTCAGCCTCCGCCAGCGTAGAAGTGCAAGAAAAACTGCTAAAATCAAAACGAATAGGAATCGGCGCGACCAAGTTTCTTTTGTCAGACGCGGCTGGCAAAGTAGACTTTGCGAAGGAGCAATTAGTCGGATATCTGCGTGCAGTTTCTTTTCATGACATATCGAAAGTGACTAAGCTCTTTCAGATCGGACTGGGGATCGACATACTTCCCGACGAAGTCGGAACTGAAGAAGGTGGTAACAGTCATCAAGCAACGTCATGATTGCGTCCACCGGAATGGCAAAGACCGCGAAACTGGCAGAGAACTGGAATTTTCGAGCGAGTGCCTCTTAGACCTAACCGCAAGTCTACGGAATATGCTCAGAGCGGTTGACGAAAAGGTCGAAGCAAGAGAAGCGCAATAAAGGGCGTCGGCTCCCGCCCAGCGGTATTTGTAGCCATTGACGCATCATGGTAAGCGCTTATTCAGCCCTTGAAGTTCCACGGCAGCAGCTGATCGATGTCCTTTTGTTTATGGCCATTGACGATAGCAGTGAGGACGCCTGTCAGGTAGCTGTGCGGCTCGACCTTATTCAGCTTACAGGTCTCGATGAGTGAGGCGATGATGGCCCAGTTTTGGGCACCGGCATCGTGGCCTGCGAAGAGTGCGTTCTTGCGCTGTAAGGCAATGGGACGGATGGTGCGTTCGACGGCGTTCGAGTCCATCTCGATGCGACCATCGATCAGGAACAGGATGAGCCCATCCCAGTATTTTAAGATGTATTTGAGCGCCTCCCCCGTTGGGGATTTGGCTGAGACCTGGGTGCGGGCGTGATCCATCCAGGTTTTGAAGGCAGCAACTTTGGGTGCGGACTTTTGGCTCCGAACGGCCAGACGGTCCTCAGCTGACTGCCCACGGATCTGCTTCTCGATCCGGTAAAGCGCCGAGATCTGCTTGAGACCTTCCTCGGCAATGGGGGCCACATTGTTGTGGGTCAGGTCATAGAGCTTGCGACGGGCGTGGGCCCAGCAATAGGCCAGCTTGATCGGCGCATTGTCACGTGGATCAAGCACGCGGTTGTAGCCAGCATAGCCGTCCACTTGCAGGATGCCGCTAAAGCCCTGCAATATTTGAGATGCGTATTTGCCGGATCGTCCGGGTGTGTATGTGAAGGCGACGCCGGGTGGTTCAGGACCATTCCAGCCCCGATCATCACGGGCCAATGCCCAGAAGTATCCCTTCTTCACCTTTCCCCGACCGGGATCGAGCACTGGCGCTGGTGTTTCGTCCATGAAGAGCTTGGAACTGGTCTTGAGATGCCCCAGCAGAGCATCATGGACGGGCCTCAGTTCGTGGGCCGCTTTGCCCACCCATGATGCCAAGGTGGAGCGCTCGATATTGACACCTTGGCGGGCGTAGATCTGGCTTTGCCGGAACAGTGGCAAGTGGTCGGCATGTTTTGACACCAGAATTGTTGCGACTGTCGCCTCTGTGGGCATGCCGCCTTCGATCAAGCGTGGCACAGCCGGAGCCTGAACGATCCCGGCCTCACAGGACCGGCACGCGTATTTGGGGCGGCGTGTGACGAGAACCCGGAACTGAGCGGGCACAATGTCCAGCCGTTCACTGACATCCTCTCCGACCACGTGACGTTCACCGCCACAAGAACAAGTTGTCGTCTCGGGCTCGACCACCTCTTCAATGCGCGGCAGGTGCTTGGGCAATGCCCCACGCGGTTTGCGCGTGGCAGGCCTTGTCTTCGGCGGATCAATCGCCTCATCTTCGGCATGGATCGCGGCCATGGCGGTCTCGATGTCTTCCAGCGCAAGGTGGTATTGATCCGGATGGCCTTTCTCGGACTTCGCGCCATAGAGGGCGCGCTTGAAGTCAGAGAGCAGCTTCTCCAGTCGAATGATACGATCTTCCTTGCGTTCGATGATACCGTCGCGCTGAACCAGGCTCTCATTTTGCACCGCAATTTGCGCCTCAGCCACCAAAAGCATGGCTTTTAGCGCATCAATGTCATCAGGAAGATCGGCAGCAGAGGTCATGCGCATGAACTATCAAATTCAGGGTCATGCCGCCTGTGCAAAACACCAGCCGAGTCATTCTGCCGCAGCAGGAGACGGGGCTTCCAGAGAGGTCACACGCCGCCAGTCCAGTCCCGCAAAAAGAGCTTCAAATTGCGCAGGGTCCAGGCGCAAAACACCGTCCCGGATGGCAGGCCATTTGAATGCGTTCTGCTCCAGCCGTTTGTACGCCATAACCAAACCAGTCCCGTCCCACCAGATCATCTTGAGCCGGTCTGCCCGCTTGGCCCGAAACACATAGACGGCGCCGTCAAAGGGCCGCATCTTCAGATGACTTTGGACCAGTGCGGCCAAACCATCGTGACCCTTGCGGAAGTCTACTGGCTTCGTCGCCACGAAGATCTTCACCCCATGCGATGGATGGATCAAAGCGCGACCGCAATCTCGGCAATCCGAGCTGCCGGTGTCGCCGCGTCTAGACGAACGGTGACATCCCCTTTGATCACATCAACAGTCCCTGGCTTGCTCGGCAGGGTGGGCTTCTGTGTCGCTGGAACTTGGCTTTCAATCTGCACAGGCACAAAATCCATACCGTCCAGATTGGGCAAAACCAATTTGCCAGTCCGGGCCATGCGCCGCCAATCAGATAGATTACTCGGCTTTAGATCATACCGCTTGGCAACCGCATTCACCGTAGCCCCCTCGATCAGAGTTTCCGCCACAATCCGTGCCTTCAGCTCCATCGGCCACCTGCGCTTACCGTCCGGACCGCGGGGCACCCGTCGTAAAATCTCTACCGTAGGCTCCATAGAAAAACTCCCTTCAAAACTATGCGAGAAGGGAATCGCAGATCAGACGCGCTCAAGAAAGGTGGGGTCTAAACACCGCTTACCTTGGGCTTGCTCCATAAGACGAAGCGGCCCGTTGCCCGAAAGCGTGGTTTCCACGGCGAAGGTCTGTTTGTTTTCGATGGCGTCTTGCTGTTGAGAAAGGGCTTCTTTGCCCGCCGAAACAGCTGCGGCGGCTGGATTATCGGGATTCAAGCTGCGAGCAATTGCATCGGGATCAATTACCGGAGCGTCACCGGCCAGCCCCGAAGCTGTGAGGGTGGACTTTCCCGATCCGTTGGGACCAGCAACCACAATCAAAAGCGGTTGTTCTGTCATTTGTATGGCGCGTTGTCCGACCGATCGCGGTATGGTCGTGCTTCTTCTCGACCGCTTTTAGAACGCGCAACATAAACCCCGTCAGAACGGCGTTGAATGAGCGGAATACCCCTCGCCTGTTGCTCAGCCAGCAAAAGTCTCTGCCTTTCTTGAAAGGCCGGTTTGTCAAGTCGTGGCTGCTTCATCGGCCCTACTATCCATCCTGCTCTGAACCTCGGCTACAACATCCTTAACCGCGTCTGGAGCATTCTCGCCAGAACGCCGACCAGGTTTGCGCGATGGCGGGCGGCGTCGTTTTTTCGCGGCAGCCGAAATACTTGAAAATCCGGCCTCGGCTTCCTTGAGAATTGCACGGCGCTGATCCTCGGTCGGCGGTTGCGCTGGCTTTGATCCAGACAAGTTGCTCAGCTTTGCCACTTTGGTTTTCTTCCGCTCATGTTCGAGAGGCGGATAAGGAAGCAAATGGGTTCCCCTCGCAGCATCAATCGGTGCGAAGTGATTGTCTTCGTAGTATCGAATGTGGTCAGCTTTTATCGGATACTGACCTTCTGGAAGGATCAAAACCTTGTCCAGCGGAAACCGCAAAAGCTCGCTTGCAGAAATCAATG
Source organism: Ruegeria sp. BHSC026 (assembly GCF_059613065.1). NCBI lineage: Bacteria > Pseudomonadati > Pseudomonadota > Alphaproteobacteria > Rhodobacterales > Roseobacteraceae > Ruegeria > Ruegeria sp. BHSC026. The sequence continues at coordinate 7,228 of NZ_JBXWRV010000030.1, read as the reverse complement.
GACGTTCTTCTGATCGACGGCTCACATGCGCGCTATCGTCCAGGTCTCGGATGCGTGATTGGCTTTCGCTTTTTGATGTGATCGTCCGCTTGCCCAGAGCTTCAGCAAGCACGGACGCTGTTCTATCATCCTGTGGTGTCATGTAGATTTGGATGCCAGCGCCAGCCAACAATGAACGCCTGTCAGCTTCCCCATAAAGCGACGGTGAATCGAGGCCAGCGATGGATTGGGAAATAATGAAAAACCGACCACCGAATGCCCGAATAGTTTTGATCGACTGCAACACAAGAGGTTGACGGCCGAGTTGGTCAAACTCGTCCATGAGAAACATAACCGGATGTGGTTCATCTGGACCGGGCTCAGCTCGTTGAAGCGATGCGATAGCATCTGCAAAAAGCAGCCTGATCAAAGGTGCAAGGGTTTTCAGATGCTCGGACTGAACTGCGATATAGAGGGTTTGTGGTTCCTTCCTGAAGGTAGAAAAATCAAAATCGCTTTCGGAAGTTGACCGTACAACTGACGGATCAGACCAAAGCTCGAACCCAGCTCCGTTGATCACAGAAATATAGCTGTCCACAATCTTCTGGGTCTCGCCAGCCATTTCATTGAATGTTCTGGAAACAATGGGGATAGCCGTCATGTCCGCATATGATCTGTAGTTGTCCGCGCGTCTGCCGCCCCCACCCATGATCTCGGACGCATAACCTAGGGTTGGCGTGCCTTGCTCGATGGCAAAAAGACAGGACGCGACAAACAGCCGTTTGCCTGCCTGATAGAACCCCTTGGCATTGTCACCTTCGACCACAAGAAAGAGATCGGCCAAAGCATTCAACGCAGTGTATTGCTCATCTGTTGACGCCATGTCTGCGATACGTTGAAGGGGATTAAATCGGTGAGTTCTTGTCACCCGGCCAGGCGTCGGCTTGCCTTCCATGGCAGGCATGTCAACGTAATCGAACGGTGAGAAATACCAGATTTCATTGCCCAACCCCTTCTGGCGATGCACTGAAGACTTTTGAAAATTCTCACCCTTAACATCGAGGACAATGGCTGAACCATTAAAGTGAAGAAGGTTCGGCAGCACGAAGCCGATTCCCTTTCCTCGCCCGGTTGGCGCAATCATGATCGCGTGCGGAAAACGATCGGGTGATGCCGAAATAAATGGCTTATCACTCTTTGGGCGACCCAGCTTGCCGTAGACGAAACCATTCACATCGAAGCCGCCAATCATCTTGTTGCGTCGGATCTCCGACTTGGATTGGAAATGAGCATCGTCATACTGTGTCAAACTGCCACGATAGACACCGGCAACGCCAACAGCGGTCAAAGCGAAAGTCACAGCGCCGGTAATCAAAAATGCCGATTGTAGGATTGCGGGTGATGCCTCAAGGGTTGCCCAGGAGTATCGAAGAAAGAACGGTTGCAGAGGATCAATTGTCGCTACGGATTCCTTTCTGGCAACAACAACGTAGATAGTCGCCAGCATCGAACCAATATAGCCGCCCGCAAGCAATCCGCCGAAAAGCGCCAAGACATAGCGCCAGCGGGTTTCAATATCTTGGATCATGGCAACCTCCTAAACTCTTATAGACTAATATCATCTGACAGGTCTGGCTCGACACTGTGTTCTTTCTCGGCAACCTTGATAGCTGCGCTTTGACGGGCGAGCTGCTGGAATTGATCAACCGGTTCGCTATGCCGCTCATTTCCATCGGAAATGTCGGCTTCGTTGCGAAGCTCTGATCCCACAGCGGCCCGAATAGCAGGGTCTTTGATTTCTTCACGCAACGCAGTGTAGTCCCCTGCCCTAACGGCGTCCAAATCTTCTTGCGATAGCTCCTGCGACATGCGTTCAACGATCATTTCAATCGCTGGAACATCTGACAATCGCTGATACCTCTCACCATAGATCAGCTGATCACGAGCAATGACTTCCTGAAGGTCGCGAGGCACTTCGTAATCCGCGAAAATATTGGCAGCTTCTTCGGACAGGTCGCGCTCAAGTCGGTCATAGGACACTGGAAGTTGACCCGTAATCTCATCGAGCGCAGATACTTGCCCATCTACGAGTTGATCAACCTGCCGTTCTGCGGCCTCCGGATCGAACACTGCACCATCTTCATGCCGCGCAAGATCCAAGTGATTGCGACGTGAAATATCCAGTGAAGTGCGCAAACCAGCTTCATCACGCTCCATGAGCGCAGGCAAAGCGGCCATATACTGCCGTTCGTCGTTCGTCATAGACGATTCAGACGCCATCAAATCGCGCAATGAATCAACATAGTTGCCCGCCGTTTCAAGGTTTTCGTGTTCTGTGCCAAGAGCTGTCGCGGAAACAATCAATGTTTCATATTTGGAGAACACGCTGTCGCTGTCGAAATTCTCGCCAACTCCATTCTCCAACTCAGCCAAAACGGTGCGCGAGTGGTCCATATCCACCTCTGGGCCAACCCCCTGTGCGCGCCACCCCTCGACCTGGCCCGCTGTGCGGCTGGACAACATGAACCGCTCTGCCATCTCTTCGGCATTTGTTCCTGCTCTTTCAAGCCTGTCCTCATGCACAGTAAAGGCCGCTTCAAGTCGTTGCCTCAGATCATCCATCGCCACTTCTGATGCACGGTGCGCGGCGGGATCGTCGCCAAGATGATCACGAGCGGAATGAATGTCGCGTACAATGTCCAGGCTGTAAGGGTCATTGTCAGACGACAACTCGCGACCATGCTGCTCCATGAACGATTCAGAGACAGCGGCGTCCTGCATCAAGCGAGTTTGTTCGGCAAAACGCTCTTCCAGATGCACGCGCTCCGCTCCCGGCTCCATATCTTGAATGTCCGCCCACGCTTCTCGGGCAGACGCAAAAATACGCTCAACATCTTGCGAAAAGCGTTCCGTCGGGTCGATGCGTGGCGTATCAACGTCGGTTGCGGTCATGAGTGAACCTCCTTCTTTCAAAATATCAGATGCAGCGGAAAACATACCGCTCAGTTTCTCCATGAAACCCCCCTGCCCTTCTGGGTCGGTGGTCAGGCGGGCTATCGAACTTAGGGATTGGTATTGATTGGCAAAGCTTCTCAGCATCGCTTCGCGCTTCATGCGCTCAACAATCGACATTTTGGGCGCTTCAACAGAAGGTGTTTCCTCGCCGGTCATTTTGAGATTGTCGTGTGCTGCGCGATATTCGGTCTCTCTGGGCGGATACTCAACAACACCGCGAGACAAACGAGACGAAGCATTCAAAGCCACACCATGTTCATTGGCGATTTTGGCATGAAGCTCACGCATCACGTCATAGTTAAGCTCGGATTTCATACTTATCGACAAAAACTGGCCGTGGTCATTGCCACGTTTATCAACCACGAAATGAGCATGGACATGATCAGTGTTGGCATGAAGTGCAGCAACATAGCGCCACTGGTCTCCAAAGTCGCCGGACCCAAACACCGCCCTGCCCCACTCCTTTGCGATGTTCTCCGCCGCTTCCACATCCGTGTCCTTTGGGAAGCTCAAAATGATATGGTCGGAATGTCCTCGCTTGGGGTTTCCGGCCCAACTGCTCGTCCACAGCGGAACCGTGGTTTCTACAGAGTTCTTGTAAAGGCCGCGCTCAATTCCATTGAAGTTCAGCCATGTTGATTTTACCGCCTCATCACGGGTGATATAATCCAGCTGGCGGCGAAGCTCCTTGGGAGAGTGAGCACCGCCATTGCGCACCCTCTTTACAACGGACTGTGGAACCCTTTGTGCGTTGCCTGCCATTGCCCTCGTGGCTCGTTGCTGACGAGTTCCAAGGCGCAGCATGATCGCCTTTTCTATCGGATCGGAGCGCATTCCGGCATGGCGACGACCGATATTTGGCAGCACCTCACCGATGATGGCGTCTTGAATCGAAGTCTGGTTACTCATTCATCGCTCCTCCGATTGGAAAAGCAGCCTCAACGAACGCCCTTTGCCGTGATGCAGACACAAAAGCGACAAGCTGATTAACCGCCTCATCGACTTTCACATCGAGTTGTTGCACGAGCTTCCCGTCCCTTGCATTCCAGGATAGCCGCCCGGACTGCGCCAGCGTCACGAGCTGATTGAGGTTCACACCGATGGCATTTAGCTCTTTTCTCAAACCCGCAAGCGCCTCAATTTCCTCCGACTGAAGATCCAAAACACCCAAGGAATGACGGACAAGACGCCTAACACCGTCCGACATGGTGATACCAAGCGCCTCTGTTTTGGCTTTGAATGCCGCGTGTTCCTCGTCTGAAACGCGCCCTCGGACGTTCTGACCACCGGTCGTCACGCTCCTTTTTTGCTTGCTCAGCCGGATTTTCGTCACCGTCGAACGATGCCGACCGAGCTTTCGCGCAATGGAAGCATCGCTTTCACCCTCAGCAATAAGTGCCTGAATTTTCAGGCGTTCCTTATTGGTGATGCGTCGTTGTTTAGGCACAGATTTTGGCTCCGTCAAAAAGTGTGATAAACTTATACCACAATATACCGTTCCAGCCAACCGACCTTTTAGGCCGGTTTTCGCTCCTTCGGAGAAGTACCACTTGCGAAAATCGAACAGCCTAAAAGGTCTCCGTTTACGCCACCGGTAACCGATGCAAATCGCGTTTCACCAACAGGTGGCGAAAGTAATGAGGTCGCAAAGCGACCGAATTGCCGTTTAGATCGCCCCAGGCGCGCAGCGCGTGGGCGATCCGCCTTCACACGCACCCAGACGGATGACAGGCGCAAACATGACCTCCACAGGCAAAAATGGCGATAATCCGGTGCTAAGGTGCTACGGTGCTAGGGGGTATCGGCGCATAGGTGTCGTGGAGTACCGACGCCTAAGCGTGATGCAGCTTAGGTGCCAAGGTGTGGCGGTGCTGAAACATATAAGCGCCAAGGCGCTGCAACGCTATGCCGCCAAGGCGGACCGGCGTCTCGGTGCCATGCAGTAACGGCGGTGCGGTGTATTGACGTAACAGCGGGACGAAGCTACGGTGCAACAATGCCACGGTGCAACGGGGCGTAAGCAACTAGGCGCTAAAGTGCCATGGAATAGCGGTGCAACGGTGCACTGACATAGAGCAGGAAAAGAACATGAAAGTTATCACTCTCATTCAAACCAAAGGCGGGTCAGGCAAAACCACGCTTGCCATGACAATCGCAAGCGCAGCACTTGCCAAAGAACAAAAGGTTCAAATGTTCGACGGTGACGTGAACAAGCAGCTTTTGAGCTGGCAGCCTGCTTACATGGACGCGGATTGGGGGCATGTCGAAAAGCCTGATTGGCCTGAACGTTTGCAAATTGACGAACCGCCTGAAAATGTCGAAGCACTATATGAGCGACTTGAACAGCTCGAAGAAAACGGCACCGATCTCGTTATCTTCGACACGCGCCCCGGCAGTTATGAAAGCACTGAGGACTATGCCATTGCGGCTGATATGGTTCTGATCCCAGCTCGACCGGCACAAGCTGAGTGGCGGCTTGTCCTTTCGGCTTTTGAATGGATGGCGGAGCTTCAAGCAACATTAGCTGAAAACGAAAGATTTCCGCAGGTCCGCTCGGTCATTGCCAATGTCCCGACAAAAATCATTCAAGCAGCTGCCGGTGTTGGTAAATCAGGATCTCTTCCAAAGCGAGATAAGGAAGTGTTGGACAACATTCTGCAAACCCCGCACCTGGACACCATGATCCCGAACAGTCGTATTCTCGAACATCTGCTTTATCACGGCCCATTGCCGGTCGCTGAGAAAGCGCACCGACAGGCGCGTGCTGGCACTCTTATGGCGAACAATTTCGAAGATCTGACACAAATCGCCGTCAGCCTTTATGATGAAATCATTGAGGGGACGCAGGAATGACCCGACGCCGTATCCCCCTAAAAGTAGCTCCTAGCCCTGCGTCGCAGCGCCCGGAAAACAAATCCGTCGAAAAGCTCGTCCAATCAAGTCGAGAACATCAGGAACGAATGCGCAGCGTAGCGGGCAACCACGCAGAGACCAAAGACAAGCCAGCGGAACCCGCCAAAACGCGCAAACAGACAAAGCGCACAAAACCCGAAGCAAAAGAGCCCAAACCTCAACCGGCCACCACAACCGCGCCAAAGCCAGAAACAAACCCGGAAAAAGCTAACACCGCGAGCGCCACGCAACCCATCACTCGCAAGATGACCCTGCATGTGCCAATCAATACCTTGATGGATAGCAGGGCAGGGAAGCTTGCGGAGACAATCAGCAAAGACAGGGAATATGTGATTGCAGCGTATCTGAAAAGAAGCACCGAAGCCCTGCGCAATCGCTGGAAAGCAGGCGAACTCGATAAGCTGCTGTCAGATGCGAAGCTCTTGCTCGATCAATCCGCTGATAGTGGAACGCGGCCTGAGCGAAAGTATCTTGCCCTTGACGTAACAATGATCAGTGATGCTCAAACACTCTTTGATGATCCGTTGGGGCTTTTGTCCGAAAACAAGATCATGAGCGCATTTCTAGGCGCGGAAATGCTCGCGCAGCTTACAAAGGAGTGACCCGCAAAAGCGGGTCACTCCGATCAGCAAGACATGTCAGGGATTGGCTCCATACCTGACAATTGCAATGAATCCTGACTGGTAACGAAAGCATAATCACCGCCTTCGCCAATGATCGCCACCATCTTTGCCCACTGTTCCTCGTCAGCTTTGAACTCAGACACGACACCATTCTCAACTGTGAATGCAGCCTGTTCACCAGATTGCGCCAGCAGCACGACCTGCGCCGGGGCAGGGTGCTTTGCGAACTGTACTGAAAGAGTTGCGTTCGATTTGTCGCCAAACACTCGATCAGGATCGCAAGCCAGCGTGACTGAATAACTGTCTTCTGCATAGGAAAACACGGTCATTCCACGCGAAATGGATTGTGCCCATTGAGAACCTGCGAGCGCAGGCGTTGCTGCTGCAATGAGGCTCATTGCAAGCGAAAGCTGTAAACTAGTTTTCATCACCACTAACCTTCTATTGACATGCACAACTCATGGCAGAATCCAAGCAATGTGACAACATGCTTGTGAAAGAATACGCGGGCACGCGCCAAGGCGCGCGACATTCGTTTGGTTGGTCCGACGCCACCTTTCGTCAAAGGCGTAAAGGGGCAAGCGCCAGCAAAGCTGGCGTCAATCTGTCTAACCGTGTCCTCGCGCTACGCGCTGCGGGCCGCACCATAGACAGATTGCCCCCTTGACCCCTCCGCCCAAAGTCGTCGGTCGGGCGTT
>NZ_JBXWRV010000029.1:0-18438 GCF_059613065.1 Ruegeria sp. BHSC026 | reverse complement strand
ACGCGGTGCCTGTTGACGGGGATTCGCTGATGCTGATACCCCTGTTTTTGCTGAGGCTTTCGGCTGATGCGGTGCCTGTAGGGAGACCTGAACAGCCGTGTGGGGGCACCACAGAATCCGCTAAGCCATTGTAAGACAACAGCTTTATCTCAGGATGGAGCTACCGTAGAACATGGCGCTGCAGTTATACGGCTTTTGCCATCCACTTGGCGAGAACTTCAAGCGGGTAACCTGAACCGTAGCTGTGGCCCACACCTTCGGTTTGCCAGCCGCCAATTTGGTCAACGATGTCTGCAGGACATTCTACAGCCCGTAGACGGTCGCGCATTGAGTGGCGGAAGCTGTGCATCGTCCCCTTCTCGTCGGTCTGTGTCTTGATCCATTTGTTGAGTGCTGCGCTGGCTGAGTTCGCGTTTGTATTCCCAGATTTATTGTAGCGGGGAAATGCGTAGGAGCTGTCCTCGTTGCTCCCAAGAGCCCGACGAGCAGCCCAGAGTGATGCCCCTACCAGCGGCACCTTACGCGAGCTTCCGGCTGTCTTCAGGCGTCGCCAAGGATGCTCCTGAATGACCACGTGCGGGATTGGGTCGTCGATCTTCAGGTCAGCCTTCAACAGACCCGCAGCTTCTGCCAACCTCATTCCCGTGTCCGAGACAAGCGCCACGAGCCAACGGAGATCATCGTCAAGACTACGACACTCAGCTTGAATGGTGCGAATGGCTTCGGCTGAGAGAGGCGCTCGGTCCTCGACTCCAGCTTTGCGATCATAGTAGACCCGCCCGAAAGGATTGCTCATGTCTACGCCAACCTCATTTGCCGCAAAGTTGATGACAGAGCGAACGGTTCCGAAGACGCGTGTGATGCTACTCCCTGCAAGACCTCTTTCGATCAGACTGTCACGAAAGGCGTTCGCATCCGTCTTGCTGTAGCTTGTGATGTCTTTGTCACCGCAAACGTCGATGACATAACCGCAAGAGCGTTCTGCCGCGCGGTGGAAAGTGACGGGACGATCATGGCCCTTCAGCCTAAGGTATATGGCCACAGCCTCCGATAGCTTGACCGTCTCCGGCATACTGGGAGATGCAGTCAACGACATGGGAGCAGCATTGGCGTTCTGCGCCAGTCGAAGCATGTGTTTGCCAGGTAGCTCGCTGTCCTTGATCCTCAAGTGATACCAATATTCGTCAAGCTGTTGTGCAGCTCTTGTAGCCCGCGATGCTGCAACTGATGCTGATCTGGTTCTCAGTGAGTATGAGATTTTTGACGACGTATAGTGTTGCTTCAGGTCCTTCGGGACTCGTCTCACGAAGTAGAAGACGCCATCTTTGACAAATGAGTGAGGTGCAGTTTTGTTCTCCGCCATGTTCTACGGTAGCTCCATCCTGAGATAAAGCTGAGGTCTTACAATGGCTTAGCGGATGCTGTGGTGCCCCCACACGGACTCGAACCGCGGACCTACTGATTACAAATCAGTTGCTCTACCAGCTGAGCTATAGGGGCTCCGAATGTCGGTTACCGCCTCGCGTTACAGACTGCAAGCCTGAATCTCCAACTTGTTTGCCGGATCGTATCCGGCAAGACGCGTGGTCGGTCTCGAATTGCCCTGTAGGTTTGACCTCATCCCAAACAGACTGTACCCGATGAACAAAGACCGGAAACCGCAGGACCGCATCAGCAATGCATCTAGCCATTCATTCTGGCGCAGATTTCACCGACGAGGGCCTTCTGCTTCATGCCCTGCGCGCGAATTCCGACCTTCTGACCGATGTCGGCGTCGTGCTGTATGGACCGCGACGCTGTCGTCAGATGTTCATGTCGCCCTTGCAAGACCTGACCAACGGCCAAGTGGAGCCGGAAACCGTCGATCGACTTCGCAGCTTGATACCGGACGACATCGAGTATCAAAGAACCGTTTTGACATCCCCGGACTTCATCGGAGAGACTCCCACGGCCTTGGGGGATGGGCAATTCTATCCCTTGGCCGGTCAACGCGTGGCATTTCTCGAGCAAACCTTTGCGCCGGCCGGGATTGAGCTTTTTGTCGGCGTGAGGAACCCCGGAAGCTTCATCCCCAAGGTCCTGATGGCCTTGCCGCCCGAGGATCGGGCCGAAACCTTGGCAAACACCGATGTCAGTTGCCTGAGTTGGCTGACGATGATCGAGGACATCCGCGACCTCGCGCCGAACGTGGCCATCACCCTTTGGGCCAACGAAGATCTGCCGGTGATTTTCGGAGATATCGTCCGTGCCATCTGTGGCCTGCCACGCGAAACGCCGATCGAGAACGAATTTGCGCTGCTGACATCGCTGTTGGACAATGAAGGCCGCGACAGGCTGGAAGAACTGATCCGGCCGGAAAACGCGGGTGAACGACCGGCCCTGCTGGCCGATCTTTCCGCCTTGTTCGAAGATCACGCGCTGCCGCATGAGGTTGAGGAAGAACTGGACCTGCCCGGGTGGAATACGGACATCGTCGAGGCCTTTACGGAACTGTATGCACAGGACCTTGCGCGGCTTAAATCCATGCCGGGCATACGTGTTCTGGGCCTCTGAGGCCCGCACCGCCCGGCATGGCACGCCGCGGCTACATGCCCAAAGCTTCCTTGTACATTTCCAACACCGCCTCTTCCTCGGCGATATCGTCCTTGTCGCGCTTGCGCAGCGCGATGACTTTACGCATGACCTTGGTGTCGTAACCGCGGGCCTTGGCCTCGGCCATCACTTCCTTTTGCTGATCCGCGATGTCTTTCTTTTCGGCCTCCAGACGCTCGAACCGCTCGATGAACTGGCGCAACTCGCCAGCGGTGACGCGATAGTTCGCTGCGGCCTGGTTTTCGGTCATGTCTTCCATTGGCGTCTCTCCCAAGTGGTGATTGGTGTTTCCGGCGTGACGGTCACCCTGCCGGATACATCGGGGCGGCAGCGGTCGCAAGAGACCAGCCAAGCCGTGACTTGTGCCGCCCCGGACGATCCGGTATCCGCAACTGCACGGCATGAAACACGAGGCGAGCCATGTTCGACTTTTTCATCTGGGGCGGCGCAAGCCTGTCCGTCGCGGGGCTTGCAGGCTTGGTCTGGTGCATCCTTCGCGTGATGAAGGCGCGCAGGTCAAACCTGTCGGATGACGAACTACGCGCAACGGTCCAAGGCGTTCTCCCCTGGAACTTGGGCGCGCTGTTTCTATCCGTCATCGGCCTGATGCTGGTGATTCTGGGGATTTCCTTGGGCTGAAGGCCCTCTCAGATCGGCAGATTGTCGAATTTCGCCTCAAGGGCGTCCTCAGCCAAGGCGGCATCCAACAGGCGCAGCCGAGTCGGGACGGGCACGCCTTCCGCGCGCATGCGATCAATGACCTTGCTTACCGACGGCTGAAGGGCCAGGCGTGTTTCCAGGTTTGCCCCACGCAATTTTCTTTCCAACCTCGCGATCTCGGCAGAGAAATCATGTGCAGTCATCGGCATCCTCCCGCATGTTGCCAGCATCCCTGATATGGGGAGGGGCTTTGCGAACCGCCATCCAAGCCTCGGCCCTCTGGCAGGTTTTTGCGCATCGCGAGCCCCTCACCAAGAAATGATACCATGGATACTACACCATCATGACGCAACGGCCCTTGACGGACATCAAAAACGGTCTGACCCTAACCGACCCGTGAAAACTGGACAGAACCGGAAACGCAGCCTAAAGCTTCGGCATGGAAATTCGCCAAATCACGCCCCGCTATTCAGTTTCACCGCAGATCACGGTCGAGGATATCCCTGCGATCAAGGCTGCGGGTTTTGCAAAGGTCATCTGCAACAGGCCCAATGCCGAAGTGCCGCCGCACATGCAGTCCGACGTGATCGGACGCGCCATACGCGAGGCCGGACTGGAGTTCGAGGTGCTGGAACTGACTCATCAGACGATGACTCCGGTCAACGTCTCACACCAGAAAACGCTGATCGAAAGCGGCCCCGGTCCGGTTCTGGCCTATTGCGCATCAGGTACGCGGTGCTCGGTTGTCTGGGCGCTTGGGCAGACGGACAGCCTGCCGGTGGACGAGATTCTCGAAGCCACCCGCAAGGCCGGGTATGAACTTGAACAGCTCCGCCCGGCCTTGGAACAGATGCGCCCGACCGCCTGATCGCCGGACTTTCCCGTCAAGAAGACGAACGGGTCACGGGCAAGCCCGACAATTCCGAGATCTTCTCGGCCAGCTGATCCGTTCCGATCGCATCCGGGTCGTCGCGGTCCAGATTGGACACAGACGTTTCCGAGACCAGAACGTCATGTACCGACTCGGATTCGTCCACCTGCAGGGGCTCTGATTTGTCAGGGCCGAACCTGTTCCCCGCATGCTCGACAAATGCCCTGGCATCCTTGGCCGAAACGGACGGGCTCACTGTTTTGCCAGTCAGACGCAGCGCGCGCATGCCGCCGCATTGGCCCAATCGGCCAGTGCCCACACGCGCCCGATCGATGGACACTACATCGATTTGCCCCAGCCTGGCCCCCGTCAGCGGTAGCACATCTCCGGCGCTCAACCCGGAGAGTTCCGCCAAGGGCAATTGCAACCGGGTGATCACGGCGTTCAGTTCCGCCCGCATGATGCCCGCGGCCTCGGCCAGAAGCTTCTCGGCGGGATTGCTGCGTGAATCGTCAGGGCCTGGACAGTCCGACGGATCGGGCAGCAGCATGACGGCCATCCCCTGCCGGGCACCTCGGCCCAGTTCGACGGTCAGCTCATATCGGCCGTATGCCTCCTGGACCAAGGCTAGGGAAACCGCCCTCAGATCCGCCGCGCGTGAGACGTATTCATACCCTGACAGGAGCGCGACATCCTGCGGATCCTCAAGCAATTCCGTCGCGCGGGCGAACATGCCGTCGATCAGCGGCGCGACGATTGCAGCGTCGGTGTCGGTGAAGGGGCGCGGCTCGGGCGGATCGGGCAAGACCTCGCCAATCGTCTGTTGCTGGATCACAGCCGACACCAAACCCGGATCGAGTGCAACAGCTGCAAGGCGCTCCTCACCGGCAGCGACCAGCAGAAACAGCCAGCTTTCATCTAGCCCTTCGGTCAGGTTTTCGGCCTTACGGCCAGCCTGCTTTGCACCGATCACCGAAATCGCAAGGCGAAAACCCTCGACGGCGGACCGCGCCAGCGCCAAACGCAGAGCCCGCAGAACGGCCCGGGACGCCGCCATCGTACCACGCTGAGTCGCAGACAATTTGCGCGCCAGCACAGAGCTGACCGATTTCGACATCACATCGTTCCATCGTTTTGAAACACTTCGCCCTCAGGTCTACACCCCGGACCGTTACCAATGTCTTTAGACTGACGTCATTGCGCCGCCTGCCGATGTGCCAGCGGCAAGCTGACCCGAAACGCCGCTCCGCCCTGGCCCGGCAGATAGACGATCTCGCCCCCCAGCCGCTGCATGATCTCGCGGCAGATCGCCAGGCCCAGCCCGGCGCCTCCGGCCTTGTCGAACCCCACACGCGCGAACTTCTCAAACACCATGGACTGCGCATCAGCCGGCACGCCGCTGCCATTGTCGACAAAATCGATCACGAGCTGCCCGCCCACATCATGGGCGGAAATGGTCAGCGTCGGCTCGGCGGCGTCGCAGTATTTCTGCGCATTCGAGATCAGGTTGATGAATACCTGCCCCAGCCGGTCCAGGTCAGTGTGCAGTGCAACGCGTTCGGAAGGCAGTGACCGACGCACTTTCAACCGCCGTTCGGCCCCAGCCAAAGCAGTGGACACCGCGCGGTCCAAAACCGTCCGCAGGCTGGCGTCGCCCATGTTCAGATTTACCTGCCCGTTTTCCAGCACGCTGAGATCCAGCAGATCATCCAGCAGGCGGGTCAGGCGCAGCGCCTCGTCATGGATGATGGTGGCGTAGTGGCGGGTTTCATCCGCACTCAGACCGTCGGTATCGCGCATGATCTCGGAAAACGCCCGGATCGAAGTCATGGGCGTGCGCAGTTCGTGGCTGACCTGCCCCAGAAAGGCATCCTTCTGCATTGAAATCTGAGTCAGCTTCTCATTCGCTTCCCGCAGCTTTCGGGCGGTCCGGGTGAGCTCGGCCGATTTCGCCTCGAGCTGGCTGGAGTATTCCAGCAGCTGAGCCGATTCGTCGGCCACCGCCAGAAGGTCCTCGACCGACACCGAAGACCCGCCCACGATCTGCCCGATCATTGCGTGGGCCGTCGCCGCGCCGACCGACCCGCTCAGCTCGCGCTCGAGCCGTTCGAGGAAGCCGGGCGTAGGCTCGGGCAGGCGGCCGCGAACGCCCTGGCGTTCGGCTTCGGCCTGAAAGAACTCCTGCGCGGGGGCTGCGCCAAGTATCCGCTGGGTCATGATCATCAGGTCTTCGCTCTGCGCCACCGATCCGGTCCAACCGCCGGGCGCCACCGAGTGGTCGAATACGTTGACGAACTGCGCGCCCTGAAGGCGTTCAAGAGGGCTGGGAAAGCTGAGCAGCGAAGCCACGCAGAACGCCAGCGCGTTCAGCGACAGCGACCACAGAACCGTATGGGTCATCGGGTCCAGACCCTCCAACCCAAACAGGGCCTGCGGCCGCAGCCAGCCCATGCCGAACGGGCCGTTTTCGATAACGGACGCGGACATGATGCCCCCGCCCATTCCCGGCAGCAGCAGCGTGTAGACCCACAGGCAGAACCCCACGCTCAGCCCGACCAACGCGCCTGTTCGAGTGGCGCCGCGCCAGAACAGCCCACCGACCAGCGCGGGCAGGATCTGCGAGATCCCGGCAAAGGCCACCAATCCGATCGAGGCCAGCGCCGCCCCGCCGCCGGACAGACGATAGTAGAAAAAGCCCAACGCCATGATCGCGGCGATCGAAATCCGCCGCGCCATCAGAACCACGTTGCGCACATCGCCTGAAATCGAGCTGCGCCGCTCGCGCGTATTCAGCCAGATCGGCATGACCACATGGTTCGACACCATCGTCGACAGCGCCATGGCGGTGACGATCACCATTGACGTGGCCGAGGAAAACCCGCCGATGAAGGACAGCATCGCCAGCCAGTCATTGCCCTGCGACAGGGGTACGGTCAGCACGAACAGATCGGGGTTTGACCCGGCCGGCAGCAGATCCAGCCCGACAACGGCGATGGGAACCACGAACAGGCTCATCAACAGCAGGTACAACGGAAAGGCCCAGGCGGCCGTACGCAGATGCGCCTCGTCGTCGTTTTCGACAACCATCACCTGGAACATGCGCGGCAGGCAGACGAAGGCCGCAGCCGACAGGAAGGTGATCGTCATCCACCGCCCCGCATCCACATTCCAGCGCCCGATCTCCGAGGCGTCAATCCGCTCCATCATCGGAGTCACTCCGCCGGCAATGCCCCAGACGACGAAGATGCCCACCGCCAGCAGCGCAAACAGTTTGACCACCGATTCCAACGCAATGGCCGTGACCACGCCGTGATGTCGTTCGTTCGCATCGAGGTTGCGGGTGCCGAACAAAATTGCAAACACCGCCAGCCCGGCCGCCACCCAGAACACGCTGGCCCCTTCGCGGTATAGGCCCGACGGGTCAGCCTCGGCGAAGATCGAGAAGGACAACGTGATCGACTGCAACTGAAGCGCGATATACGGGGTGCCCCCCAGCACGGCTAGGATCGTGACGCAGATCGCCAGCGTGTTCGACTTGCCGTAGCGCGACGAGATCAGGTCGGCGATCGAGGTCACCCGCTGACTGCGCCCCACCCGCACAAGTTTGCGCAGGCCCCACCACCAGCTGATCATCACCAGGGTCGGACCAAGATAGATCGTGACGAATTCCAAACCCGACCGGGCCGCGCTGCCCACGGCGCCATAGAACGTCCAAGCCGTGCAGTAGATCGACAGCGACAGGGTGTAGATCAAGGGCGAGCGCAGCCAGCGGCCGCGTCCGGCCGCGGCCATCCGGTCGGCTGCGAAGGCGACGCCGAATAGCAGCACCACATAGCCCAGACAGACCAGGATCAGAATGTTCATGGTCGCCATGGGGCACCCTCAGAACTGGCGTCTTCACGCGCAGCCATGCGCCGCGCCGCCAGACCGAACAGGAAACTGACCGCGATCATCCCGGCCCAGCTGATGAAGATGTACAGCATGGCGGACGACAGGGGCATCCCCTGCCCCTCGACATCGGCGCGCGGCCACAACAACGGGATCACGACCAGAGCAGCGCCCAGAAAGGGCAGCATTCGCGCCGCATCCGCCAACCGGCGGCGGCGATAGCTTTGGCGCTCCAAAAAGACCGACGGGCGCGGCCCCTCTGCTGTCGGCCGCTCGGGGCCGGGCGCGCTCATGACCGCGACGCCTGTGCGTACAGGTCTCGTACGGCGGTCAGCACTTCGACATTCGAAAACGGTTTGGTCATGAACCGGCTGACCCCGGCCTTCTCGGCCATCTCGCGGTCGCGCGATTGTCCGCGGGCGGTCAGCATCAGGACCGGCAGCGCCTTCATGTCGGCGTGCTCGCGCAGTTCGCGCAGCACGTCCATGCCGCTTTTGCCGGGCAGCATCACGTCCAATATGACCAGATCGGGCCGCGCAGCCAGAATCGTCTCGACCGCGTTCCCACCTTCGGCATGGGTTTCCACCACCCACCCTTCGCGGGTCAGCAGAAACCGGATGGCCTCGGTGATGTTCGGCTCATCCTCGATCAAAAGAACCCTGCGGCTCATGTTGGTATTCCCTCCCCAAGACCGGCCGCGACGTTTGGCGGACGGTCGCATGCAGATTAAGCGGTGCGTCGCGAAACTGTCAAAAACCTTCACTCAGAATCGATGGCTCTCGCCGGGCGGCGCAGTCCGTCTTGGGGCAGATCCGGCAGCTTGCCCCGACCTGCACCTCTGCCCCTGACTGGGTCTTGTCGTCGCCCGGCGGCACCACCAGCATCACCGAGCGATAGACCGGCTCGCGTCCGAACCCCGAAACGGGCTGCGGCCAGGCGATGGCGAAACACTCGAACTCGGCGGCGCTGCGGCCCAGAAGGGTGACACGGCTGTGAACCGGCACCAAGGGCCGGTTCAACGCAGAGAACACGGGCCATAAAGGGCAGGCATCGCCGTGCCGGGGCATGGCGAAACCGGGGACATGCTTGAGCAGGATGATGCTGCCGGACGAATCGCACACCGCCAATCCCGCCGGTCGCGGCAATACATCCTCGGGCAGGAAGGCCAGCCGCCGCAGCACCGTGGCCAGATCGACCGAAAACCGCGCGGCAAGTGTCAGCGGATCCAGCCCATCCGCTTGCAGGGCCTCGCGCAGCCGGCCCAAAGGCATGGCCCGCGCGTCCTGCGCATATTGCTTCAGCACCTGCCGGACCAGCGACTTGGCCGCCGCCGACCGCAGACCATGCTGCACCATGTCATCGCCGTATTCACCGCCCTCCAGCTCGGGCAGGTGAAATCCGCGCTGGTCCAAAAAGGCCTCGACTTCCTCCATGGGCAATCCGCGCCGGTCGCCGGGACTTTCGCTTTGATCCAGATAGGCGACTAGGGCCTTCGAGCTTTCCGCCAGGCGCTCGGCATCCTGGTGCAGGTTACGATGGAACCGGTCGCGCCACTCGGCGTCCAGTTCGCCGGGTTCGGCCAGAATCGCGGCAGTCGAGCGGATCGCAGCTGCCGTCGACAGGACCTCGTGCATCGAGCCCGCCAGATGCGGGTCGTGGGTCAGCCGGTCCGACAGGGTCTCGACCGTACGTTCAAGCGACACCACACGACGGTGCATCTGGGCCAGCACACCGGCCCAGCCCGGAAACCGTCCGGCAAATTCGTCAAGCGAATCGATCTCGGCGCGTTGCCCCACCGCGTCGGCAGCGGCTTCGCGCAGGGCCGCGATCAGTGTGGCCTCGACCCCCTGGGTCAGCACCGACGGCTCGACCGACAGTGCCGCCGCGATGTCGACCAGAAGCTTACCGCCGATTCTGCGCCGGTTGTGTTCGATCAGGTTTAGATAGGATGCCGAAATTCCCACCTGGCGCGCCAGCTGTGCCTGCTTCAGCCCGGAAATCTGGCGCCTCTCGCGGATACGACTTCCGGTCAACATATCTCTCACAATGATCTTCCTCCTCAGCTGATGCCTGGCAAGCACACCGCTCCAAGACAGGTTTTGCTGATACCTGCCTTGATTTAAAGGGGTTACGCGAGTGTTTTCAAACCTGATTTACAGGATTTACTCAATTCCTGCCGAAGTCTTGCGACGCGTGGGCAACTCTCCCCTTCAATTCGGCCGAAAATCCCGCCACCATACCGGCATGAGCGATCCCGCATTCGAATATGCGCCCATCGGCCTGGTCGAACTTGAGAACCGGATCATCCGGCGCTGCAACCTGCAATTCGCCCGCACCTTCGGCGGCGAGGAGACCGACTATCGGAACATGCCGTTGCTGCATCTCTACCCTTCGGTCGCCGATTGGGAGAGGATCGGCGCCCGCAGCCTGCAGGTGATGCGCGACACGGGATATTACTCCGATGAGCGGGTGATGCGTCGCCGCAATGGCGACCTGTTCTGGTGCCGGGCACGCGGGCGCTCGCTGACGCCCGACGACCCGTTTCGCCATGGAATCTGGAGCTTTTCCGACATTTCCGAAGAGCGCCCGCTGGTCGAGCTGACCAAGCGCGAACGCGAGGTTGCCATCCTGTCGTGCCGCGGCCTGTCGGCCAAGGAGATCGGCGCCGAACTTGGGCTCAGCTACCGCACCATCGAGGCCTATCGCGCTCGGCTTCTGGAAAAGTTCGGGGCCCGCAAGCTGCCTGAATTGGTGGCCAAGCTATCGGGCACGCCACTTTAGCCGACGCTGTGCTGGTGTTTCATGGCCGAACCCAGCCCAGACTGCGCTTTTCATGGCCGTCGCGTTGCCCTATAACGCAGCGTAATTGAGCAAAGCCCGCGCAGACAGACGGGCCATAGGGGAACCTTCGAGGACACTCATGACAGATACCAGACACGAAGCGGATGTGGCGTTCATCAAGGCATTGGCTGAATTGCTGCGCGAAAACGATCTGACGGAACTGCAGGTCAAACGGGAATATGGCGAGGAAGACAGCCTGAACGTGCGCGTCAGCCGTGTCGCTCCGGCGCCCGCGGCACCGGTTCAGGTGGCGGTACCGGCCGCTGCCCCGGCGGCGCCCGCTGCTCCGGCGGCACCGGCCGCCGCCCCGGCCGAGGCCGCCGCTCCGGCCGACGATCCGGCCAGCCACCCCGGTGCCGTCACCTCGCCCATGGTCGGCACCGTCTACATGCAGCCCGAGCCGGGCGCGGCCCCGTTCGTGACCGTGGGCGCATCGGTTTCCGAAGGCGACACGCTGCTGATCGTCGAGGCGATGAAGACTATGAACCACATCCACGCCCCCAAGTCGGGCACCGTCAAACGCATTTTGGTCGCCGACGGCGACGCGGTGGAGTTCGGCACACCTCTGGTCATCATCGAGTAAGGCGGGCCCATGTTCGACAAGATCCTGATTGCCAACCGAGGCGAGATCGCCCTGCGTGTGATCCGTGCCGCGCGCGAGATGGGGATTGCGACGGTCGCGGTGCATTCGACCGCCGACAGCGACGCCATGCATGTGCGCATGGCCGACGAATCCGTCTGCATCGGCCCGGCACCCAGCCCGCAAAGCTATCTATCCATTCCCGCCATCATCTCGGCGTGCGAGATCACCGGCGCGCAGGCGATCCATCCCGGCTATGGCTTCCTGTCTGAAAACGCCGATTTCGTGCAGATCGTCGAAGACCACGGCATCACCTTCATTGGCCCCACTGCGGAACACATCCGCATCATGGGCGACAAGATCACCGCTAAGGATACGATGAAGGAACTGGGCGTGCCTTGCGTGCCCGGCTCGGACGGAGGTGTGCCCGATCTGGCCACGGCCAAGCGGATCGGTGAAGAAATCGGCTATCCGGTCATCATCAAGGCCACCGCCGGCGGCGGCGGGCGCGGCATGAAGGTTGCCCAGACCGCCGACGAGATGGAAAGCGCGTTCATGACCGCACGGGCCGAGGGCAAGGCTGCCTTCGGCAATGACGAGGTCTATATCGAGAAATACCTGACGACGCCCCGCCACATCGAGATCCAGGTCTTTGGCGATGGCAAGGGCAACGCGGTCCATCTGGGCGAGCGCGACTGCTCGCTGCAGCGGCGCCACCAGAAGGTGTTCGAAGAGGCCCCAGGCCCCTGCATCACCCCCGAGGAGCGCGCGCGCATCGGCAAGATCTGCGCCGAGGCAGTTGCCAAGATCAACTATATCGGCGCCGGTACGATCGAGTTCCTCTATGAGAACGGCGAGTTCTATTTCATCGAGATGAACACCCGCCTGCAGGTGGAACACCCCGTGACCGAGGCCATCTTCGGCGTCGATCTGGTGCGCGAGCAAATCCTTGTAGCCGCGGGCGAGCCCATGTCCTTCGGTCAGGACGACCTCAAGATCAATGGCCATGCAATCGAGGTGCGGATCAACGCGGAAAAACTGCCCAACTTCTCGCCTTGCCCGGGCAAGATCACGGCCTACCACGCGCCGGGCGGCTTGGGTGTGCGGATGGATTCAGCCCTGTATGACGGGTACTCGATCCCGCCCTACTACGACTCTCTGATCGGCAAGCTGATCGTGCACGGCCGCGACCGCCCCGAAGCCCTGGCGCGCCTGAACCGGGCCCTGGGCGAACTGATCGTGGACGGCATCGACACCACCATTCCGCTGTTCCGCGCCCTGCTGCAAGAGCCCGACATCCACAGCGGCGACTACAACATCCACTGGCTGGAGCACTGGCTTGCGGAGAACATGTCCCAGTAATTCAGGCCGCCCGGAGAAACGCTCTCCGGGCGCCTTTCACTTGGGCTCCGCATGAGCCTGACGCCCGACCTTCTGCTGCATTGCTATTCCGTCGGCATCTTCCCGATGGCCGAGCATCGAAACGATCCGGAGCTTTTCTGGGTCGATCCTCGGCTGCGCGGCGTGTTCCCTCTGGACGGGTTCCATATTTCGCGCAGCCTGCGTCGACGCATCCGCAACTGTGGGTTCTCCGTCACCGTCAACCGCGATTTCCAGGCCGTCGTGGACGGCTGCGCCGACCGGGCCGACACCTGGATCAACGGCCAACTCCGCCGCCTGTATGCGCAGCTGCACGAGACGGGCCACGCCCATTCACTGGAATTGTGGGAGGGCGACACTTTGGTCGGCGGTGTTTTCGGTGTGACGCTGGGGGCGGCCTTCTTCGGGGAAAGCATGTTCTCACGCCGCAGGGACGCATCAAAAATCGCACTGGCCTATCTGGTCGACCGACTGCGCCAGACAGGGTTTCAGCTGTTCGACACGCAATTCCTGACCGCGCACCTGGCGTCATTGGGGGCGATTGAGGTTCCCCGGCACGAATATCGCAGGCTTCTGGATCAGGCCACCGCCGGCAGCGCTGATTTCACCGCACCGCTGTCACAAACGCCTCAGGGCGTGATACAGCGGATCACCCAGACGTCGTAACGGGAATGGTCCAAGGCGTTCAGCGCGGGCGACGTCGCGATCATCCAGCCATCGAACAGCTGTTCGGCCTCGCCCTTTTCCCAGATCGTCAGAAAGGCAAAGGCGTCGCCGGTCGGGTTCTCGGTCGGATACCGGCAATCCCCCAGCGCCACATCCAGCCCGAAGATCGAGGCCGTCTCGCCGGGTTTCATCTGCACGTCGACAGTCTGGCCATTGACCTTGTCCAGCCCACGCAGCAGAGCCCCGGCCCCCGAGGTGACCTTCTGCTGTGCCTGGGCCGCGCCGGCCGCCAGCAGCACAAACAGGGCCGCACGCATCATCATTCGGCGCTGTCCCCGGCCACGAACTTGACCAGCAACGAGATCAGACTGACCGCGCCCTGCGTGTCCTCGATCTGATCGCCGGGCTCGAAATAGAACGGCGAACCACCGGGCATGACTTCGACGAAGTTGCCACCCAGAAGGCCCTCGGACGAGATCACGATGGCGCTGTCATCGGGGATCTGAATGTCATCAGCCACCGAGATGGTGGTATCGGCGCGGTAGGTTTCCGCGTTCAGCTTGACGTTCGTGACCGTACCGATCTTGACCCCGGCCAGCCGTACATCGGTGCCCACGCCAACCCCTTCTAGCGACCGGAACGAGGCGCCCAGTTCATAGCCAGAGGTATCCTGAGACCAGCCGGTCGACTGGCTGGCATAAACGCCAAAGCCGATGGCGAAGGCCAGCACGACGCCGCCGACCAGAACTTCGGTCATGTTGTGGGTCGACATCTATGCCTCGCTTATTCCGGGCGCCATGCCTCGTAATCCTTGCGCTCCACCGGTTCGGGGCGGCGCAGGGATCCGGCCGGCACATAGGCCATCGGCGTGCCTGTCAGGTTTTCCTGATGCGGTTTCTCCCACGACTTGTGGCGCAGCGGTTTTTCGGTGGGCGGCTCGTCCCATGTCCGGTGCAGCCAGCCATGCCATTCCGGATCGATTCGGCTGGCTTCGGCCTCACCGTTGAAGATCACCCAGCGCTGGCTGTCATCGGCATTGCGATAGAACACGTTGCCCTGATCGTCCTCGCCCACCTTGATCCCCTTGCGCGCGGTGTAGATCTGCGTGTTCAGGGTTGCTCCGTTCCACCAGGTCACGGCCCGCAATAGAGTGTTCAGGATTCCCATCGGCTGCCTCCGGCATTTCTGTCCCCGCAGATATGGACCAAACCCACGCAGAGGTCCAGTGCCACAAAGACCGCACCCATCATGTCGGCAGCAAGGCCGTCACCTCGATTTCGATCCGGTATTTCGGGTCGATCAGGCCACATTCGATCATCGTGGCCGCCGGCGGGTTTGGCCCGAAGGCGTCGGCAAGAATGGGCCAGCAAGGCGCGAACTCGGTGCGGTCGGGCAGCATGTAGGTCACGCGGACCGCATCGGCAAATGATGCCCCGGCCTCGGACAGCGCGTTGCCAATGATCTCCAAGGCCGAGCGGCATTGATCGACAACGTCATCGCCCTGCCCCACGGTACCCGCCACATGCACCCAGCCGCCGGCGACCACGGCCCGGCAATAGCCGACCTTCGCCTCGAACTCGCCCCCCGAGGAAATTCGCCGAATCGTCATTTTGCCCTCATACGAAAACGGCGCGGACAATGCCGCGCCGCAGGTTTTCCAATTTCACGTGGATCAGCCTGCCGATACCGTTTCCGGCTCGGCGTCGGCATAGATGATCAGCGGCTGCGCGTCCGAGGTCACCGCCTCTTCGTTCACGACCACCTTGGTCACGTTCTTCATGCCCGGCAGTTCGAACATCGTGTCCAGCAGGATGTCTTCCAGAATCGAGCGCAAACCGCGCGCACCCGTCTTGCGCTCGATCGCCTTCTTGGCGATTGCCTTCAGCGCGTCCTCGGTAAAGTCCAGCTCGACGTTTTCCAGCTCGAACAGGCGCTGATACTGCTTGACCAGCGCGTTCTTGGGCTTGGTCAGGATAGTGACCAGAGCGTCCTCGTCCAGATCCTCGAGCGTGGCCAGAACCGGCAAACGGCCGACGAATTCCGGGATCAGACCGAATTTCAGCAGATCCTCGGGTTCCAGATCTTGGAAGATCTCGCCCACGCCGCGTTCGTCATTGTCGCGCACATCGGCGCCAAAGCCCATGGCCGAACCCTTGCCACGCTGCGCGATGATCTTGTCGAGGCCCGCGAATGCGCCGCCGCAGATGAACAGGATATTGGTGGTGTCCACCTGCAGGAATTCCTGCTGCGGGTGCTTGCGGCCGCCCTGCGGCGGCACGCTGGCCACGGTGCCTTCCATCAGTTTCAGCAGCGCTTGCTGCACGCCCTCGCCCGAAACGTCTCGGGTGATCGAGGGGTTTTCCGACTTGCGGGTGATCTTGTCGACCTCGTCGATATAGACGATGCCGCGCTGCGCGCGTTCGACATTGTATTCGCTGGCTTGCAGCAGTTTGAGGATGATGTTCTCGACATCCTCGCCCACGTAACCGGCCTCGGTCAGCGTGGTCGCGTCGGCCATGGTAAACGGAACGTCCAGAATCCGCGCCAGAGTCTGCGCCAGAAGGGTCTTACCGCAGCCCGTCGGGCCGATCAGCAGGATGTTCGACTTGGCCAGTTCGATGTCACTGCCGGCCTTCTGCGCGTGGTTCAGGCGTTTGTAGTGGTTGTGCACCGCTACCGACAGCACGCGCTTGGCCCGCGCCTGGCCGATGACATAATCGTCCAGAACCTCGCAGATATCTTTGGGCGTCGGAACGCCGTCGGTGGATTTCAGCCCGCTGGCCTTGGTTTCCTCGCGAATGATGTCCATGCACAGTTCGACGCATTCATCGCAGATGAATACGGTCGGACCAGCAATCAGCTTGCGCACCTCGTGCTGGCTCTTGCCGCAGAAGCTGCAATAGAGCGTGTTCTTGCTGTCACCGCCTGAATTCGTCGCCATGGTCTACCTTTCGGGCTTCATCCCTGCGGCCCCGTGCGGACCGCGCTTGCCACCTTGGTCCAAGCTTAGGCCAGCGCCAAGGCAGCTACAATCTCAAAATCGTACCCCGCACCTGTGGGTGCGGAGTTTCCGCATCACGCTTCGTCGGGCTCGGCCTTCGTCCGGCTTTCGACGATTTCATCGATGTGGCCCCATTCCTTGGCCTCTTCCGGGCTCATGAAATTGTCACGATCCAGCGCCTTTTCAATGGTCTTTTTCGACTGTCCGGTATGCTTGGCATAGATATCGTAAAGGCGATCCTTCAGCTTTTGCGTCTCGGCCGCGTGAATCATGATGTCGCTGGCCTGACCCTGATAGCCGCCGCTGGGCTGGTGCACCATGATGCGGCTGTTGGGCAGCGCAAAACGCATCCCCTTCTCGCCCCCGGCCAGCAGAACCGACCCCATCGAGGCTGCCTGGCCGATCACCAGGGTCGAACATTTCGGCTTGATGTACTGCATTGTGTCGTAGATGGCCAACCCGCTGGTCACCACGCCACCGGGCGAGTTGATGTAGATCGAGATTTCCTTGTTCGGATTCTCGGCCTCGAGGTGCAGCAGCTGCGCGACGATCAGATGACTCATCCCGTCGTGGATCGGGCCGTTGACGAACACGATCCGCTCCTTCAGAAGGCGCGAGAAGATGTCATAGGCACGCTCTCCGCGGCTGGTCTGCTCGACGACCATCGGGACGAGCGTGTTCATGTAGGTGTCAACTGGATCGAACATTCGGAACCTGCCTGATTTGCTATGGACCGGGACCATACCCGGAAAGACGTTACACGAGTCTTAGTGTCGGCGCCGAGGGGCTGCAAGGGGTCAGCCGCGCCAGAGTTCGCGATGCGGACATGACCGCCAATCTACGTTGCCCGTATGCCATCCTCTGCAATCCGCGCAACAGGCCGTACTGCCCAGGCTGCTTGTGCTCGCATTACAAGATTGCGAAGCGTTCTTGTGGAAATTCCCGATTACTAAGTGTAAAGGACCGCCAGCAATACCCATGGAGCCTTGGGCACGCCGCCCTCGTCGAGTTACAGTCAAAAAGGTCAAACAGGATGACGCTTCCCAAGCTTTCTTCGGACATGTCCAACGAAGAAATGGACCGCATGGCAGAAAACGCGGCCCGTGCGGCGAGTTTTCTGAAAGCCATAAGCCACGAAGGGCGGCTGATGATCCTGTGCCATTTGGCCTCGGGCGAGAAATCCGTGACCGAACTCGAAGAACTGCTGTCCGCACGACAAGCCGCCGTGTCCCAGCAATTGGCGCGTCTGCGCTTCGAGGGGCTGGTGGTTCCCCGCCGCGAGGGGAAAGCCATTTACTATAGCCTGGCCGACGACCGTCCGCGCAAGATGATCGAAACGGTGTACGAGTTGTTCTGCTCGGACCAATGATTGATGCCGAAACCGGCATTCGATCAGGATCCCCGCCGCGAAAGATGCTTGTGCAGAGAGGTGGTTCGGTTTGTTTGAACCGTTTCGTAGGTTGGTTTTCCGCTCGGTTATGCCGCCGCGATTGGTGACGACGGGTTGAGATATGCCTGATCGGGTGTCTGCATTTCCAACGATGAATGCGGTCTCCGCGTGTTGTAAAATATCAGGTACCGGTGCCCCTCCCCCAAAGAAGAGATCCGCCGTTATGTTTAGGAAAACGGAGAATCGGAAAGGCGACGGGGAGACATAAGCCGGAAGAAATTGTCACGGTGTGAGGGGACTGTGGCCCGAGTGGGGCCGCGCAAGCCCCAATCACACGGCAGGTTGAGGTGCTTGTCGGCCATTCTCAAGCAACCGAGGTGGCGGGTTCAAGAAAATTCAGCATTATGACCACACACACATTGGCACCCGGGCCTGAAACTGAAAAATGGATACCAAATGCTAGGGTCAGGACTCATAACCAGTATATGACGAGAGCGGCAAGGGCGATGGCGGACAGGAAGACTTTCGGGCATCTGTCGTAGCGGGTTGCCACCCGCCGCCAATCCTTG
>NZ_JBXWRV010000028.1:0-18618 GCF_059613065.1 Ruegeria sp. BHSC026 | reverse complement strand
GCACAGCGCTCTGGGCTACCGCCCACCGGCACCCGAAACCCTCGTCGCAATGGACCAGAGGCCGGCAATGCACTAACAATCAAACTGGACCACTCGGGTGGGGCTGATCAAGGGCGCACACTGTTTCAGGAAGAGTTCTTGCCGCTCTTTTCCGGCAGCGAACGGCAGGTCGGCGCGTTTCTTGTCGGGCGGTATGCTCCCGAAACCAGGTCTATATCCGAAATCCGCCAGAGTACCGGACTACGGAGGCTTGTCAGATGACCTATTCGCAGTTCCACCTCAAGCGTTTGAGGGTCATGCAAGGCGGCGATCCGGTCTATGATCAGGGTTTCCATCTGGGCGTGAACATCATTCGTGGCGAGAACGGCTCCGGGAAATCGACGATTGCGGACTTCATTTTCTACGTCCTCGGCGGCGAGTTCGATAACTGGAAATCCGTCGCCGCCAATTGCGATGAAGTGCAAGCCGAGATCGGCACGGCGAGCGGAGTCCTTACCGTAAGGCGCGCCATCGGCAAGGCCCAGACACCGGCGATGGTTTTCTTCGGGACCTTTGAAGAAGCGGCGGCACAGGGCCTCGATGGCTGGCAGAGCTTTCCGATCCGGCGGACAGCAGCCGGTAACGAGAGCTTCTCCCAGATTATGTTCAGGGCGTCCGGCATCCCCGAAGCGCAAAGCCAGGGTGCAGCCAACATCACGATGAACCAGCTTCTTCGGCTCGTCTATGCAGACCAGCGGACACCGGCTTCGTTTCTCTTCCGGTACGAGTCCTTTGACTCGGGCGAGATTAGAGAGGCCGTCGGTGACCTTGTCTGCGGCATCCGCGGCTATGAATCCTACGAGATCGAGCTCGAACTCCGGAAACTGATTAAGCAGTTCGATGATCTCGACGCGCAATACAAGGCGCTCCTCAAGTCGCTACCGGAAGAGGAGGCGTTGGCACGGGTCGAGAGCATCGATGGCCGTCTCAAAGAGCTTGAAGCCGAATACGGCCGCCTTTCCGCGGAGATCGCCAATGTTGACGAGATGATCGATGACGAGGAGGTCAAAGACTTCCTCGCCGAGAGTAAAAGGGCCGCAGCAGATATCCGAAAAGTTCGCGGTCGTATCGCCGAGTTCGAGCAGCAAATCTATACCAATGATCTCGAAGCGGCCGATTTGACGAACTTCATCGCCCATCTCGAAGAGCTTTCGGAGAAGTTGCCTAAAGCGCAAAGATCATCCGAGATCATCGGCAGTATCGAATTTACGCATTGTCCGGCCTGCCTTGCGCCGCTCAACGGCACGAGCGATCCCGACCATTGCGTCCTTTGTGGCAGCGAGACCGATCCGGAGCAGGAGCGATCGCGCTATCTCCAGATCAAGCTCGACCTGGATATCCAGATAAGGGAGTCGCGCCAGCTTCTTGACGACAAGGAGTCCGGAATGGCGCATGCCAAAAAGGAACTGCGGCGGCTCCGCTCCGACTATCAGGAGCAGCTCTCAGAATTCACGGTGCGCTACGAGATCAGTAACGGCCCGCGCGAGAGCTTCGTGGCCGAGCGCTATCAACGTCTGGGCAGATCGACAGGGAACTGACCCAGCTTTCGCGTCTTCGTGAGCGAGCGGGCGAACTTGAAGATGTGATCGCACGCAAGGCGGCCGTACAGGCCGAGATCGACAAGAAAAAAGACCGCCAGAAGGCGCTGGAAGCCGCCAGTGCACGGAGGCGGCGGATCGCGCTGACCAACGTCTCCGAGAAGGCGAAGACCTTCTTGCGGCAAGACCTCGACCGTCAGGACGAGTTTCGGCGCGCGGACTCGGTGGAGGTGAATTTCAGGGATAACTCTATCCTTGTGGACGGCGATTTGAACTTCGCGGAAAGCAGCAATGTGATCGTGAAAAACTCCGTCATCCTGGCGCTCCTTGCCGCAGCGACTGAAGACGAGGAATTCCTGCATCCGCGCTTCCTCCTCATGGACAATGTCGAGGACAAGGGCATGGAAGACAAGAGAAGCCATAACTTTCAAGACATTATCGTGAAAGCGTCGGAAGCAGCGAAACTCGACCACCAGATTATCTTCACGACCTCCACAATCAATCCCGAACTCGACGGCGACGAATTTACTGTCGGCCCACAATATACACACCAACGACGCACGTTGAGGGGTGTCAGTTAAACTGGGACCTAGTGGCAGCGAGACAGTGACCACATTACTTGCCGAGGAAGCTACGCGAAGCCATCAACGTCCGCTTCAGCAAAGCTGCAGTGCAGTATTGCCACTCAAGCTGGATGTCGGCTCAGGGTCGGTAGCAACGCCGCGCGAGGGGAGACCAGGCGCTTGGCCCTCCAGCGCGGCAAAGGTCAGCATGGAGCCCATACCAACCAAGTGCTGCAGTCCAAACAATTCAACACTGAGCATTCTGAAGTCGACATTGGTGCGTGATCGGCCGGCTTTGGGTTATCTGACTCGATTTGGTTCTTTCAAGGCAGCAAAGTTAGTGCTTTGCGATGCAATGACTTCATTTGACCTGCACGACTTCGCCAGTTTTTCCAGTTGGTCTGGCCCGATTGGACTTCGGTCATTTTTGTGGGCCATCCTCCATAACTTAAGCACACCAAACGCTTCTCATGCCATGGACCGGGTAAACGAGGAGCGGCCGGAGGGGCTCTGTTGACGCACTAGTCGGCGCCTCTCACCGGAATAGGCGTATCTGGGTCTGGATGAAATAGGCGCTGCACAAACCACGTCACAACAGCCAGTCCGACGCCAATCAGGTCGGTCAAGAGCCCGCCAGATATCAGGAACAGAGCGGCGACGATCAGGAGGCCGCGGATGAACCAAGCTGAGCGCGCTCCGACGAACCACCCCTGCACGCCGCTAGATAGCAGGAACACACCGACGACGGCGGTGACACCTGCGCGCAGGATCTCAAGCGCCGTGCCATCCATCAGGAGCGCTGAGTTGTAGAAGAACATGAAAGGCACAATGAAAGCGGCGATGCCGATTTTGAACGAGGCCACCGAGGTTTCCATTGGGTTGGCGCCGGATATCCCTGCGGCCGCATAACTGGCCAATGCCACGGGTGGGGTGATTGCGGAGAGAACGGCGAAATAGAACACGAAGAAGTGTGCCGTAAGCTGCGGGATGCCAAGTTGCACAAGGCCCGGCGCCACCACGCTTGCGGCAACGGCATAGGCTGCGGTTGTGGGCATCCCCATACCAAGCAGGATTGCGATGCACATCGCAAAGAACAAAGCCAGAAGCTGCGATGCGGCGGCGAGATCGAGAAGGACCGCAGAAAACCGCGCGCCGACCCCGGTAAGGCTGATGACGCCGACGATGATCCCCGCGCAGGCGCAGACCGCGATGATCTGGATCGACATGACGCCTGCAAGTTCGAACGCCTTCAGGATCGCGCGAAGCCCCATACGGTTTGGCGTCAGCCAACTGACGACCGCTGCCGCAACGGTGGCGAGCGTCCCGGCGCGGATGACAGAGTAGCCGAGAAACAGTGCATAGATCAGGATGATGATCGGGATGAACAGATAGACCTGACGGACCATCTTGTTGAACTTGGGCAGCTCATCCTCGCGCATACCCCGCATACCCAGTTTCGCTGCCTCAAAGTCGACCATGAGGTAGACAGAGACGAAGTAGAGCACCGCCGGAATGATCGCGGCGATCGCGATCTCCTGATACGGGATCCCCGTGATTTCGGCCATGATGAACGCACCCGCGCCCATGATCGGTGGCATGATCTGCCCGCCGGTTGAGGCTGCCGCTTCGACCGCGCCCGCGGTCTTCTTGTGATAGCCGACCTTCTTCATCAGCGGGATCGTGAGCGACCCGGTTGCCACCACGTTGCCCGCCGACGTGCCGTTAATCATGCCCATGAGACCAGAGGCAAAGATGGCAACTTTCGCGGGACCGCCCCGCGCGCGCCCCGCCGCGGCAAATGCAAAGTTGACGAAGTAATCGCCCACTTTAGAGGCCTGCAGGAACGCAGCAAAGATAATGAACAGGATGATGTAGGTCGATGAAACTGCTGTTGTCGGGCCAAGAATTCCCGCATCGGAATAGACATGGCCGAAGAACCGCTGCCAGCTATAGGCGTTTTCCACCGCGAGGATGCCGGGCAACAGGTGGGCGGTGAAGGTGTAGATCAGGAAAACGCCCGTGATGATCACAAGCGCAAGACCAGCCACGCGGCGGGTCAATTCCATGATAAGTGCCGCGCCCGCGGTGGCGGCAAAGGCCACACCAATTGGCACTTCTGCCGTTCCCACCGAGTTGCGTGCGGCGGTGGAGTAGACCACGACGAGATAGGCGGCGACGACCAGACCGCAAAGCGCCAAGACGATGTCGGACATGGCGAAACGATCGCGCTCAACCCGATCGATCCAGCCGATAATAATCGCTGCAAAGGTTGCCAAGAGGAGCGGCACACCGAATTGCCAGATCTCGGCTTCAAATATGCCCGCATAGCCCGGGAAGGCCGTCAGGCGTTCGTTACCCTCGGGCAAGGACATCCAGATCACGCGTCCTCCGACTTCGGCCGCATCGCCCGACCCCAGGAAATTGGCAAAGCC
Organism: Ruegeria sp. BHSC026; assembly: GCF_059613065.1. NCBI lineage: Bacteria > Pseudomonadati > Pseudomonadota > Alphaproteobacteria > Rhodobacterales > Roseobacteraceae > Ruegeria > Ruegeria sp. BHSC026. Next base: position 14,046 of record NZ_JBXWRV010000028.1, on the reverse strand, counting down.
AAGAACGGTATAGGCTGACCAGGCAACCGGGATGAGCAGGGCGGCAGAAACCATTTGCAAGCCCGATCCACGTGCAGCAAAGCCTGTACCAAATTGGCCAGAGGCGAACAGCAAGAAACCGAGCGCCAGGGCCCCACCGATGTGGATGATGCGGAAATTCCATGTCTCCAAGGGGAATTGCGGCAAGAACCATAGCCGCTCGGACCACGTTGTGCGCACGGTTCGCGCCTCACGCGTAAGGGCGGCGGCTTGGTCCCGTGCTTTATCCAGTGCAGCGATGCTGGTGGCGATGTCGTCCGCGTTTTCAGCCGTTAACATAGTCTCTTCTGCGAGCGCCTTGAGGCGGCGCACCGAATTCCCTTCGAACGCCTCTCCGGCTGGCCCAAGTGTTGCACGCAAATCGTCAAATGCCGCATCTGCGGCGGCATCGGCGCGCTCTGCTTGAATAGTCGTAGGCAAAGCAATGAGGTTCGATAACGAAACGCCGTTCAAGGCGATCATGTGCAGAGCGGCGTACAGAGTGGCCACCGCAGCAACGATGAAAAGACCACGGCCTTCAAACAGACGACGGTTTGCTTCGATGGGCTCTTCGTCCACCCCATCTGCAATCAGGTGATCGTCATCTTTAGCCGTGTCTTGCTGCGTCATCGTTCTGTCCCCGCGTGTCCGAATGCCCACAAAGTATCCGCGCTCTGAAAAGAGCGCGGAGTCGCTTGTCTAGACTTGCCTCAGTGGCAAAAGTACTTAGCCGCCGTGGATCATATCCGCCGGGATGTCAGCGCCCGCGTTTTCCATGAACCACTTTGCGGCACCGGGATGCCATTTCATCACACTGTTGCGGTCCCAGAACTCAGGCAGCGTCGAACGTGCCGCCTTGTGCGTGGCGACCATCCGTTCGTTGTCGGACATAACCGCATTCACGACCTCGAAAACGAAGCTTTCGGGAAGATCGCAGTTTGCGATTGCGAAGTTCCACATCGACACGGAGCGCGCCGGCGCATCGAGCGATGTGTAAGTGTTGGCTGCGATATCGAACTGGGCCACCGGGAACGCGGCGGTAATTTTCGCCTGCTCTTCCTCAGTGAACTCGATGATGTTGACATCGGTTTGCACTTCGAGCTGCGACACGGCAGGGACTGGAACGCCAGCGGCAAAGGCGATCACGTCAAGCAGACCGTCCTGCAACTGTCCACCCAGATCGGACCAGCCACCATTGCGGCGTTCAAAATCCACGCCCAGCTCTTCCATCATACGCGGGAAGTACGTGTCCGAAGTCGAACCTGCCGGGCCAAAGCCGATTTTCGCCCCGGCCGGAATGTCAGCGACGCTTTCGATACCCGAAGACGAAAGTGCGGTGATCGAGAAAGGCGTCTGGTACATCGGGAACATGGCGCAGGCGCCCGTCATTTGAAGACCCGGCGCGATTGGGTTGTTCCCGGCAATGGATTCGGCGGCGGGCCCCATAGTGGTCATACCGAAGGCCAGATCGCCTGCATGAACAAGCGACATGTTCTGCATCGGTCCGCCTGTGACTTCTGCACCGCCCGGAACTCCGGTCGCCTCGGAGACGATACCGGCCCAACCGGATCCATATCCGAAATAGGTACCACCTTGGGAGCCTGTCCCAACGGTGAAGTTTTCCGGCCAGCCTGTGCGGTCCTGTGCCGAAACGCTGCCTGCAGCCACCAAGGTAATCGTCGCGGCAACTGCAGCGCCCGTCAGATGTCTAAAACTCATGTGTTTCCTCCCGAGTTCTGAACTTGTGCAGCAGAAATAGTGCTCATGCTGCGAGTTTCGATTTATTTAGAAGGTTGTATTACGTCCGTTTTGTTTGACACCAGAGCCTTGGACGCGTCGCTGGTTATACAAAATATTGATATAATTTACCTTAGGCCGTTCGCGACAACTGCAGCAAATTCTCGTCCAGAACCCGCAAGAAGGCGTCTCGGGCTTCGTGGCGCGTTTCCTTGAGCCAAACTGCCGTTAGCGCAAGGCTCTGTTTCGCAATATCAGTCGGCTCGTTCAGTTCGACAAAACTAACGCCCCCAACCGCGAGGCGGGACGCCCATCTCGGGACGATCGCGAGTCCAACGCCCGTGCTGACCAGACTGACGATCGTTTGCTTTTCTTCAGCGATCTGAGCGATCCGGGCTGTGTACCCCGCCTCGAGAAACACCTTGATCGTCAAGTCATGGCTGTGAGGCCGTGAGCCCCGATCAGGGACAATCAGGGGTTCATCTGCTAGATCCGCCACATTCACCGTGCCGCGCGTTGCCAAGGGATGGTCCTCTGGCATGGCAACAACAGCTGTTTCCGAGAAAAGCGGCATGAATTCCAGACGACTGTCCGGCGCGTCCGGGGGGCGAACAATCGCGATGTCCAAGCGGCCCGATAGCAGTCTCGGCAAAAGACGAATTGTTTTTTGCTCCAAGAGTTCAACGTCGATCTCGGGATAATCTTCGCGAACTTTCGGCAGCAGTTGCGGCATCAGCCCAGCGGCGGCGCTGTCAATTGCGCCGATCCGAAGAATGCGCGACTTTCCGTGCGTGCCTTCACGAAAAGTGCGCTCCATCTGATCGGCTTGTTCCACCAGTTTGCGGGCCTGGGCAACAAACTCGCGCCCCGCGTCTGTCAACGCCACATGTCGTGTGGTTCTGACAAGAAGTTGCCCGCCCAGCCCCTCTTCCAGAAGTTTGATATGCCTGCCGAACGAGGCCGGGAGCATGCCAAGTTTCTGGGCAGCCCGGCCGAAGTGCTGTGTTTCGGCCACGGCAATCAGACATCGAAGTTGGCGCAGTTCCATCGCGGTCCCATTATATCATTTTTTTATATGATACAGCTACGATTGCTTGGGGTCCATCAAACACAGATACATCCGAAACTGGCTCATCGCTCAGCCTGCCAAATGACAATGCGTCCAAAGGGGAACAACATGAAGACCTACAAAATTGCTGCTATTCCCGCTGATGGGATTGGACCGGAAGTCATTGCGGCAGGTGTCCAGGCCCTTGAAGCGCTTGCCAAGCGGGATGGGAGCTTTCAGCTTGAGTTTGCTCATTTTGATTGGGGCTCGGAACGCTACAAGCGTGAAGGTGCGTTGATGCCCGAAGATGGGACGGAGATGCTCAAAGCCTTTGACGCGATCTTTTTCGGGGCAGTTGGCGCGCCTGATGTGCCCGATCACTTGACGCTTTGGGGGCTGCGCTTGCCGATATGTCAGGGTTTCGATCAGTACGCGAACGTACGCCCAACTCGTATTTTACCTGGCATCCAGGCCCCTTTGGCGAATGTCGGGCCCGGGGACCTGGATTGGGTGATCGTGCGCGAAAACTCCGAAGGCGAGTATGCTGGGATGGGTGGACGCGCGCATCGGGGTCTTCCGGAAGAGGTTGGAACAGAGGTCGCGGTTTTCACACGGGTCGGTGTTACTCGCATCATGCGTTATGCATTCAAACTGGCCCAGTCTCGCCCACGAAAGCTTCTCACGGTGGTGACCAAATCAAATGCTCAGCGCCATGGTATGGTCATGTGGGACGAGATCGCCGAAGAAGTATCAAAGGACTTTCCTGATGTAACCTGGGACAAGATGCTTGTCGACGCGATGACCGTGCGGATGGTGAAATCGCCTCAAAGCTTGGACACAATCGTCGCGACGAACTTGCATGCTGACATTTTGTCTGATCTTGCAGGAGCGCTCGCCGGGTCTTTGGGTGTTGCCCCAACGGCCAACATCGACCCGGAGCGGCGATACCCTTCCATGTTCGAACCGATCCATGGATCTGCATTCGACATCACTGGAAAAGGCATTGCCAACCCTGTGGCAACATTCTGGACAGGGGCCCAAATGCTTGAACATCTTGGCGAAGCGGATGCAGCGCAAAGACTCATGCGGGCCGTGGAGAAAGTGTGCTTGGACGGTGTCATGACACCCGATGTCGGCGGTCAGTCAAATACGCAAGAGGTGACGGACGCGGTCTGCGACGCAATCAGGGGAACCAACACATAAAGGCGCTTCGTAAAAACAAGATGGCTTCGCGGTGTTTAGTTTTTTTTGAGATGTATTGCGCCGTTTGGCTCAGTTCAGACAGGTTCACCGTTGAGCGGACCTGCAAAATTCCCGCTAATGCAGCAGCGCGGCATCAAGAGTTCTGCAAGCTGTTGACAGTTCGACAAAACGGCACATCGAAGGTCCGCAGCATGGCTAAAGCCACCATTGGAAAAGCTGATCTCAACGGCAGCTATGTCCGCTTTGCCGACTACTTTAACAGGCACTCGCAGCGAATGTCCGCAATAGGGGCTGCGACTGCAGAAACCCTGAAGTGCGACGAATGGCGGCTCAGGGCCGGAAGTGTTTAGATGTCCGTAGATTGCCTCGATTGCGTTTTACGCCGACGCAACTCCGTCTAAGCCCAATTTGTTTGGCACTGCCCTGAACTATTGCGGCAACATTGGGTTAGAAGCGGCATCTGCAAAATTTCGTTACAGATGTATCCTTACTCTAGTTCTTGATCAAATAGCTTGGTTGCTGTTGTCTGAGCGCAATTTCATCCAGGAAAGATAACTCATGTCACCGCTCGTTCCTCCGAACTGTGAGTCACGCACAACGTGCGAAACCAATGTTCCCGGACTTAAACTCTGAATTGAACTCGAAGGCTGATCGCAACTATAAAGAATGCAAACCCTATTGGCCGAGGCGATACAATGAAAGTACTCGTTGTCGACGACGACCCCACCTTTACCGAGTTGATGACCCTGGAGCTCTCGGCATTGGGTCTTGACGATGTTGATGTTGCCTTTTCCGGTCCGGCTGCACTGGACCGCATTGCGTCGGCCGAAACGCCCTATGATTGCTTCCTCCTCGACGTCGAGATGCCGGGTATGAACGGAGTTGAACTGTGTGAAAGGATCACTACCAACCCGGCCGCAGGCGGAGCACCAGTAATCATGGTCAGCGCCAGCTCCGCTCTCGATCATGTCGACGGTGCATTCGCCAAAGGGGCTACGGATTATTTGAACAAACCCTTGCAACGACGCGAATTGCAAGGGCGCATGCGTATGGTGCAGGCGCTGGCCGCGCAAAAGCAGAACCGGAACGCCCCCAGCAACAGCGCGCCTGACCCTCTCGATCCAGTCAGCCTGGCGGAAATTCCAAACTGCATCGATTACCTGGCGATGCAGAACTACGTGCTCAAGCTTGGTTCGCTTCGGATCAATAGCTTTATCGCGGTGGGTATCCATATCGCCAATCTGCCCGAGGTATTTCAGGGCAAGGATCATAGCGGCCAAATGGATACGCTGCAGGATGTCGCCGAAACAATAACGGAGAGCTTCAGCACCGCTGAACACCTGATGTCTTACGCCGGTGAAGGCGACTATGTTGTCTTGCTGCCCCGCGCGAAAGGGTTTGACGCGGAATCATTCGAAGACCAGCTGGATCAGAAACTGCAGGAGCTTGCCGAATGGTACCGGAGCGCCGGAGAGGTGCCCCCGATGGTGCAGGTCGGCCGCCCTGTGTTTCGCAATCTTTTTTCACTCAGTGCACCGGATGAGCTGTTGGACGCGGCTATAGCGGGTGCCAAGGGCAAATCCGGCCGGACAGGAGGCATCGGCAATCCCAATTCCTATGTATTAAAATCAACCACTGCGTGACGCATGACTTCGTCGCCCACGACCTCGCCAGAGTATCAGCGCAGGCTGCAGCAGTTGAGGCAGAGATTTCTCGACGGGCTTCCTGCACGCATCTTGCTGCTCGATCAATTGAGCATTGAGTTGCGCACCGTAGGAAACGATGCTGCGGCTTTGGCGGCAATCAAAAACGAATGTCACAAGCTGGCAGGTGTGGCAGCATCGTTCGGGTTTCCGAAGATCGGAAGACGCGCGGCGGAAATCGATGAATCCCTATGCGACGGAGAGTTGGAGCGGGGTGAATTGGAACGTTCGTTGGAAGATCTCATGAACCTGATGGAGGACCAATTGGACGGCAAACAGCACGATGAGTGAAGCCGCGCAAATTGGGCTGCGGGCCATTCATTACGACGCATTCGAAAATATAGGATATTCGGCACATGATACCAGCATCAGGATACAAGGGCTCGTCGCGAAGGCAGTTGCGCGTTCTAACCGCTATCTATACCGGCATCATTTTGCTCGCTGTCGTGTCCTGGTTCATTCTGGATCGTGCCTACATGTCAGCGGCCCGAGAAGCGCAACGAAACTCCTGGCTTCAACTTGTCGAAATGGCAGAGGTCCGCGCCGAAGAACGGTTGCGAGCATATGGTCTGGTCGTCAATGCGCTGGCGGCCGCGTTGTCTGACGAGCGCGCGCTGGCACGGGACGAATTCGCATCGTTTGCCGACTTTCTTGTGCGCGACAACCCGAGCATCATCAATATTGCCCGAGCCCAGAACTACGTTGTGACCGATGTGTTCCCAGTCGCGCCCAACAGCGATGTTCTGGGCGTTGATTTCGAAAACGATCCGGAAACAAAAAAAGCCTATGATCAAACGATCGCGACCGGAGCATTTGTGGTCGCCGGCCCAGTCGACTTGATTCAAGGCGGGCGTGGCCTGATCTTTCGCATTGCCCCGGTTGCGGGTGTGAACGAGGTTTACTCGGTCGTGGTCGATTTCGAGAATTTCCTGAGTGACATCGGAATTTCTGGCAACCAGCCGCTGAGACAAAGCGCGATCCGGAAAGTCCGAGCGGATGGTGAAACCGTGGAGCACGTTTTTGGGGATCCGTCCGTGTGGGACCATGATCCGGTTCGCTCGGACATTTCGCTGGGTGAGATTTCGCTTCAATATGGGCTTGCCCCGGTTGGCGGCTGGAGCGCGCCGACACAGGGTCGGCAGATCGTCGCTACCCTTATCCTGGTCTTGGCTTCTATCGGGATGTTCGGCGTCAACTACGCGCGGCGGCTCATCAAGGAACGTTCGCAGGCGCGCAGGCAACTGCTGACTGCGATCGAATCAATAAAGGACGGATTTGTCATATATGATGAGAATGACCGCTTGTTCATGTGCAATGATGAGTTTCTGTCATATTATAAGGAAATCGCCGATGTGATTAAGCCTGGCGCCAAGTTTGAAGACATCATACGCGCCGGTGTCGAACGGGGCATCTATGTCGAGGCGGTCGGGCGAGAAGAGCAATGGATCGCCCAACGCATCAGACGCCACGCGAACCCCGATGGACCGTTCGAACAGCAGATGAGCGACGGGCGTTGGCTTCAGGTTGCCGAGGCCAAGACCCGTGGCGGCGAAACGGTTGGCTTCCGCGTTGACGTCACCCAATTGAAAAACGCACAACGCGCCGCCGAAACCGCAAACCAAGCCAAATCGGACTTTCTCAACAATATCAGTCACGAGTTCAGGACACCCTTGTCCGTCATTTTGGGGTACCTGTCCTTCCTGAAGAGCAACAATGTGCTTCCTGCCTACAAAAAGTTGCGGTCCAGCTTGGGCAACGATGCGGAGACGCTGCCCATGCTGGAGGCGTTCTCGAAGGAGGTGCAAAACTATGCATCCAAGGCTGAACGGTCGGGGAAACATCTTCTTGACCTGATCAATTCAGTACTCGATTGGGCCGTAGTCAGTGAGGACAGCGTTGAGCTGGATTGCCGCCATTTGAATCTGGAAGAGTTGTTGTCGCTGCTGACCGAAGACTTGCGGCAGAAGGCCCAGGAAAAGGGCATAGAGCTGCGAGTATCCCTCTGCGAAGTCTGGGTGGATGGCGACGAGTTGCGACTAAGGCAAGTTTTCCTGAATTTGCTCTCGAATGCATTGAAGTTCACGGATTCCGGCTTCGTTTCCGTATCCATGACCAAAATGGCGGACCGGGCTTATGTGACCATTCAGGATACCGGCCCTGGCATTCCGGATGATCAAAAAGCGTTGATATTCGACCGCTTTGCCCAGGTCGATACCTCTTCGCGCCGCAATCACGCGGGCACAGGTTTGGGGCTGGCCATCAGCAACAGTTTCGTGAAACTACACGGTGGCCAGATCGATGTTCGCAGCACGCCCGGAGAAGGTAGCGTGTTCACCGTTGAGCTGCCCTGCATTGAAGCGCCAGATGCGAAAGAAACCGAACGCACTGACGGCTGCGCGCATGCGCAGAGCTGAAGACATCAAGACGACAAGAATATCCAAATGCGCGAACTGAAGACGATCCTGCATGTAGACGATGATGATGACATTCTGGATTTGGCCAGAATGGGTTTCGAGCTTGACGGAGAGCTTTGCGTTTACCAGTGCCGCTCGGGTGCGGAGACACTTGTGGATATCGGCAGGATTAGGCCGGACTTGTTGTTGTTGGACGTGATGATGCCGGATATGGATGGCATCACGCTCTTGTCTACACTTCGGGCGCAGCTAGAGTCGTCGGATCATCTGGCTGTTTTCATGACAGGCAGCGTAGCCGCCAACCGGACCGACAATTCTGATGCGCTGGGTGTGATTGGCCATATCCGTAAACCATTCGATCCCCTGACACTTGCCCCTCAGGTGAAGTCGCTCTGGATCGAACATTTCTCGCGCTCGACCTGAATTTCGTCTGAGGAACAGCTGTTGGGTCAAGGCGAGTCGATCAGCCGATATTCGATTTGGAGCCAGCATCCGTTGCTTTCGGTAACTCGACAATGAAAGTCGTCCCGGGGCCGGAGTTCTTTTCATAATTGATCGTACCACCCAGCGCTTCCATAATCCGCATGGAAATATTCATCCCCAATCCCGTACCCCCGATCTTGCGCGTATCCGAGGAATCGATCTGGCTGAAATGATCAAAGACCGTTTCACGGTCTTCTTCAGACAAGCCTATACCGTGGTCACGGAACAGAACACGGACCGAACTATCGCCGTCTTTCACCGAAACCAGCACGTCGCTGTCTGGCGGCGAAAATTTTGCTGCGTTTGACAGTATATTAGAAAAGACCTGCTGCAGCCGGGCCGTGTCAACGTTCACCGAAATTGAACGTTTGGGCAGATGCGCCTTTATGGATACGCCTAGATTTTCTGCGTAGGGTCGGTTCTCGGAAATGGCAGCAGCAACCAGTTGCACAAGGTCAGCCGTTTCGAACGAGAACTTCATTTTCCCTGCTTCAACTCGTTGAAGATCGAGGATTTCATTGATCAACGTCAGCAGCCGATCACAATTTCGCTGCGCCACCTCGAGAACGAATCCGATTTTATCCGGCACCGGTCCAAGTTTCCCGGAGGCCGCCAGGTCAACGGACCCCTTGATCGAGGTCAACGGCGTGCGCAATTCATGGCTCATCGTTGAAACAAATTCGGTTTTGGCCTTGTAAGCGATCCGCGATTTCTCATGCTCTTCGCGCAGAAGGTTCATTTGGGCGATCCGGGCCCTGTAGAATTTCAGGTAGCTGCGGGAACTGTCCAGTACAAAAGTCAGCACAAAGATGCTGGTGAAAAACTGTGCCCACAATTCAGAGTTGATCGGTGCACCGGTCAGTACGATGTCTCGCAGGGGAATGAACAGAAAAGCCGCCGTGAATATCAACAGTCGGATGACAAGGACAGGCAACAATTGGTGACTGTGCATGGCCGCGAACAGTGCGCCAGAAAACAGGAAAAACAACGCCATGAAATGTGTTGTTGGTCCTTGAATAATCGCGATGCCGACAGAATAGCTGACGATGATACAGGTGTTGATCAACGCCCCCGCATACAGAAAAGGCAGCATCGCACGTGCAGCGGAGTGATCCTGAGGATCAAGGCTGAGCACTTTCTTGAAGGTCCAAAAATCATAGATCTCCGACATCACGACGATCAGAGCCAAGATGCCGGCGAACCGGGCATCGTAGTAATAGGCCGCAAGCCCCAGCGCTGAGACATATATAATCTGTCGTTGCCAGACCAGATCAACGCCAACCCGGCAATAGTCTCGCATACGCCGAACGAGCAGACTTGGCTGATCGCTTGCAACAGCGTTACTGCCTGACGATGTAGACACTGTCAAACGGCGCTTCCCTTGCTCGCCAATCTGTGTACCCTTCTCTCGGTAGAACCTACTTCAAATCCCGCATGGGTTGAATCCTGCTGAGATTATATACCCAAAATAATGACGCAACATAGAGCAATCTCCTGCTCAAAAAAACTTGCGTTGCACAGATCGAATCCACTGGCGGATTCTCATCAAGGCGCAACTCAAGGCGCCACATCAAGATTATTGGCCGCGGTCACCAAGGACATGGGCACAGCCGGGTTGGCGGTCGCTCATTTGCGCAGAATGGCCATTAGCCGGTCGGGCAAGCTTATGGGGTCAAAGGGTTTGGTGATGCAATCCACTGAACGAAGGCCAACCAGTTCGTCCCGGAATGTAGATTCCGCTTTGGCTGTCATGAAAACAGCGGGTGTATCCTTATACACATCCAGCTTTCGAAGTTCTTCCAAAAGCTCCAGACCGTCCATTTCAGGCATCATCACATCAAGTAGGAACGCATCCGGTTCCAATCCCTCCAGGTTGTCCAGAAGTGCCTTGCCCGAGTCAAATTGCGCGACTTCGAAATTCCCGACCACCTCAAGGGACATGCGTGTAATCGAAAGAATGTCCGGGTCATCGTCGACATGCACGACGGAAACTTTCGGATTCATTTCGGTCTGCGGCCCTTTCGAATCTAGTTTTTGGCCCGGTTCTCGCAACACGGTTCAGTTGTGCCAGAGTGGGCTGCATTTCGGTCTGACGTCAAGATTGCCAGATGCGGAATTCTATAGCATTCGGACAGCACCACCCCAGTCGCTCGAATGTCTTGAAGGGGTTGCGCCGTATAATTTTGCGTATTGAGCGAATACCTGAGCAACCGGACACGCTCCCACAGGGGCTCGGCGTGCGGGCAATCCTCAAAGAGGCAGGTGCCTAGTTGATCTTCAGCCAGTCGCAGCCGGTCGGGGCCGACGTGATAGAGGCCACCCTCTACATTTTTTTAAAGCGCTGGTTATACAGATCGCCATCGGCGCCGTACGCAGCCTATATGAAGAGACCGGCGGGGACCAATCTACCGAAACCAAGAACGAACCCATGAATGCCACCGAAGTGACCCCTTGTTCGACGCAATCGCGCTGTTGTTCCGGGCGTCTCGGAACCCTGTCGAGGTGAAGGCTATTGCGCTTCTTGCGCCCGGATCGCGTGGCCGACACTGGAGCGGCCACGCGTAAATGTGATGCGCCGGTTGTGAGAGGCGCTACGACCCATGGCGTCAGATGAACGTTAGGCCAGCCGCGATAATCACGCCCGACAGGATAAGGTGCACCACACAAAAGCCCATGATGTCCTTGGCCCGCAATCCGGCGATCCCGAGGATCGGAAGGGCCCAGAATGGCTGGACCATGTTTGTCCATGCGTCGCCCCAGGCAACCGCCATCGACGTACGCGCAATGTCGGCTCCCAAAGCCTCGGCCGCAGGCAGGATGACCGGTGCCTGCACAGCCCATTGGCCGCCCCCGGAAGGAACGAAGAAGTTCACGATGCCGGCTGACAAAAAGGACCAAAAAGGCAGCGAGGTCGCACTTGCCAAACCCACCAGCGCTTCGGAGATGCTGACGGCAAGTCCCGGACTTAACCATGATCGCCATGATGCCTGCATAGAACGGGAACTGGATCACGATCCCCGCACCACCACGGACTGCCTCGCTGAGCGCGTTCAACAGGTTTCGCGGGTTGCCGTGCAGGATGATGGCCAAGGTCAGAAACAGGAAGTTGATGACATTCAGTGACAGGCCGTTGCCGGCGGCAAAATACTGGAACAGCCAGGCAAGGCCGGCTGCGCCGATCAACATGGACAGCACAATACTGTTTTCCATGCGATCCGCCGGAGTCTCGACTGTGCGTTCTCCGGCGTCATCATCAGCCAGCAGCCCCGGATCGACATAGACGGACTCATCCTCTCGGGGCAGCATCGCGCGATTGATCAGCGGCACTACGATGAACAAGGCGACGACGATGGCAAGGTTGTAGGTCGAGAAGATCGTTTCGGACGTTGAAATGATGCCGGTTATGTCCGCGAACGGGTGGCCGTCAGTTGCGATAGACAGCGGGATTGAACCGGCGAGGCCACCGTGCCAGACGATAAATCCGGAATAGGCCGACGCGACAAGCAAACGGTAGTCGACGCGGACGGACCTGGCCAGTTCGCGCGCGAACAATGCGCCGACGACAAGGCCGAAGCCCCAGTTGAGCCACGAGGCCGCAAGCGACACGAGGCTGACCAGAACGATCGCGCTGCCCGGACTGCTGGCCAGCCGCGCGAGTGCCGAAAGCCCGCGGCGGACGAGCGGCGTCGAGGCCATCATGTAGCCGGTGACCAGCACCAGGAGCATCTGCATTGAAAAGGTCAGCAGCGACCAGAACCCGTCACCCCAGATGGTGACGACCTCAAGCGGCCCGGTGCCTTGTGTCAGCACAGCAGCAAGCCCAGCTACGAGAGTGAGAACGAGCACGAATACAAACGGATCCGGCAAGTAACGCTCAACCAGACGGACCATTGGGCGAGACAGGAAATTCAGCATTTTTTCCACCTCCACGAAGTTTTTTCGGCGGTGGTTGTACAGGTTCCGCCGGCAGGCGAAAGTGGAAAGTGCTCGGCGCAAGTTATCTGAATTTATTGTATATTTTCCAATGAGATTGGTTGTGTTCCCTGCGGGATTCACTTGTTCGGATTTTGGCGCAATTCTGTCAGTCTTGTTGCCCGCGTGACCTGCTGACCCAAAACTGAACCACTCAAGTGCGGCTGATCATTTGGGCTAGGCTACACTCAATCTTTGTCTGGGGAATTTGCGACTTCCCAAGCTGGCTTTAGTCGGACCGAAAACTCGCCCGGCACCAAGTTCCCGCGCGCAGTATGCGGCCTAGCACCGTTTTAACGCGCGGAAGAAATGCGCAAGCTGCGCTGGGGCGTTTGGCATCAGGATGAAGGTCCGGTTTGGGCCGTCCTTGCCCCACATATCGACCGCGATCGGGCCCGTCCCGCCCCATCCGAGGTCAGTTTCGAGCCCTTTCCTCCATTTGATTGACGAGTAATCTCACAGACGATAGCTAGTGTTCTGTGGAAAACTCTACGATCATCGCAATGACTTGGTGGCTGGCCTCCTGACAGGGTGGCCGGATGACCAAACGTATTCCGAGGCCGCCGCATGGGCGGCCTTTTGTTTTCCGAGCCTCCCGATGCGCGGCCTCTCGTTTCAAGAGAAGACGCAAATGAACAAACCAACCATTCTGACAGGCGACCGCACCACGGGACCGCTTCACATTGGGCACTATGCAGGCTCGCTTGCCAATCGGCTGCGCTATCAGGGCAGCCATGAACAATTTCTGCTGCTGGCGGATACCCAAGCCCTAACCGACAACACCCATGACCGGGAGAAGGTGCGTCGCAGCGTGATGGAGGTTGCGCTGGATTATCTTGCCGTGGGCATTGATCCATCGCGAACTACGATCTGCCTGCAATCGCATCTTCCGGCGCTGGCCGAACTGTCGATGCTCTACCTGAATTTCGTCACGGTGGCGCGGCTTGAACGGAATCCGACGATCAAGGACGAAATCCGCGCGCGCGGGTTCGGGCGCGATATTCCTGTCGGGTTTCTGTGTTATCCGGCAGCACAGGCGGCGGATATCACGGGCTTCAAGGCGACAGTCGTTCCGGTCGGCGAGGATCAGGCTCCGCTAATCGAGCAAACGAACGAGATCGTGCGGCGCATAAACGCAACCGCAGGTCGCCCCGTGTTGCCGGAAGCGCGGGCGATCATCCCCAAGGCGGGCCGGTTGCCCGGGGTCGACGGCAAGGCAAAGATGTCGAAATCCGGAGGCAACGCCATTCCGCTCTCCGCTTCGCCCAACGAGATCCGAAATGCTGTCAGGGCGATGTTCACAGATCCGAACCACCTGCGTGTCGAAGACCCAGGCCGTATCGAGGGCAATGTCGTCTTTAGGGTCAGGACCCATTGATTTCCGCGTAGGGGCGTGATTCACGGTTCGAAAACCGAGCGGAGAACATGTCTGATCTTTTCTGGCTGACGGATGCGCAGATGGCGCGCC
>NZ_JBXWRV010000027.1:0-20815 GCF_059613065.1 Ruegeria sp. BHSC026 | reverse complement strand
CCGCCCACATTCACTGGCCGCTCGTCAATGCCTGCAATGACGCACAGTGGTGGGCGTTGACCGAAGACAAATGGCTGTCCGCCTGTTTTCTCGAACATAACGGCGTGCCGACCCCCAAGACACTGGCCGTTTTTGACCGCAGCGTCCGCCATTTCGGCAATACGCCGAAGCTGACGAGCGGCGCAGACCTGAAGTCCTTCCTGTCGGCCCGGGGGCCGGCCCCTGTCTTTGCGAAGCCCATCGGTGGCATGTGGAGCGCCGGCGCCATGCGAATATCGGCGCATACCGACACGCATGTCATCGCGGATGGCCATGACCCGCAGACATTCGACGCGTTCGCCGACTCGGTCCTTGGTGAGATCCCCTACATCTTTCAGGACTGTCTCAAGCCGCACAGGTTCTTCGATGGCATCACCGATGCGATCGCAACCGTGCGTTGCCTGAACCTCATCGACGACAATCAGCTTTCCGTGCCGTTTGCGATGCTCAAGCTGCCCATGGCAGGCAATATCGCCGACAATTTCTGGCGTCCGGGCAACTTGTTGTGCAACCTCGACCCGGAGACCGGAGAAGTGAAGGGCCTGGCGGCCGTGGAAAATGGCCGCCGTGTCGCGTTGGATGCGCTGCCGGACTCGGAGCGCAAACTTGTCGGTGAAACGCTGCCGTTCTGGGACGATTTGAGGGAATTGAATCGGAAGATCGCGTTTCTGCATGCGGCGAACCACTTTGGGTCGACTGATATCGCACTGACGGACGATGGGCCGGTTGCGGTCGAGGTCAACAACGGCTGTGCGTTCGAGCTCATGCAGATTGCGACGGGCAGAGGCTTTCTCGACAGCCGGATGCGGGCGTTCTTCAGCAAACACAACGTGAAACTCTAAGGCTTCGTCGCCGAAGTGCCGAGGCGCATGCGGGGCAGGCGGGCCCGTGTTAAGCTCCTATCGGCAGCCCCTTGCCAACCCCTCCGTTCCGCTGTAAACGCCGCCTCTATCGTCTTCGGGCGAGATTCTCTCGTGGGAGATCGCAGGGATCGCGATTCCGGATCGGACCACGCAACACAAACCGGGTGAAACGCGTTTCACCTACGTTGAAAGGAAAACCAAATGGCCAAGAAGCTTGCTGGTACGATGAAGCTGCAGGTTCCTGCAGGTCAGGCGAACCCGTCGCCGCCGGTTGGTCCGGCGCTGGGTCAGCGCGGCATCAACATCATGGAATTCTGCAAGGCGTTCAACGCCAAGACCGCAGACATGGAGCCCGGCGCTCCGTGCCCGACCGTGATCACCTACTATCAGGACAAGTCCTTCACCATGGACATCAAGACGCCGCCCGCGTCTTACTACCTGAAGAAGGCGGCCGGTCTGAAGCCGGTCGGCAAGCGCAACCGCCCGAAAGGTGCGGAGAACCCCGGTCGTGAGACCGTGGCAACCGTGACCACCAAGCAGGTGCGCGAAATCGCCGAAGCCAAAATGAAGGATCTGAACGCGACCGACATCGAAGGCGCAATGAAGATCATCCTGGGCTCGGCCCGTTCCATGGGCATCGAGGTGAAATAAGATGGCAAAACTCGGTAAACGTACCCGCGCAGCGCGCGAAGCCGTCGCCGGCAAGGAAAACCTGTCGGTCGAGGAAGCTGTCAAACTGGTCAAGGCCAACGCGACCGCGAAGTTCGACGAAACCATCGAAATCGCCATGAACCTGGGTGTCGACACCCGCCACGCCGACCAGATGGTGCGCGGCGTCGTCGGTCTGCCGAACGGCACCGGCAAGGACATGCGCGTTGCCGTTTTCGCCCGTGGCCCCAAGGCCGACGAGGCGAAAGAGGCCGGTGCGGACATCGTCGGCGCCGAGGACCTGATGGAAAGCATCCAGGCTGGCAACATCGACTTTGACCGTTGCATCGCGACCCCGGACATGATGCCGATCGTCGGTCGTCTGGGTAAGATCCTGGGCCCCCGCAACCTGATGCCGAACCCAAAGGTCGGCACCGTGACCATGGACGTGAAAGCGGCCGTGGAAGCAGCCAAGGGCGGTGAAGTTCAGTTCAAGGCGGAAAAAGGCGGCGTCGTGCATGCCGGTGTCGGCAAAGCCTCGTTCGACGAAGCCAAGCTGGCCGAGAACGTCCGCGCCTTCATTTCGGCCGTGGCCAAGGCCAAGCCTTCGGGCGCCAAAGGCACCTACATGAAGAAAATCGCGCTGAGTTCGACCATGGGCCCCGGCGTGACCGTGGACGTCGCAGAGGCTGCGGCTGAATAAGCCGACACGTTCCGACGGAATTTCGAACCCCGGGTGGCCCTGCTGCCCGGGGTTTTTCATTTCTCCGAGGGTGCTTCAGCCGGCATGACCGCCGAAAACCTGATGGGACACCTCACGGACGCGCGCCTTGTCAGCCTCGAGCCTGAGGTCGCGTTCTGCAATGGACAGCGCCTGGTCGGCGGCCTCTTGGGCCGCCTTCACCATGGCGGCATCTTGCGATTGTGCCAGCCGCGTCAATGCGTTCAGAAGAGCTTCGTGCACCTCGACCTTGTCGCCTGCATCTCTAGAAATGGCCGCATAGGCGTCGCGCAGATACAGATCCGTTGGGATCGCAGGCGCGTGGATTCTCGGGAAGCGCGGCTCGTCGGTGTGAAGGCGCCTTGCGCCAAGCGGCAAAAGAACTCGCAGTAGTCTCTCGACCATCTGGATCGCCGTCATCGGATCATTGATCCCGGGCGACAGCGCGCGTTGGGCGATTTCCGACAGGGTTTGAATGCCAAAGCGCGGATCCTGGTCAAAACTGCGCTCGGTTCCGATCACAAAGGCTTCCTGAATGGTCTTGCTGTCAATTTCCTTGGTGGTCTTGGCCAACGGTTCGCCTTCGATGACGAACTGCCCCGGCAGCGCAATGATCCATATCTCGCTGTCGTTTTCCTCGGCGCAGGAATTCAGCATTCCCACATCCACGTGCCGCACGTTCCCGGTGGCACTTGCCCTAACCTCGTGACTGGCCGGCGGAATGTCATCGGAGGCTTGGTAGGGCAAGGCGCCAAGGCAAGGGAGTTCGATGGATCGGGTGATCGTGTCCGTTGCGTTCTGTTCGATCTTCCGTGCTGTTTCGGAAATACTGCCGTAGCTGGGCAACTGGTCGATCCACAGCAGCAGGGCCAGCGTCACGAGGAAGATGACCACAAGCGTGAACGCCAGCGCTACGGCAATGGATTGCTGGGTGTAGACCCCGGTTTCAACCAGGATCAACGACACGAGGGCGAAGATGAAAGCGCCGAGAAAGGTCGCCAGCACGTTCTGCGAAACACTGTCTTCTTCGATCACCTGCTGCGCGCGCGGTGACGACTGGTTCGAGGCCCATCGCTGCGCCGCGACCATGATCGAAAGTGAGAATGTCGTAACGGCCAGCATCGACGATGCGAGAATAGCAAGAATCTTTGCTACCGCCTCGGCGCTCAGCCGTTGTGCAAGAAAATCCGGGACAAAGCCGCCCAGGTAGGTGCCAACTCCCGCGCTGACCACGGCCAACGCGGCGATCAGGCTGGTGCGAACCCACAATTGACGGGAAATCTGCCGGAACAGGAACTGCGGCTTTGAAATGGATTTCAGATCGATCATCCGTCGATCCTGTTCGGGTTTTCGGCTATTGTCTACCGGCTTGAGGAATGGGCCAATTTAGGCCTTGGAAACCCCGGCCATCTGCCCTAAAGAGAGCTACGGAATAAAGCGTGCGATTCGTCGTGCGCTTTATTTCGTTTCGTCCAAGACGGTGGGTGGGTCCATCCGGTCCCTTAATTTCCTGCCTGAGACGGGTAAGACCAAAAGATCGAGGGTCCCGCCCTCGGGCGATATTTTGGCTCCACCCCGTATCACGGACCTGAACGCCGTGGCGCAAGCTACGGCAAAATTGAGCCGGGATGAAATTTCGTCCCTAACTTGGAGAGAACTGTGGATAGAGCCCAGAAAGAGAAAGTGGTCGAGGAACTCGGCCAGATCTTCGAAAGCTCTGGCGTCGTGGTGGTTGCTCACTACGCCGGTCTGACAGTTGCCGAGATGCAGGACCTGCGCGCGCGTGCACGCGAAGCGGGCGGTTCCGTGCGTGTTGCCAAGAACAGGCTCGCCAAAATCGCCCTCGAGGGTAAGCCGTGTGCAAGCATGGCCGACCTGCTGACGGGTATGACCGTTCTGACCTATTCCGAGGACCCCGTGGCAGCAGCCAAGGTGGCCGAGGACTTCGCCAAGGAGAACAAGAAGTTCGAAATCCTTGGCGGTGCAATGGGCGAGAACGCTCTTGATCGCAAAGGCGTCGAAGCCGTCTCGAAAATGCCGTCGCGTGAGGAGCTCATTGCTTCGATCGTGGGCTGCATTGGCGCACCTGCTTCGAACATCGCCGGCGCGATTGGCGCACCTGCAAGCAACATCGCAAGCATCCTTTCCACCATCGAAGAGAAGGCGGAAGCTGCGTAAGCGGTTGGCACTGAATGATCTGCGTGGGGCGCATGCCCTGACGTTGGAACACACACTGTAAACGGAAAGAGCTGATACAATGGCTGATCTGAAGAAACTGGCAGAAGAGATCGTTGGTCTGACCCTGCTGGAAGCACAAGAACTGAAAACCATCCTCAAGGACGAGTACGGCATCGAGCCCGCAGCTGGCGGCGCCGTCATGGTCGCAGCTGGTGGCGATGCCGCCGGTGGCGCAGCCGAGGAAGAGAAGACCGAATTCGACGTCGTTCTGAAGAACGCCGGCGCTTCGAAAATCAACGTCATCAAAGAAGTTCGCGGCATCACCGGCCTGGGCCTGAAAGAAGCCAAGGAACTGGTCGAAGCCGGCGGCAAGATCAAAGAAGCTGTGTCGAAAGACGAAGCCGAAGAGATCAAGGGCAAGCTGGAAGCAGCTGGCGCCGAGGTCGAGCTGGCCTAAGTCGGTCTGCTGGTGCATCGCTGAAGCACCGCAAATTCTGGCTGGGTCCGGAGAAATCCGGGCTCAGCCGAACCTGTCTTAGAAAGGGCCCCATGCGGCGGGGTGTTTTCTAAGACGCGGTTCGCGGATCGGGAGGCTGCCACTCGGGACGGTGGCCATGAATTGATCCGGACGTGTTGTCTCGTATGGAAAAGGTGCCGGAGCCCGGCGGTGCCTTTCTCCGCTGAGAATATCGAAAGGTGACATCTGACATGGCTCAATCGTTCCTTGGCCAGAAACGTCTTCGGAAATACTACGGCAAAATCCGCGAAGTGCTGGAAATGCCGAACCTCATCGAGGTCCAGAAATCTTCTTATGATCTGTTCCTGCGCTCTGGCGATGCCGACCAGCCGACCGACGGCGAAGGCATTCAAGGCGTGTTCCAGTCGGTTTTCCCGATCAAGGATTTCAACGAAACTTCCGTGCTGGAGTTTGTGAAATACGAGTTGGAAAAGCCGAAATACGACGTCGAGGAATGTATGCAGCGCGACATGACCTACAGCGCTCCGCTGAAGGTCACCCTGCGTCTGATCGTGTTCGATGTCGACGAAGATACCGGGGCCAAATCGGTCAAGGACATCAAGGAGCAGGACGTGTTCATGGGCGACATGCCCCTGATGACGCCGAACGGTACCTTCATCGTGAACGGCACCGAGCGCGTGATCGTGTCCCAGATGCACCGCAGCCCGGGCGTGTTCTTCGACCACGACAAGGGCAAGACCCATTCTTCGGGCAAGCTGCTGTTCGCCTGCCGCATCATCCCGTATCGCGGCAGCTGGCTGGACTTCGAGTTCGACGCCAAGGACATCGTCTATGCCCGCATCGACCGTCGCCGCAAATTGCCGGTGACCACGCTGCTCTATGCGCTGGGCTTGGACCAGGAAGGCATCATGGATGCCTACTACAACACCGTGTCCTACAAGCTGGACAAGAAAAAGGGCTGGGTCACCCCGTTTTTCCCCGAGCGCGTACGCGGCACCCGCCCGACCTATGACTTGGTCGACGCCAAGACCGGCGAAGTCATTGCCGAGGCGGGCAAGAAGGTCACTCCGCGCGCGGTCAAGCAGTTGATCGACGAGGGCAAGGTTACCCACCTGCTGGTGCCCTTCGATCACATCGTGGGCAAGTTCGTCGCCAAGGACATCATCAATGAAGAAACCGGCGCGATCTATGTCGAGGCCGGTGACGAGCTGACGCTGGAATACGACAAGGATGGCGAGCTGATCGGCGGCACCGTGAAGGAGCTGATCGACGCGGGCATCACCGACATTCCGGTTCTCGACATCGACAACGTCAACGTCGGCCCCTACATCCGCAACACCATGGCGCAGGACAAGAACATGAACCGGGAAACCGCGCTCATGGACATCTACCGCGTCATGCGCCCGGGCGAGCCGCCGACCGTCGAGGCTGCCTCGGCCCTGTTCGACACGCTGTTCTTCGACAGCGAGCGGTATGACCTGTCCGCCGTGGGCCGCGTCAAGATGAACATGCGCCTGGCGCTGGACAAGCCCGACACCCAGCGCACGCTGGACCGCGAAGATATCGTAGCCTGCATCAAGGCGCTGGTGGAGTTGCGCGACGGCAAGGGCGACATCGACGACATCGACCACCTGGGCAACCGCCGCGTCCGCTCGGTCGGCGAACTGATGGAAAACCAGTACCGCGTCGGCCTGCTGCGCATGGAGCGCGCCATCAAGGAGCGCATGTCGTCGGTCGAGATCGACACCGTCATGCCGCAGGACCTGATCAACGCGAAACCGGCCGCGGCTGCTGTGCGTGAATTCTTCGGCAGCTCGCAGCTGTCGCAGTTCATGGACCAGACCAACCCGCTGTCGGAAGTCACCCACAAACGCCGCCTGTCGGCGCTTGGGCCGGGCGGCCTGACCCGTGAACGTGCGGGCTTTGAGGTGCGCGACGTGCACCCGACGCACTATGGCCGGATGTGCCCGATTGAAACGCCGGAAGGTCCAAACATCGGTCTGATCAACTCTCTGGCCACCTTCGCCCGCGTGAACAAGTACGGCTTCATCGAAACGCCCTATCGCGTCGTCAAAGACGGGCAGGTGACCGACGAGGTCCACTACATGTCCGCGACCGAGGAAATGCGTCACACCGTGGCGCAGGCCAACGCGACGCTGGACGAGAACGGCAAGTTCATCAACGATCTGGTCTCGACCCGTCAGGCCGGCGACTACACGCTTGCCCCGCGCGAGAACGTGGACCTGATCGACGTGTCGCCGAAACAGCTGGTGTCGGTTGCGGCTTCGCTGATTCCGTTCCTGGAAAACGATGACGCGAACCGCGCTCTCATGGGCTCGAACATGCAACGTCAGGCGGTTCCGCTGCTGCGCGCCGAGGCGCCGCTGGTCGGTACCGGGATCGAGGGCAAGGTTGCCATCGACTCGGGCGCTGCGATCCAGGCGAAGCGCGCGGGCATCATCGACCAGGTTGATGCCCAGCGTATCGTGATCCGCGCCACCGAAGATCTGGAGCTGGGCGATGCCGGCGTTGACATCTATCGTCTGCGCAAGTTCCAGCGGTCGAACCAGAACACCTGCATCAACCAGCGTCCGCTGGTGAAGGTGGGCCAGGAAGTCAAGAAGGGCGAGGTCATCGCCGACGGTCCGTCGACCGACATGGGTGAACTGGCGCTCGGCAAGAACGTGATCGTCGCGTTCATGCCGTGGAATGGCTACAACTACGAAGACTCGATCCTGATTTCCGAACGCATCGCGCGCGACGACGTATTCACCTCGGTCCATATCGAGGAATTCGAAGTCGCCGCCCGCGACACCAAGCTTGGCCCGGAAGAGATCACTCGCGACATCCCGAACGTCGGTGAAGAAGCGCTGCGCAACCTCGATGAGGCGGGCATCGTCTACATCGGTGCGGACGTCGAGCCGGGCGACATTCTGGTCGGCAAGATCACTCCGAAGGGCGAAAGCCCGATGACCCCGGAAGAAAAGCTGCTGCGCGCCATCTTCGGCGAAAAGGCATCCGACGTGCGCGACACCTCGCTGCGCGTGAAGCCGGGCGATTACGGTACGGTCGTCGAAGTCCGCGTCTTCAACCGTCACGGCGTCGAGAAAGACGAGCGTGCGCTGCAGATCGAGCGCGAGGAAGTCGAACGTCTGGCCCGTGACCGGGATGACGAGCTGGCGATCCTCGACCGCAACATCTATGCGCGTCTCAAGTCGATGCTGCTGGGCAAGACCGCCGTCAAGGGGCCGAAAGGCGTCAAGGCAGGCTCGGAAATCACCGAAGAGCTGCTCGAGTCACTGACCCGCGGTCAGTGGTGGCAGCTGGCGCTGGAAGACGAGAAGGACGCCCAGGTCGTCGAGGCCCTGAACGAGCAGTACGAGGTGCAGAAACGCGCCCTGGATGCCCGCTTCGAGGACAAAGTCGAGAAGGTCCGCCGTGGCGACGACCTGCCGCCGGGCGTGATGAAGATGGTCAAGGTCTTCATTGCCGTGAAGCGCAAGCTGCAGCCGGGCGACAAGATGGCCGGCCGTCACGGGAACAAGGGTGTGATCTCGAAAGTCGTGCCGATGGAGGATATGCCGTTCCTTGCCGATGGTACCCCGGTCGACTTCTGTCTGAACCCGTTGGGTGTGCCGTCGCGAATGAACGTCGGCCAGATCCTTGAAACCCACATGGGTTGGGCCGCGCGCGGTCTGGGTCTGAAGATCGACGAGGCGCTGCAGGAATACCGCCGCTCGGGCGACCTGACGCCGGTGCGCGATGCGATGAAGCACGCCTATGGCGAGGACGTCTATGCCGAGGGCATCTCGAACATGGACGAGGACGAACTGGTCGAAGCGGCCAGCAACGTCACCCGCGGCGTGCCAATCGCAACCCCGGTCTTCGACGGTGCGAAAGAGGCCGACGTCAACGACGCGCTGGTTCGCGCCGGTTTTGACACCAGCGGCCAGAGCATCCTGTTCGACGGCCGCACCGGCGAGCAGTTCGCGCGTCCAGTGACCGTGGGCGTCAAGTACCTGCTGAAACTGCACCACCTAGTGGACGACAAGATCCACGCGCGGTCTACCGGACCCTACAGCTTGGTGACCCAGCAGCCGCTGGGCGGCAAGGCGCAGTTCGGTGGTCAGCGCTTTGGTGAGATGGAGGTCTGGGCTCTGGAAGCTTACGGCGCCGCCTACACCCTGCAGGAGATGCTCACCGTCAAGTCGGATGACGTCGCCGGCCGGACCAAGGTCTATGAGTCGATCGTCAAGGGCGAGGACAACTTCGAGGCGGGCGTACCGGAATCGTTCAACGTTCTGGTGAAAGAAGTCCGCGGTCTCGGCCTGAACATGGAGTTGTTGGACGCGGTTGAGGACGAAGGGTAAACCCTTTTGCCTACCGCGCCTTTAAAAAGCACCGGGATGGGCTTTGCCCATCCCGGTAAACGCAATCACGAGGGTTCTTGCATGAACCAGGTCACGCTCAGAGGTCTGCTGGTGGCGCTTGGCGCCAGTCGCGTCTTTCTGCGCCTGCCCGTTTCGGGGGGGGTGGAGGCGTAATGGCAGAACGTGTGTCCAGCGCAGCGGTTTCGGTCCCTACAGCGGGGTCTGAAAGCATGTTTCGTGACGTGGCTCTGCTTTTGGTGACAAATGCAGAGAACGAGCGTTTCGTGCCTGCGATCCTGCGGACATTGCAGCAGTTCTGGCCTGGACATCCGGAATGCATCGTTGTGACCAATGGTGCCTATGACGCCGATCCTGTCATTCGAACCGGCGGTGCGACCGTCACGGGCATTCTGGATGAGGCCGTGCAGAAATTGCGCCGCGATCGTCCGAATCTACGGCATGTGTTTCTGCTGCGGGACGTGTTCTGTCCGCTCGCGCCGGTGGACAAGTCGATGGTCGCCGCCGCCATGGAGAGCGTTCGTGCGCATGACCTGAAATATGTCCTGTTCCAATGGCCGGGCGATTTCAGCATAGCGCTTGACCCGGAAAGTGGTCCGGTGATCCGGGACGCTGGCCTAGAACTGACCCCGATCCGCTCAAACTTGGAAACCGTGAATTCTCTGGCCCCGGCGGTGTGGAACCTTGATCACCTTGCGTCAGTTGCCGGCCACAAAGCCGCGGAAGGGTACAACAACCTGCGTCTGTTCGAGCAGCCTTCTCAATCGGGCGAAGCCCTGCACTACATGCAGATGGAAGCCTGGCCCGTGGTCGGTGGCGGGTTTCTGTCCGACGGCCAGATCAATCCCAAGGCGGTGTCGCGCAAGGAGTTCCCGTCGTCACCTTTGCTGTCGCAGCTGCGGGTCGAATATTGCGGCGTCGACAGCGCCAAGGCGGCCCGCCGGAAATATGACCTGGGCAAAATCGCCGGATGGTTCAAACGTGGGTCCGAGCGGCGGCGCCGCTGGAAAGAGATCGCAGCGCGTGAACCCAGTGCAGGACCGTCGGACGTCTTTCATGACACGGTCCTTCTGGTGTCGACCTACTCGAAGAACGAACATTACATCCCCGCCGTGCTGCACACGGTCGACCGGATGTGGCCGGGTCATCCGGAGTGTTTCGTTGCGACGGACGGAGATCTGGACGCGCCCAACACCCTGCGGTTTCCCGGCCGCAGTTTTGTTGAAATCCTGGGCGATGCCGCGCGCAGAATCAAACAAGACAGACCGGATACCCGGTTCGTGTTTCTGATGCTCGAAGACCTGTGCCCGCTTGGACCGGTGAACACCCCAATGATCGAAGCGGCCGTGACAAAGGCGCGGACGCAGGGCCTGAAGTATGTGCTTTTCCCGTGGCATGGTGACTTTACCTGGACCTATGACCGGACAGCCGGGCCGACCTTCTTCGGTCCGGACATGGAACTGGTTCCAATGCGCCGGGACTGGGAGGCGCCGAATTCGCTGGTGGCTGCACTGTGGGACATCGATCACCTGATATGGATGGCCGAGCAGAAGCTGGAAGCCGGCATCCACGACCCTTGGCGGTTCGAGTTCGAATTGCCCGGAAACCCGCATGTACACTATATCCAAGTCAATGGATGGCCCACGGTGTGTGATGGGTTCATGGTCAGGGGAAAGCTGAACGACCTGGCGCCTGCCGACCCCGATTTTCCGCCAACCGCGATCATGTCGCAACTCCGCAAACAGTATTGCGGGGTCGACAACCAGATAATTGCCCGATTGAAATACGGCTTGAAAACACTGTCCGAAGCGATCAAGGCGCGCTTGGCGCGCAAACCGGCAAAGGACACCAAAGTGACTGAGACGGCCAAACCTGCTGGAGACCTGTGATGAATCAGGAACTGACCCAAGGAAACAATCCCTTCAACCCGCTGACCCCGCCCAAGGTCTTTGATGAAATCAAGGTCTCGCTGGCGTCGCCGGAACGGATCCTGTCTTGGTCTTATGGCGAGATCAAGAAGCCGGAAACCATCAACTATCGCACGTTCAAGCCCGAGCGTGACGGCCTGTTCTGCGCGCGTATCTTTGGCCCGATCAAAGATTACGAATGTCTGTGCGGCAAATACAAGCGGATGAAGTATCGCGGCGTCGTCTGCGAGAAATGCGGTGTGGAAGTCACCCTGCAGAAGGTCCGCCGCGAGCGTATGGGCCACATCGAACTGGCCGCGCCCGTCGCACATATCTGGTTCCTGAAATCGCTGCCCTCCCGCATCGGTCTGATGCTGGACATGACCCTGCGCGATCTGGAACGCGTTCTGTATTTCGAAAACTATGTCGTCATCGAGCCCGGTCTGACCGACCTTACCTATGGCCAGATGCTGACCGAGGAAGAGTACATGGACGCGCAGGATGCCTATGGCATGGACGCGTTCAAGGCCAATATCGGCGCCGAAGCCATCCGCGAGATGCTGCAGAACATCGACCTCGAGGCCGAGGCCGAGCAGCTGCGCGCGGATCTGGCCGAAGCCACCGGTGAGCTGAAGCCCAAGAAGATCATCAAGCGTCTGAAGGTCGTCGAATCCTTCCTGGAATCGGGCAACCGCCCGGAATGGATGGTGATGACCGTGATCCCGGTCATCCCGCCGGAACTGCGCCCGCTGGTGCCGCTGGATGGTGGCCGTTTCGCGACCTCGGATCTGAACGATCTGTATCGTCGCGTCATCAACCGGAACAACCGTCTGAAGCGTCTGATCGAACTGCGCGCGCCTGACATTATCGTCCGCAACGAAAAGCGGATGCTGCAGGAATCGGTTGACGCCCTGTTCGACAACGGCCGTCGTGGCCGCGTGATCACCGGCGCCAACAAGCGTCCGCTGAAATCGCTGTCGGACATGCTGAAGGGCAAGCAGGGCCGCTTCCGCCAGAACCTTCTGGGGAAACGCGTCGACTTCTCGGGCCGTTCGGTCATCGTGACCGGCCCCGAGCTCAAGCTGCACCAGTGCGGCCTGCCCAAGAAGATGGCGCTGGAACTGTTCAAGCCGTTCATCTACTCGCGGCTGGAAGCCAAGGGTCTGTCTTCGACCGTGAAACAGGCGAAGAAGCTGGTCGAGAAAGAGCGCCCCGAAGTGTGGGACATCCTCGACGAGGTGATCCGCGAGCACCCGGTGATGCTGAACCGTGCGCCGACGCTGCACCGTCTGGGCATTCAGGCGTTCGAGCCGGTTCTGATCGAAGGAAAGGCGATCCAGCTGCACCCGCTGGTTTGTTCGGCCTTCAACGCCGACTTCGACGGGGACCAGATGGCCGTTCACGTTCCGCTGAGCCTTGAGGCACAGTTGGAAGCGCGCGTGCTGATGATGTCGACGAACAACGTTTTGTCGCCTGCAAACGGCGCGCCGATCATCGTTCCGTCGCAGGACATGATTCTGGGTCTGTACTATCTGACCCTGGAACGCGAAGGCATGCCGGGCGAAGGCAAGGTGTTCGGCTCGATCGAAGAGGTCCAGCACGCGCTGGACGCGGGTGAGGTGCACCTGCACTCGAAGATCACCGCGCGGATCACCCAGATCGACGAAGAGGGCAACGAGGTTCAGAAGCGCTATGAGACCACGCCGGGCCGCGTGCGCCTGGGGGCTCTGCTGCCCAAGAACAACAAGGCGCCGTTCGATCTGGTCAACCGTCTGCTGCGCAAGAAAGAGGTGCAGCAGGTCATCGACACCGTCTACCGCTACTGCGGTCAGAAAGAGTCGGTGATCTTCTGTGACCAGATCATGTCGATGGGCTTCCGCGAGGCGTTCAAGGCGGGCATCTCGTTCGGCAAGGACGACATGGTAATCCCGTCTGACAAATGGGCCATCGTGGATGAGACCCGCGAGCAGGTGAAGGACTTTGAACAGCAGTACATGGACGGCCTGATCACCCAGGGCGAAAAGTACAACAAGGTCGTGGATGCCTGGTCGAAGTGCAACGACCGCGTCACCGAGGCGATGATGAACACCATCTCGGCCGTCCAGAAGGACGAGAGCGGCGCCGACAAGGAGCCGAACTCGGTCTACATGATGGCGCACTCCGGTGCCCGTGGCTCGGTCACGCAGATGAAGCAGCTGGGCGGCATGCGCGGCCTGATGGCCAAGCCGAACGGTGACATCATCGAAACGCCGATCATCTCGAACTTCAAGGAAGGTCTGACCGTTCTTGAGTACTTCAACTCGACCCACGGCGCCCGCAAGGGTCTGTCGGATACCGCTCTGAAGACGGCGAACTCGGGTTACCTGACCCGCCGCCTGGTGGACGTGGCGCAGGACTGCATCGTGCGCGAGCATGATTGCGGCACCGACCGCGCCATCACCGCCGAGGCCGCCGTCAATGACGGCGAAGTGGTCGCCTCGCTGGCCGAGCGTATCCTGGGCCGTGTCGCGGCCGAGGACATCCTGCGCCCGGGTTCGGACGAAATTCTGGTCGCTGCCGGCCAGTTGATCGACGAACGCATGGCCGACGCGATCCACGAGGCCGGTGTTCAGTCGGCCCGCATCCGCTCGCCGCTGACCTGCGAAAGCGAAGAGGGCGTCTGCGCCATGTGCTATGGCCGTGACCTGGCACGCGGCACCATGGTCAACACCGGCGAAGCGGTCGGCATCATCGCCGCCCAGTCGATCGGTGAACCCGGCACCCAGCTGACGATGCGGACCTTCCACATCGGTGGTGTTGCACAGGGTGGCCAGCAGTCGTTCCAGGAAGCCAACCAGGACGGCGTCGTCGCCTTTGAGAACCCGCAGATCCTGGTCAATGCCGCAGGTGAAAGCCTGGTCATGGGCCGGAACATGAAGCTGGTGATCAAGGACGAGCACGGCGAAGAGCGCGCCAGCTTCAAGCTGGGCTACGGCTCGAAGCTGTTCGTCAAGGATGGCGACAAGGTCAAGCGCGGCGACAAGCTGTTCGAGTGGGACCCCTACACCCTGCCGATCATCGCCGAGAAGGCCGGTACCGCGAAATATGTCGACCTGGTCTCGGGCATCGCTGTGCGGGACGAGACCGACGATGCAACCGGCATGACTCAGAAGATCGTGATCGACTGGCGTGCGGCGCCGAAAGGCAGCGACCTGAAGCCGGAAATCATCCTGGTGGACGAAAACGGCGAGCCGGTCCGCAACGATGCGGGTAACCCGGTTCACTACCCGATGTCCGTGGATGCGATCCTGTCGGTCGAAGACGGCCAGAAGATCGAGGCCGGCGACGTCGTTGCGCGTATCCCGCGCGAAGGCGCCAAGACCAAGGACATCACCGGTGGTCTGCCGCGTGTGGCCGAACTGTTCGAGGCCCGCCGCCCCAAGGATCACGCGATCATCGCCGAAATCGATGGTTACGTGCGCTTTGGCCGCGACTACAAGAACAAGCGCCGCATCTCGATCGAACCGGCGGACGAGTCGCTGGAACCCGTCGAATACATGGTGCCCAAGGGCAAGCACATCCCGGTGCAGGAAGGCGACTTCGTGCAGAAGGGTGACTACATCATGGACGGCAACCCGGCTCCGCACGACATCCTGTCGATTCTGGGCGTCGAGGCTCTGGCCGACTACATGATCAACGAGGTGCAGGAGGTCTATCGTCTGCAGGGCGTGAAGATCAACGACAAGCACATCGAGGTCATCGTGCGCCAGATGCTGCAGAAGTGGGAGATCCTCGACTCGGGCGATACCACCCTGCTGAAGGGCGAGCATGTCGACAAGCAGGAGTTCGACGCGGCCAACGAAAAGACCATCGCCCGCGGTGGTCGTCCGGCCCAGGGCGAGCCGATCCTGCTTGGGATCACCAAGGCGTCGCTGCAGACACGTTCGTTCATCTCGGCGGCATCGTTCCAGGAAACTACCCGCGTGCTGACCGAAGCCTCGGTTCAGGGCAAGAAGGACAAGCTGGTCGGCCTGAAGGAAAACGTCATCGTCGGCCGCCTGATCCCGGCCGGTACCGGTGGCGCGACGCAGGCCGTGCGCCAGATCGCACAGCAGCGTGACAACGTGGTCATCGAGGCCCGTCGCGAAGAGGCCGAGGCCGCAGCCGCCCTGGCGGCTCCGGTGATCGACGACGACGTGATGGGCGACGATCTGGACGCGCTGATCGAAACCCCGGAAAGCCGCGAGTAAACTCCGATTTCCGTGGAACGAAACAGGCCCCGCATCTGCGGGGCCTTTTTCGTTTTTTCGAGTGCTCCCGGCATATTGACAACGGGCCGGTGGCGCGGGCCAATGGGCCGGTGATTTCCCAATGGGCCATTTCGATGACTCCGAACGTCAAGGGCGCGCTGCTGATGATGGGCAGCATGGCCGCCTTCACCGTGAACGATACGCTGGTCAAAGCGGCTGGACAGGATCTGCCGCTGTTTCAGCTCGTTGCGATGCGCGGGCTGCTGGCCACTACCCTGGTGTTTCTACTGGCGCGGCGTCTGGGCGCGTTGCACCTGCGGTTTTCCGGCCATGACAGGGTTCTGGTGGCGGTGCGCTCGCTGTCCGAGCTGTTGGCCACGTTCTTCTTTCTGACCGCGCTGATGCACATGCCGCTGGCCAATGTGACGGCGGTTCTGCAGGCGCTGCCGCTGACGGTGACCCTCGGCGCGGCACTGTTCTTTGCCGAACCGATCGGATGGCGGCGAGTTCTGGCCATCGCCATGGGGTTTGCTGGAATGCTGTTGATCGTGCGGCCAGGGCCGGACGGGTTCAGCCTGTATGCACTTTATGCGCTGGTAGCTGTCATGTGCGTGACTGCGCGCGACTTGATCACGCGGCGGATGTCGTCTGAGGTCCCGTCGATGGTGGTGACGCTGGCGACATCGCTGACGATCACCCTGGCGGCGGCCGTGGCCTCGGTGTTCCAGGGATGGGTGCCCGTCGCCGCGCCGACGGGTCTTCTGATCGGCTCGGCTGCCATTTTCGTTTTGCTGGGGTATCTGTTCAGCGTGATGGTCATGAGGGTGGGCGAGGTCGGGTTCGTCGCGCCGTTCCGCTATACCAGCCTGATCTGGGCGCTGGTGCTGGGCTGGGCGGTGTTCGGCGACTGGCCAGACCGGCTGACGATGCTGGGCGCGGTGCTGGTCGTAGGGGCGGGGCTGTTCACCCTGTTCCGCGAGCGGAGGCTTCAAGCCTCGGAGTAGCCGCGGCGGACGGCGTCAGCGTCGATTGCGAACCGGGTGCGGAACAGGTCCCGCTCTGCATCGTCAAGGGGGGGCAGGGCGCTTCGGTTGGTTCGCGCCTTTTGCGAGTCGTTGAAGCCGTTGAACGTTCGGACCCACATCGGCCGATCGGGCACCGTGACCACCGGCATGAACCGTCCCATGCGCTGATGGGCGAAATTCATGATGGTCAAGGGGCAGCCGCCTTGGACAAGCATACCCAGACCCACGCCCAGCAGTTTGCGCCGGACCGGCTTGGCCTGCACGCCGAAGGGACCGAACCGGGCCAGATACCCCTGGTCGAAATCAATCGCCACGGACAGGTTGCGGGCCGCGAGCTCGGTCGCCTCAACCGCCGCCTGCCGCAAGCTTTCGATGAAGTCGACCGCGACGGCGTCATCGTCATCCTGCCGGAACTGCAGGCAGGGCCGGTCAGGATGACGGCGGGTGTCGTTGAGGATCTGCTTCATCACCGCGCGATGCCGTCCGGGCTCGCGCTCGATGATCCTGACCTGCGGCATTCCGGCCGTCAGGTCGCGCAGGCGAGCCTTGGCCGGTGACGGCAGGCAGGTGCCGGTCACGATGATCAATTCGAAATCGGGGTCGGTCTGGGCCTTCAGGCCCGGCAGGGCGCAGGTTTCGAACAGGCGGAAGCGCTCGACCAGACGGTCGGTACGGTACAGGTGGCGGCGCCGGGCCTCGATCGTGTCATGTTCGGTCTGGTACCCGCCGATCGCAGGGTAGGAGAACCGGCACAGGCCAATGACTTGCATGATCTCGTCCGCTTGGGTATCGACACGCCGGACTATGCATAGGCCCGCCGCAGGCTGCAACAGGGACCATTTCCGGCCAGTGCGGCCGTGGCTGTTGACACTTGGGCCGACTCCCCCTATACGCCCGTCATCTCGGTATGGGGGCCGCCCCGAAACCGAAATCAGAAACGGACTGGTCAAGGCCCGGACAATTTTGTCGTTCGCGCCCTCTGATAACCAACCGCGACGTTCACCTCGGAATGGGAACGCTCGCGGGTTTTGCGCTTGTGGACGCATTGGCGCAGCGAAGTTAACCGCACGCAATGCGCGTGCATGTCATGTGTGTTGCAAAACGGGGAAGAAACCGGAATGCCAACTATTCAGCAGCTGATCCGCAAGCCGCGGCAGCCCAAAGTGAAACGCTCGAAGTCCATGCACCTGGAGCAGTGCCCGCAGAAGCGCGGCGTCTGCACCCGCGTGTACACTACCACGCCGAAGAAGCCGAACTCGGCTATGCGGAAGGTCGCCAAGGTGCGCCTGACCAACGGATACGAGGTCATCTCGTACATCCCCGGTGAAAGCCACAACCTGCAGGAGCACTCGGTGGTCCTGATCCGTGGCGGCCGTGTGAAAGACCTTCCGGGTGTCCGTTACCACATCCTGCGCGGTGTTCTGGATACCCAGGGCGTCAAAGACCGTAAGCAGCGTCGTTCGAAATACGGCGCGAAGCGTCCCAAGTAAGAAGGAGAGGCCGAGATGTCCCGTCGTCACGCCGCCGAAAAACGCGAAGTCCTGCCTGACGCCAAATTTGGCGACAAGGTTCTGACGAAATTCATGAACAACCTGATGATCGACGGCAAGAAGTCGGTCGCCGAGCGCATCGTCTACAACGCCTTCGACCGCATCGAAAGCAAGATCAAGCGCGCACCCGTCGAAGTGTTTCACGAAGCGCTCGACAACATCAAACCGTCGGTCGAGGTCCGCTCGCGCCGGGTTGGTGGTGCAACCTATCAGGTTCCGGTCGAAGTGCGCCCCGAGCGCCGCGAAGCGCTGGCTATCCGCTGGCTGATCGCCGCCGCGCGCAACCGCAACGAAAACACCATGGAAGAACGCCTCGCCGGTGAATTGCTGGACGCCGTACAGTCCCGCGGTACTGCCGTTAAGAAGCGCGAAGACACCCACAAGATGGCCGAGGCGAACAAAGCCTTCAGCCACTACCGCTGGTAACCCTAGAGGCTTATCCAAATGGCACGCGAATATCCGCTCGAACTATACCGTAACTTCGGTATCATGGCGCACATCGACGCAGGCAAGACCACCTGCTCGGAGCGTATCCTGTATTACACCGGCAAATCCCACAACATCGGTGAGGTGCACGATGGTGCAGCCACCATGGACTGGATGGAGCAGGAGCAGGAACGCGGCATCACCATCACCTCGGCTGCGACCACCACATTCTGGGAGCGCACCGAGGACGGTAAGACCGCCGATACCCCCAAGCACCGCCTGAACATCATCGACACCCCCGGCCACGTTGACTTCACCATCGAAGTGGAGCGCTCGCTGGCGGTTCTCGACGGTGCCGTCTGCGTTCTGGACGCAAACGCCGGTGTTGAACCCCAGACCGAAACCGTGTGGCGTCAGGCTGACCGCTACAAGGTTCCGCGCATCGTGTTCGTCAACAAGATGGACAAGATCGGCGCCGACTTCTTCAACTGCGTGCGCATGATCGAAGACCGCACCGGCGCGCGCGCCGTTCCGGTCGGTATTCCGATCGGCGCCGAGAACGAGCTGGAAGGCCTGATCGACCTGGTCACCATGGAAGAATGGCTGTGGCAGGGCGAAGACTTGGGTGCAAGCTGGGTCAAGGCTCCGATCCGCGACAGCCTGAAGGACATAGCCGAAGAGTGGCGCGGCAAGATGATCGAAGCCGCCGTCGAGCAAGACGACGACGCCATGATGGAATACCTGGAAGGCAACGAGCCCGACATCCCGACCCTGCGCAAACTGCTGCGCAAGGGCACTCTGGCGCTGGACTTCGTTCCGGTTCTGGGTGGTTCGGCGTTCAAGAACAAAGGTGTTCAGCCGCTGCTCAACGCCGTGATCGACTATTTGCCCAGCCCGCTGGACGTTGTCGACTATATGGGCTTCAAGCCTGGCGACGAGACCGAAGAGCGCAACATCGCCCGTCGTGCCGATGACAACCAGCCCTTCGCTGGCCTGGCGTTCAAGATCATGAACGACCCGTTCGTCGGTTCGCTGACCTTCACCCGGATCTACTCGGGCGTGCTGAACAAGGGCGACTCGATCCTGAACTCGACCAAGGGCAAGAAAGAGCGCATCGGTCGTATGATGATGATGCACTCTAACAACCGGGAAGAGATCGAAGAAGCGTTTGCAGGCGACATCATCGCGCTGGCGGGTCTGAAGGACACCACCACCGGTGACACCCTGTGCGACGCGAAGGATCCGGTGGTTCTGGAAACCATGACCTTCCCCGATCCGGTGATCGAGATCGCGGTCGAGCCCAAAACCAAGGGCGACCAGGAGAAGATGTCGCAGGGTCTGGCCCGTCTGGCCGCCGAAGACCCGTCCTTCCGCGTGGAAACCGACCTGGAATCGGGTCAGACCATCATGAAGGGCATGGGCGAACTTCACCTGGACATCCTGGTTGATCGTCTGAAGCGCGAGTTCAAGGTCGAAGCCAACATCGGTGCGCCGCAGGTGGCCTATCGTGAGACCATCTCGATGCCGATTGAACACACCTACACCCACAAGAAACAGTCGGGTGGTTCGGGTCAGTTCGCTGAGGTCAAGCTCGAGATCACTCCGACCGAACCGGGCGAAGGGTATTCGTTCGAAAGCCGCATCGTGGGTGGCGCCGTTCCCAAGGAATACATCCCGGGTGTCGAAAAAGGCATCCAGTCCGTCATGGACAGCGGCCCGCTGGCCGGCTTCCCTGTGATCGACTTCAAGGTTGCTCTGCTGGACGGTAAATTCCACGACGTCGACTCGAGCGTTCTGGCGTTCGAAATCGCGGCGCGGATGTGCATGCGCGAAGGTCTGAAAAAGGCCGGCGCGAAACTGCTGGAACCGATCATGAAGGTCGAAGTGATCACCCCGGAAGAGTATACCGGCGGTATCATCGGCGACCTGACTTCGCGTCGGGGCCAGGTGTCTGGACAAGAGCCGCGCGGCAACGCGATCGCCATCCAGGCCTTCGTGCCGCTGGCGAACATGTTCGGCTACATCAACACCCTGCGTTCGATGTCGTCGGGCCGTGCCCAGTTTACCATGCAGTTCGACCACTACGATCCGGTTCCGCAGAACATCGCGGAAGAGATCCAGGCGAAATACGCCTAAGCGACAAAGTTTGAGGGGGCCCGGTCTCCGGGCTCCCGTCATTACCGAAAAAGGAGGCCATCATGGCAAAGGAAAAGTTTGAGCGTACAAAACCGCACGTCAACATCGGCACGATTGGCCACGTTGACCACGGCAAGACGACGCTGACCGCAGCGATCACCAAGTATTTCGGCGACTTCAAGGCGTATGACCAGATTGACGGTGCGCCGGAAGAGAAGGCGCGCGGC
>NZ_JBXWRV010000026.1:0-22300 GCF_059613065.1 Ruegeria sp. BHSC026 | reverse complement strand
GCAAAGCTGGCGTCAATCTGTCTAACCGTGTCCTCGCGCTACGCGCTGCGGGCCGCACCATAGACAGATTGCCCCCTTGACCCCTCCGCCCAAAGTCGTCGGTCGGGCGTTGCCCTCCCTCCTTTGCCCCCGAAAAACCGTGGGGTTTTTCAGGACAAAGGCGCGAGGCCCCGCCAATGCGGACAATTAGTCGCGTGTTGATAGCGCTGTGAGAGAAAGGGAAGCCATGAACGCGGCAAAGGTTGGCAGACAGAAATGGCCTGACAGGTTGAAGATCTCCATGCGGATCAATGGTGAGCTGGTGGAAGTGGGGCAGAGATACCGTGGTCAAGACGGGAAGCTCTGCGTTGCCTGGACAGTACCATTCAGCAAGATCAAAAACGAGATCATCTATCTCGAACGGGCAGGGCAGCGCTCTTAGCGCTGCCCACGGTTTGAAATCGCCCGTCAGGGAGGTTTCAAACCCAATTTCAAATCTGACCAAAGGTTAGATTGGGGCGAAGCTCGGTCTCGCCCCAATTTTCAATACCAGCACATAAGAAAGGACCGCGCTGACGGTCCTTTCTTTCGATCTCTTGGGCTGGCTATACTTTCGACCAGTTGCGTTGCATGAATCGACTGATGCGGCATGTCGTGCCCGTGTCCACACATTCAAAGCATGTGGTTGCGCGGCGGTATCCCGCAAAACGCTCTTTGATAACCTTGAATGTCTGGCGCTCGATGCCGTCACCAAAGGTTAAAGGCTGCTCGAAACGAACAACGTCACCGTGATTGACTTTACGGCGCACCAAAGCCGCATTTTTCCGGCAACGCTCTCGCCACGACACAGCATATTCGCGGTCAGTTTCGCTCAACAGATCAAGCAATTTCTTTGGGGCCATTGCCTCACATGGACCCATGCTTTCCTCCATGTCCTTGTAGCACCATTCGCCACCACCGCGACGGGTCAGGACCACGGCTGCAAAAACATACCGGCCCAAGCTGTCGCGGGTGTAACCGTAGGTTTCGGTTTCCTCAGTTTTGCAGGTCACTTCAACGGCGACATACCAGACCGAGCCCTTGCGGGTGGTGAGGATGGGCCGCATGGCCCGATCCTCGTTTTCGTATGTCATAAGGCGCTCAATCTCTGCCTTTTCGTCTCGGGGCGGGGTGTAGTGGCAGGTCCAGCCCATTACGCTGCCTCCGACACTGCGGCCACGTTCTGCTTGTCCAACACATAGTCAAAAGCTTTCTGGGCTTGTGCAGCTGCCTTGAAAATAGCGTTCTTGTCGTCCTTGAGTGCTTTCAACCACCCTTCAACGTAAGCTGCGGTTTGGTCAAAATGCGGCTCAAACCCCAGATGAACGGCAAGAAATGCGCTGAAAATTTCGGCTTCAAGTTCGCCCATGGAATACTCGGCACGGTTTGCAAACTTCTTCTGGGTGCCAATGCGGTGATCGGCCAAGACATAATGCCCGATTTCATGACTCAAGGTGCCGTAGTATCCGGCTGCATCGTAGAACGTGGCAACAGGTGGCATATGCACCTGATCGTTTTTCGGGTCATAGTAAGCTTGCGGTTTGTCACTGGTAACAATCTCAGCGCCGATAGCGTCAAAGAATGAATCAAGCTCCGGGTTCGCTTCGGTGCCAAGATCGCGGGGCGGTTCGGGTCGGATATAGTATTCCTCGGGCAAGCCTTCGATCTGATCCACGTTGAAAACGCTGAAATACTTGACCACGCGCACGGTCTCGGCCTCGCCATCGACCTCCTTTTCATAGGTTCCATAGTAGACTGATTTCGTGGACTTCGCGCCCTTTTTAACGCAACCGCCCAATTCCAGTGCTTGCTTGAATGTCATCCAGCGCGCGGACTGATAGCCCTGCATCATGGCCGTTGCCCAAAGCATCAACACATTGACGCCCTGATACTTCTCGCCATTGTGCCGCAACGGGAAAGAAGCGCCTGCCATGTCGCCCGTCCACGGTTTGCGCCAGGGCGGGGTGCCTGCCTCGATCTGCTTAATGATCGTGTCAGTAACGTGCTGTTTAATGTCGAACCGTGCTTTTGCCATGTCTGGCCTCCTTGTGGTGCGCCCGCTTCGGTCTGGTGCCAAAAATGGGCATCGGGGTTTTTGGACAGCGCGAATGCGCCTGCTCCTGAAACCTCGAATGCGATGAAAGAAAGGATTAGGAGCCAGCGGGCCAAATCGACATGACTGGCGCGGGCAGGCGGCGTAGCCGCCAACACGGGAATGTCTATTTTGCTTGCTGGCGGCGGCATCCCTGCCGCCAAACAGCCGAAGCGGCGTTCGGCTTGCCCGAACCCCAAGGCTCGATGCCTGTCCAGGCATCGTTATGAGGCGGAGTAGGGCAGGGCACTTAGCCCTGCACGACCCGCCCTGCCGCGCGCGGCTTCCCGAACACGGGAAAGGGCGGTCTCTCGACCGCCCAGGTGCGTTAGCGCCTTATTCCTGATCTTCCTCCTTCGGTTTGGCAGGGAACGCAGCCATTTCCACACCGGGGAACATGTCGTGCTTCACTGTGACCGAAGTGACGTTGCCGTTGTCGTCGGTGTTCAGGAAGAGAACCCCGCAGGTGTTCCAGAAGTTTTTGCCGTCTTTTTCGCCGGTTTTAACGCGCAGTTTCAGAGCTTGTGCCATTTTGTAGATCCTTCATCTTGTGTTTCGATAAACATTCTCTGGCGTGCAGCTATGAGGGGAGTGTCAGCAGGTATTTTGTCGCGCGAGGAATGCCCGTAGGGCAGGGGAAAATACCTGTTGAAGCGGTTCTTGAACCGCGGCTCTCCCCGGCTGCGCGCGATGTTTTATCAGATAGAAACACATATGAGGGATCGGAAAGGGCGCCCAAGCTCGACTGTGATCAATCAAACCAAGAAAGGCAAAAGCGTTTGGATCAGCTGAAGAGGCTCCAATGACCCACCGACAATAACGGCTGTCTCAGTGCAGGTTTGCTGATGCCGCCCAACTTGTTCCGTGTGGAGATCCGCATCCCAGATAAGCCAATCAGGAAAATCAGAAAGGCGCAGGCCCGGGCAACGCGAGAGACAATCCCGAAGGGATGGAAAGCGCGGCGGGGCGGCTTCGCCGCCAGGACAAGTCGATCGTTACCCGCAAGGGCCGATCCGCCCTGACCTGGGCGACCATGCGAGCCGCGCCGGATGCTGACTCGATAGAGACAGTAGCCGGCGCTTTGGCCGCAGGGAGACAGGGCAGGGGGGTTCGGAGCGAAAGCCGGTATGCCGGCTGAAGCTTAGAGCGCGGTCACGAGCTGCAAGCTCGGGATGGCCCACAACCCTTTTCAAACCGTTATCCAACCCTTTCGAAACCGTTCCGAAACCCTTATCGAAAATGACGCTCAAAAGTCGTAAACTATCTATAAAGGGTGTTAAATAGCTACTGGAACTGTAAGCATTCTTTCACTACGGTTCTTCCTGACGACACGAAACCGAGGATCTGAAGCGTTCACGGCGCTCAAGCTCTTCAATCGTCAAAGGAAAGAAGTGAAACGAAGGAGACCACTATGACACGATACACCCTAAACGTCCCTGTCAAATACGACGACAACGGAACAGAGAAAACGAGCTTCCGGCGAGTCGGGGCTGTTTTCGAAAATCAACGCCGCGACAGCGACGAAACTTTCCTCTCGATCAAGCTCGACTTCCCTGTTGGTGCGACCGAACTGGTGGCCTTCCCCGCGAAAGCAGGCGACGACAGCGACGTAACCGAATAGGCAATACGCGGCGGGCGGCCGATACCGGCCGCCGCGCAGCCGGGCTACTTGTCCCGGCTTTTTATCTCGAACGTGATTTTCAGAAAAACCAAGTTGACTTCGATAGCCAGGCTCAGGTCGATGCGCTGAAGCTGCTTCCGAACTGTTTTCAATCTGCGAGCTGCGATGCGACGAAGGCGGGTTGCTGTTTTACGAATGTATTTCATGATCTGTCTCCTTAATGAATAAACGAGGCAGAAAGACACGGCGGGAAAGGGGACCAGTCAACACGCGCGGCACGCGCCCGAAGGCTTGGTGTTTACAGGTTCCCGCGCCGTGTAAATTGGCCGATGATGTTCATGGAGACAGGGCAAGGCATGACGGACACGCATTTAAAAGGACGAGGCAGCGTGGTATCTGTGAGCAATGAAGAAGCTGTTGCGTAAACTGCTGAACTATCGCGCCAAACTGGTGGCAAGAAAGGATGCTGTAGAAAGCTGGGAGAGACGTGTCGTAGATCCCATTGTCGCGAGTGGACGCGATGAGCTGCTAACAACAGCCTACAAACACCGATTTAAAGCTGTCCTTCATTCCTTATTGATTGGAATCTTCTTCGTGATCGGCTTGGTAGCCTATGCAATGAACAACGGGGAGTGGCTTTCGGACCATCGGTTTTACCTTATCCTTGTTGTTAGCGGCATTGGAGTAATCTGGACCTCACGAGAAACGCTCTATCATTTCAGAATATGGGCGCAGAAAATGGAGCGGTGGCTGGCGGAGAACGATCCGCATTTCTAGGGGCTTCCGCCCCCGCACCCGATGGGCGCGCCCCGAGGATATTTTTCGGAAAGATGATGAGAAAAGATGAGTAAAACAGGAAAGTGCGGACATTGCGGCTATGAGCCAGTAGCGATGCGCGCCAAAGTTTGCCCGAAGTGCCACGGGGAAGACCCCATTCTTGCTGGGGCATCATTAGGAGATTGGGGCAAGGGTATCGGGTTAGCCGTGGTAGCTTTAGCCGTGATGATTGGGATGATCGCTGTGTTCGGGTTCCCCAACTAAGCACGGTGAGAAACGGGAAAAGCGGCCCCGAAGGGCCGCTAACCGTGTCAGCCGAAGCCGATCAGGGAGTTCAAAACGACGACGACGCCAACAACGATGGCAAACATGAAGCCTTGAACGGTCAGAACCGATTGGAAAACGTCTGACTTCTTGACCATGTTACCCTCGATGTGATCGAGGCGGGTCATCAGTTGTTGAAACTGTTCGTTGCTCATTTGCTCGCTCATGGTGAGTTCCTTTCTCAATTTAGGTTGAAAACCGTCAAAAAGCAATGGAATCACTGCCCCATGCGGTCGCAGGCATTTGGACACGCCACGTCAAGGACGGCCTGCAAGGCCGCGTGCGATCTGCGCCCTCTTTGGCGCAGTGAAGTCCTTTACGGGTGTGGGATAATGCAAAGACCGTGTGGGGTGGGGATGTTCGGCCCTGGGCGGCGCAAAGCGTGGACCAGGTTAACAGCCGGACACGATCTGCACGGGATGATCTTGGTGCATCGAGTCTGGCGACGACGCCGCGCAATGCGGCTTCTGCGCGAATAGCGCACGTCCTTGGCGCGGATGGCCGCAGGTCGTCTGGGGCAGGGACTAAAAAGGCAGGTTGCCACCCTCAAAAGAGGGTGAGCTGATCGCCTGCGATGGCTGGGCCAGTGCCGAGATTTTCAAGACGTTCTGCGCGCTCGGCCTCGATGCGTTGCGCCCGTTCTTTTTCAGCGGCTTCCCACTGTGCGGCCCGCTCTTTCTGCTTGGCGAAAGGATCGCCGTTGGCATTGAGAAAAACCGGCGCGGCGGCGGTATAGGCGCCAGTGAAAACCTCAAGCGAAATGCTGTTTCCGCAAATGATCTTGCCAGCAAGGCCACGGGCTGCGCATTGCAGATAGCACATGTGATAGGTCGATCGCGAAAGCTCTACCGCCTCGATCCAGACGGTTGTTTCCAGATTGTGACCCTTACCCTCGATCACATCAGCCACCGCCATAAGCATACCGCCTGCACCTGCTGCTGGTTCTTGCAAGGTGATGAACCCTTGTTCATCAATCATCTGGTCAACGTTAGACAGGTTAATTTCAGCCATGAGGCGCGAAACCTCGTATGGCGTGAAAAACTGCCCTAGCCTGCTGTCCAGTGCGCCAATCTCACCGGCTACCATACCCAGAAAATCGCAACCACCCTTGCCAATCTCGCCAAGGGCAATGCCCATGAGTTCGGGCATTTTGCGCACATCGTCCTTGTCGCGGTATCGCCCGACCACTTCCATATATTGTGCCTCTAGGGCGTCCTGTTGCTCGGTGAACGGGCTGGCTTTCTTTGCCAGTGCGCAATAGCCCATTTCGCAGAAATCAGAAAAAACCTCGGTGCGGTATTTTGAGCGGTCAATATCGTTGATCAACCGCACAAACTCTTTTGCTGCTGGTGTCATGCTGCCACCTCAGCGATGTAAAAATCTTCGGGTTGGCCGTTCAGCTTGTCGCCTGCGCGGTTGGTCAACCCAATGGTGTTCCCATTGGGTTGAAAAGTGATCAGGTATTGCCCCAAGCTGTCGCGGGTAACGTGGTATCCATCGTGGGACCACCGAACGGCTTTACCTGCATCAACGGCGGCTTTGATTCCTTCGATGGTCATTGTTCAATCACCTTTTCGATGGCTGAATTTTCGCTGCCGCAATCGTCGCAAACGGTGTGGTCGAAAATCGCGCTAAGCTCCCATTGCTGAAGCTCTGCGTTCCATTCGGCGTAGGCGTCCTTTCGGATGTTCTCGCCACCGCAAGCGCCGCAATGGATTGTCACGTCAGGATCGGGGCGGGGGATTGTGGCTGTCTGGCTCATTGTCCCAACGCCTCCGGTTCGGCCTGCCGTTCCTCGCGGTAATACTGGTGGGCGTCCTTGTCGTGACGCCCAAAGGCAAGCCCGTGCTGATCGGCAAAGTGGCGCAGATCGCAAAGCGCGTAGATCAAAAGCTCTCGCGCTTCCTCTGTGTCGATATAGAGGTCTTGCAACGCGGCTTTGATCCGGTCGCTTTGACGGATCGCCCCTTGCCGCGCCTCGGCATTGCCATAGGTCAGGGCTTCGGGGGAAAGGTGTTGAATGGTGACGCCGCAGCACTCAACGCCTGTGGTGCTGTCAGCATCCAGAAGCCGCAATAGATCGTCGTGAATGCTTTCACCCTGAGCGGTCAGGCTGTCGTCTGCCGAACAGGAATAGACAAGCCGGGCCGTGACTGTGATCTCTTCTTGCATCACGCGGCCCCCTTCATCAGCTTATGAATAACTGTCAGATGATCGCTGTGGTTCTCGCCCCAAAACTCGGCGCTGGCCTGCGCTTTTGGGTGCGCTCGGGCCTCGGCCTCGGTCATTTCGAAAGGCTCAAGTTTAAAAACACGGCATGGCAAAAACACATCTACCGCACGGCCTGCACCAACAATGTTGTGAGAGAAAAACCAGAACCGGCCCAGCTTGGTTTCGCCAGTCTCCTTGAAGTATTCCCAAAGCTGGGGACGGTTAAGACCACCCGAAAAGCTGCCTTCGCCAGAGCGGCTAAGGGAAAAACTGCCGCCCTCTGTGGTTTGCATACCGTGGGCGGTGCTGTTGCAACAACGCTCAAAGCTGCCGTTTGGCATAATCACAAAATCACCCACGCGCGGCTTGCCAGTGTATGCCTCGCGGGTGTCTCTCAACCCGTCCGCAATGACTTGGTTTTTTTCGTCAAGATGGGCGTTGTCTTCGGTCGCTCCAATCAAACCCGCATCAATCAAGTGACGGATGATCGCAATTTTGCATCCGGTCTCCGTTGGGTGGGTATACGTTCCACCCTCCCCGTTGATCCGTTCCAGATTGTAAGCCCACGGGTCACGGTTCGGGTTCGCGGCCTCGGTAGGCCAATACGTGCAAACAATGTCGCTGCCAAAGCCGCGCATATCAAAACGAACTTCGGTGCGTCCGTCTTGTTGGCGTTCAAACGAGAGACGCGGATGGGCCATAAGCTCAAGTGTGCTGGTCATAGATTTGTCCTTTGTGGTGCGACGTTTCGGGCTTGGTGCCTTCTTTCCGCCGATGGGCTGCGCCTCGGCTCTCTGATCTGGCCGAAATGCATATTTCGGACGGAAACAGAGTGGTGAGGGCGTAAGCCCGACCCACGGGCCTGACC
The DNA here is from genome assembly GCF_059613065.1 of Ruegeria sp. BHSC026. Lineage (NCBI taxonomy): Bacteria > Pseudomonadati > Pseudomonadota > Alphaproteobacteria > Rhodobacterales > Roseobacteraceae > Ruegeria > Ruegeria sp. BHSC026. Next base: position 14,389 of record NZ_JBXWRV010000026.1, on the reverse strand, counting down.
GGGACTGTCAATGGTCGCGGGGCAGGGGTGGTGCGGCCCGCAACCGAAGGTGAGGACACGGCCCTGACACGCGACGACCGCGCAGCGGGCGCTTGCCAATTGACCGGCCAGGGCAGGTCTGTTGGGCGGACAAAAACCAAATGGAAAACTGCCTGATCCGATAGAGCGCAAGCGGAATCGGGTCAGACCTTTGGGATATGTGATCTGCGCGTCTCGCGCGGATCTCGAAAGACTGACTGCGACAGTCGATCGTTACCCGTATGGGCCGATCCGCGCTGTCCTGGGCGACCATGCTGGCCGTGTGAGGTGCTGGCTCTTGTGCGACAGTAGGACGGCGCGCCAATCCGATAAGAGCATTTTTGCGCCAAAGGAATATAGGGAAAATACAGGTGATAGCGCCCTTTCCTTGAAATTTGAGTTTGACAAATGGTAACACATGTGTAACCGACGCTTTCTATGATCGAACTTGTTCTCTATGTCACTGAAGAGGGAAAGGTGCCGTTCGAGGATTGGTTCAACAAACTCGACACTGCCGCTGCCCTGAAGGACAGAACCGCGCTTGCGCGGATCGAGACCGGCAATCTGGGCGATGTGAAGCCTGTAGGGCAGGGGGTATCTGAGCGGCGCATCACTTTTGGCCCAGGCTATCGCGTCTATTTCGGCCAGGACGGTGACAAGCTGGTGATATTGCTCTGCGGCGGCACGAAGAAGCGCCAGTCCAAGGACATCGAGAAAGCGAAGGCATCTTGGGGTGACTACAAGAGCCGAAAACAGAAAGGAGACTGACATGCCACTGACCAAAGATTTCAAAGACACCATCAAGGCCCGTGCCGAGCGCGATCCTGAATTCCGTGTTGGCTTATTCCGAGAAGCGATTGAGGCGATGCTCAGCGATGATCTTGAAACAGGCAAGGTGCTGCTGCGCGACTACGTGAACGCCACCGTGGGCTTCGAAACCCTTGCGGAAGACATGCAGAAAGACCCCAAAAGCCTGATGCGCATGCTCAGCGCCAAGGGAAATCCCCGTGCGGATAACCTTCTGGCCATGGTTGCCCGCCTGAAGCAACGCGAGGGCGTGTCTTTTTCGCTGACACCGAACAACGGGCTTCACGCATAGGCTTTCATTCAAAGCGCGTTGCATGCAAGCATGCTTTCTTGAGGGTGGATAGCTCTCCCCTAGCGCGATTTGCGAGTGCATAGGCAATAACCGACTGTTAGGATGCCAAAAACAATAAGGAAAACGTGATTTGAGCAGTGAGATCGCTAGCCAGGGCAGCCTATTTACTTCTGACTTTTTGACCGAGTCCATTCAGGAAATATCGGAATGGAACACGCTTGGCGATGCTGATCTTGAAAAGTTTGGTGAGAGCATTCGTGGTCATTTTGACAGCTTCCCAATTACTCAAACACCGAATGAAAGTCAGACAGAAGACGATCTGATCTGGCCAATTCTTGAAGCGCTTGGCTGGACGGAATCGCTGCGCCAGCAAAACCTGTCACCGAAAGGGCGCGAAGACGTGCCCGATGGTCTGCTGTTTGAAAGCGCTGAAACGAAGGCCAAGGCGAACGGTTTCCCCGAAGAATGGAAGCGCTACGAATTCGGCCGCGCTGTGGTGGAATCGAAAAGATGGGCACGCCCCCTCGATCGGCGTTCTGGCAGGCGTGGCGAAGAAACTGCGCCCTCGACTCAGATGCTTCGCTACTTGCGCCGCATCGACGACATCACAGGCGGCTCGCTCCGTTGGGGCATTCTGACCAATGGCTCTAAATGGCGGCTCTATTTCTCAGGCGCGCGATCTGTCTCCGAGCAATTCTTCGAGCTCGACATCGCCGCGATCCTCAATCTGCCAGGGCACAATGAAGGGCTTTTCGCACTCAATGAGGACGATCGCCGTCACTGGCTAAAGGTATTCTTGCTGATCTTCCGGCGTGAGGCATTTGTGCCTGCGGGCGCTGATCCGCGCACCTTCCACGAGAAAGCCCTGGAAGAAGGCAAATTCTACGAAGAGCGCGTTGCCGAAGACCTCTCCAACAAGGTTTTCGGGGAGGTGTTCCCCGACTTGGTGCGCGCGATCGTCAAGGCCGCGCCCGAGGCCGATCTACAGGCCGTGCGCGAAGCAGCCCTTATCCTGCTCTACCGTCTCTTGTTCATCCTTTACGCCGAAGACCGTGATCTCTTGCCCGTCAAGGACACGCGCTATGACGACTACGGACTGCGCAACAAAGTGCGCCTCGATGTCAAAGAGCGTAAAGACAAGAACGATGTCTTCTCGGAAACCGCCGCGCGCTATTGGGGCGCGATGGCCGATCTGTTTATTGCGATCGACCAGGGGGATGCTTCGATCGGCTTGCCGCCCTACAATGGCGGTCTCTTCGATCAGGAGCGGCATGCGATCCTGACCAATATCCGCATCCCCGATGCGGTCATGGCACGCGTGATCGACGCCCTGTCGTTCGAAGTGACGGCGGACGGGCGCAAATACATCAACTACCGCAACCTTTCAGTGCAGCAGCTTGGCTCGATCTATGAGCGGCTTCTCGAATACGAAGTGACGCGCGACGGCGATGAAATCACGGTTCAGCCGAACATCTTCGCGCGGAAGGGATCGGGCAGCTATTACACGCCCGACGACTTGGTGCAGCTCATCTTGACCGAGACCCTTGAGCCGCTTGTCGGAGAGCGCAAGCGTGCCTTCAGGGATAAGATCACGGAACTGGAAGGCAGCACCCGCGCTGCTGATCGCAAAATTGGTCAACTTCGCTTGCACGACCCCGCGACCGCTCTTCTTGATCTGAAAATATGCGACCCCGCCATGGGCTCCGGCCACTTTCTTGTGAGCCTTGTCGATTTTATGGCCGACCAGGTGATCACCGCCATGGCCGAGGCCGAGCTCGATGCGCCCGAGGAATGGGGGGATTACATTTCGCCTCTTGGCGAGCGGATCGACACAATCCGCAACACCATCCTGGCCAATGCCGATGAACGGGACTGGACGATCGACGAGGAACAGCTCGACGACCGGCACATCATCCGGCGTATGGTGCTCAAACGCTGCATCTATGGCGTGGATAAGAACCCGATGGCTGTGGAGCTCGCCAAGGTGGCGCTGTGGCTGCACACCTTCACTGTGGGCGCGCCGCTTTCTTTCCTCGATCACCATCTTCGCTGTGGCGATAGCCTCTTCGGCTCCTGGGTCAAGAAGGGCATTGACAAGGCCGCAACCTACGGCACGCCGCTCTTGCTGCATGAGCCGATGAAGCGCGCTTTGCGGGCGGCATCCAAGATGCAGATCGTCGAGGGGTTGACCGACGCGGAGATTGCGGAGGCGCACCGATCGGCAGACGTGTTTGCCGAGGTCGAGGACATGACCGCCCCGCTTGATGCGCTGCTAAAGCTGATCCACGCGATCGACTGGCTCAACATCAAAGGTAAGGCGGGCAAGGACGCACTGAAAATCTTCTTCGATGGTCAGTTTGGCGATCCGCTCGACATCGCCATGGGCAAGAAGGAGCCCAAAACCAAGCGCGAAGAAGGACAGCGCTTTGCCGAGATACTTGGCCAGGCGCGCATGCTGATCGCAGAGGAAAACTTCCTAAATTGGCAAGTCACCTTCCCAGGCATTTGGTCGGATTGGGAAGAGGACGATCTAACGGGCGGCTTTCATGCCGTGATCGGCAACCCGCCATGGGATCGCATGAAGCTTCAGCAAGTCGAGTGGTTTGCGGAACGCCGCCCAGAGATCGCGATGGCCGCGCGCGCGGCGGATCGAAAGAAGATGATCGCCGCCTTGGAAGAAGCAGACGATCCTTTGGCCCAGGACTATGCCAAGGCGTCTGAGCGGGCCGAGGCTGGAACGCGTATGGCGCGCAAAGGTGGGGACTATCCTTTGCTATCTGGCGGGGACGTGAATCTCTATTCGCTCTTTGTCGAGCGGGCGATGACCGTGGTTAAGCAAGACGGGCTGATCGGCTTACTTGTCCCGTCCGGTATCGCCTCAGACAAGACCGCCGCGAAGTTTTTCAAAGGCGTGGCGACGGAAGGGAGGCTGAAGACACTTTACGACTTTGAGAACGGAAGGCAGGGAAGAACAGGCGGGCCGTTTTTCCCAGATGTTCACCGCAGCTTTAAATTCTGTGCCTTGGTCGCGTCACCTTCCCCGACAGAGCATGCCGCGCAGTGTGCATTCTTCCTGCATGATGTGTCTGACCTTTCGGAAGAGGGAGTAAGGTTCGCGCTCAGTGCCGATGACTTTGCGAGGGTGAATCCGAACACCGGTACCGCGCCAATCTTCCGCTCGAAGCGCGATGCTGATCTGACAACGGTCATCTATGGCAATGCCGTGCCCTTGGTCGATCGGTCTTCTGGTACAGAAGTGAAATCATGGCCGGTGAAGTACGCGACCATGTTCCACATGACGAACGACTCCGGTTTGTTCCGAACCCGCAAGGAGTTGGAAGAGCAGGAGTCGGCCTATCCCTTGGGCGGCAATACCTTCGGAAGCGTCTCGGGTAACTGGCTGCCCCTCTATGTTGGACGGATGATCCATCAATTTGATCACCGCGCAGCCTCGGTTGAGGTCAACGAGGAGAACTTGCACAACGCTGCACTGAGCGGCGCGGTGTCGGAAGAGCAGAAGGCCGATCCTAACTTCGTGCCGACCCCGCAGTATTGGGTGCCGGAGACCGAAGTTGATCTGCCGTCTGGTATTGAATGGACGATCGCGTTTCGAGACATCGCCAGGGCAACCGATGCGCGGACGATGATAGCGGCCATCGTTCCCAAGGCAGGGTTTGGCAACAAGGCACCGCTCTTGTTGCCAGAAGACGTTGGAACCTATCTGGTGTGCGCTGATCTTATCGTGGCCAACCTGAACTCTCTGGCACTTGATTTTGTCGCCCGGTCGAAGGTCCACAGCACAAGTGTAAATTGGTTCATCGCTGAGCAGTTTCCGATGATCTCCCAGGATCAATTCGAGAACGTTCGTTTCGGAGCGAAGAGCGCCGCAGAAGTCGTGCGGGAGGCAGTTCTTGAGCTCACTTACACTGCCCATGACATGGCCCCCTTCGCGCGGGACATGGGCTATGTGGATGAGGCCGGAACTGTGAAGCGCCCCTTCACTTGGGATGAAGAGCGCCGCCTCGTACTGCGCGCCAAGCTCGATGCCGTCTTCTTCCACCTCTACGGCATCACCGATCGAGACGATATTCGCTACATCTATTCGACCTTCCCGATCGTCGAGCGCGAAGAGAAAGCCGCCTATGGCGGCACGTATCGTTCATGCGAACTTTGTCTTGCCTACATGAATGCCCTCGTTGCCGGAAACCCAGACGCGGAGATCAGGCTATGAGCAACATCAATGTCAGGCGTGCAGTTGAAAATATCCGATCAGGGACCAACGTTTACACACCACTTGTCGAAACGGTAGTGAACGCGATCCAGGCGATCGAAGCCGCTTCGCCTGAAGCAGGACGGGTCGATATCCTGGTGAAACGCTCGAACCAGCAGGAGCTAGAGGGCGGACAGCCGCCGGTTGAGAGCTTTTCGGTCATCGACAACGGCATTGGCTTCAATGACGAAAATAGAACCTCGTTCGACACCCTTTACTCAGATCACAAGATTGCCCAAGGCGGAAAGGGTTTTGGGCGCTTCACCTGCCTAAAGTATTTCGATGACCTGATTATCGAGAGCGTTTTTGAAAGTGATGAAGGGCGAAAAAAGCGCGCATTTAAGATGGGTAAGCAGACCGACATCATCGTTAATGAAGCCGTTGAGGATTGTCCCGAGGGTGAGATCGGGTCGCGGGTGACAATGCTGAAGGCCAAGCGGCATTTCCCCGACAAGAAGGTGAAAACGATAGCGCGCACGCTTGTTGAGCGGCTTCTTCCCTACTTTATCGACGCCGATTATCAGTGCCCCGAGATCGGAATCGCCGAGGAAGATGGTACTGGCCGAATCATTCTAAACAACTTCGTCAGCAATCAGTTGGCCGCGATGATCGAGGAGATCCCGCTCAAAGACGGAGGGATCGTGCTTGGTTCTGGTGACAAGGAACAGACATTTCAGGTTCGCGTTTTCAAGCTCTATTCGCCGAGAAATCAGAAGAGCAAGATCAGCCTGGTTGCCGATCGCCGCGAGGTAACGGACACGGCTATTCATAGCTTTGTGCCAGAATTCGTGGACGAGTTTTTCGAAGAAGGATCAAGCGAAGGCGAGGATCGAGACCGCAATTATATTGTGAAGGCGTATGTGTTCGGGCCTTACCTCGATGCCAACGTATCCCTTGAGCGCGGAGGCTTCGATTTCCCCAAGGGTGACGACCTGCTTCACCCGATTTCACAAGCCGAGATTGAACAGGCCGCAGCGAATATCGCACGCGATGCATTGGGCGATACGATCACGGCGCGACAGGAGAAGAAACGCACACAGGTGCGCGGTTATATTGAGGATTCAGCACCTTGGCATCGAACGATCGCGGAAGACATCGACCTTTCTTCGATGCCTTACAACCCGACGCCGGAGCAAATAGAGACGGTCTTTCAGAAAGAGAAATTCACTCAGGAAGTGGCCATTCGACAGCAAGTCACTCGGATGCTTAATGAAACAGATGCGGAAGGGCTCAAAGACGGCCTGCCAAAAATCCTTGATCAGATATCGAAGACCAGCCGCAATGACCTGATCCACTATATCGCACTGCGAAAGCATGTGCTTACGCTCTTCGGGAAAAGCTTTGAGCTTACCGACGATCAGAAATATCCGTCAGAGGGCACAGTTCACGACATCATTTTCCCTCGGAAGGGTGATTCAGCGGCGACGGCCTATGAGGATCACAACCTCTGGATCATCGACGAGCGACTTAACTTCACAAATTTTGTTAGCTCAGACAAACCGCTAGACGGCGGGGCGACCGAGCGTCCTGACCTGTTGGTGTTCGATAAGCCGGTGCTATTCAGGGGGGACAACGAAGCGAGCAACCCGATCACCGTTTTCGAGTTCAAGAAGCCAGGGCGCGATGATTTTGTGAATCCGTCTTCGAAGGAAGACCCTGTTCAACAGATCATTCGATATGTGAACAACGTCAAGAAGGGGAAATTCAAGACCCCAAAAGGACGGCAGATTCAAGTTGCTGAGAACACGCCGTTCTATGGCTACGTGATGTGTGAGATCACGGAGAAGGTCAAAGAATGGTTAAAGATGGAGAAGGACTTCACGCCCATGCCTGATGGCGGCGGGTGGTTTAAGTGGTTTGGGAACAACAACCTCTACATGGAGGTTTTGAGCTGGGATAAGGTGTTGCGAGATGCAGAGATGCGCAACAGCGTCTTTTTCCACAAGCTTGGGATCGACTGATCGACCTTTGTGCGTGCATAAATCAAGACTTATGCACGCCTTTCTTGATCCAATGACATCAATCGCTCAGCGATTGCAAAACTCGCGGGCATAATTGCTACACGAATGTGATCGGCTACGGGTTAATACAACGCTCTGGATCAAATACCATCCTTGAACCGATCTCGATCCCCCAGCTGGAAGCTGCGCCGGATGGGACTTCGAGAGCGGCCATAATGGGCCGCTCGCTTTCAATCGGCTCTAGCGACTGTGGCGAAGCCGAATGCTCGATCTGAGAGACGACGCCCGCCGCATCAAGAAAAATGATGTCGAGGGGGATAGGCGTGTCTTTCATCCAGAAAGACACAAGCTTAGGATCGTCATATGTGAACAGCATGGCATCAGCCGGTGCGAAGGTAGATCGATTTTGCATCCCCGCAAGCTTTGCCCTCGATGTTGCCGCCAGCTCGGCAGTCAACACCAACTCAGGCGATAGCATCGAGACAGAGATATAACGGCAGAGTGACCGCGCCGAGGAAGCGGACAGAGCCGCGAAGATGGACAATAGGGCTATGAGAAAAACTGCGCCTGCAAGCACGTATCCCAGCCAGGTTTGGCGCTGTTTTCCTTGGGTAAAATCGAGTGTCGTCTTCTTGGCCGCCATACTGCTGATGATACTATCAACGGTGGCTTTTGGGGAAGTTCTCTCAGCTCGAAAAATCTACATGATTGATGGCGACACGATAGCGATTTCAGACCACCGGTTTCGGCTGGTCGGGTTTGACACTCCGGAAACGCGCCACGCAAAATGCAGCTATGAGCTGGCTTTGGGTAACGAAGCGACACGCCGCGCGAGACAACTCGTGGAAGATGCTGGGATGGTAGATCTGATCGTGTTGCCAGGGCGAGACAAATACGGACGCGGGTTGGCACGACTTCTGATACAAGGCGAAGATCTCGGCAGTCGATTGATTGCTGAAGGTCTGGCGCGTCCTTACCAGGGTGGCAAACGACAGAGCTGGTGCTGATTCCGCGAAGCGGTTCCGTGCGAATAGCACGGGCCCATTTCTGGGGGGCAATGGCCCTCCCGAAATGGGCAAACACAACATCAACCCGGCGGCAAGCCGTTTCGGATTAAAACCTCCGGCCAATCTTCAAATTCTTCTGCTTCTTGATCAGCCTGCGGATAGGGGTTGGCTGGGCCATATTTCACGCCTGCCTCTTCAAACCAGCCGTGAAAACCGCAAAGCCAAGCCCGATGGAAGTCTGTGCGCGCCAACCTGCGGCGCATCCAGCGCGGCGCTTCCCAGCCATCATAGGCAAATAGATAAACGCGATGGAGAACGGCGGTATGCATCAATCTGTACCCCGGTCAGTACCAGTTGGTTCATGGCTGGCAGGGCGTGCAGGCAATGGCTTCCAAAGGAACGGTTCTTCAAGCCCTTGAGACCCCAAAAGCCTGTCTCCTAACGGAACCTCATTGCCATGACCATCGCCAGTTACAGCGGGATACAACTCAGACACGATGAAGAACCCAATCCATGTTGGCGGCATCGCTTTGCCCGCCCTAGATTTACCTAGAAAGCTGGATCGTTCTTCCCAATAGAAGACCCCCGCAGCGCCACCCTCGATGCTAACATAGATTGGGGTTCCGTCCCGTGGGGCCGATTCATGAGATTGCCACTCGTCAAGATTTGCTAACCAATCAATAGACAACGGTTCTATCCTCTATCGCAGCACTTCAGCTAGGCTTGCACTATGCCAAATCTGTTTCGGAAAAGTCATTGCCTTTGTAGATCAGCTTCAACCGGTACGCCTTCGCGCAAGCGTAGGTGAAACAATCACCAAAGTTCAGATCGGCGGCATGGCCGACGGTCTTACCATATTCAGCGGCGGCGCGGATTGCTCCGTCGCCAATGCTGCTGGTGATGTGAATATCCTTCGCCTTAACCTCTTTCACGAAATCCGAAACCAGCGAGGCGCATTCCTGAACCAACTCGGGGGAAGGCTTCTTGTCTTTGCCTGAGCGCTGCCGCGCCAGACTGACCGAAGCTTCAAAGCGAGACAAAGGCGAAGTGTAGAGCTGGTCCGTCACATCGTCGATGCGGCGGGCTAGGTCTTCATAGCCAGCCTCGCGATTGAGGACTGCGAAAATCGCAGATGCGTCAATGAACATTAGGCGTCTTCCCACATTTCGTCAGTGAATTTCTTCATGTCGAAATCAGGATCAGCCGGACCCAGATCGTCGGCGCGTTTCAGGATCGGCTCAAGGCGCTCTAAAAGCGGTTTCTGATTGGAAACGGCTTCAAGCTGGGCCATAAGTGCCTTACGAACTGCATCCGTTTTGGATTTTGCGCCAGTCAGCTTCATGAAGCGAACGGCAAGATCATCAACTTGATCGTCTCGAATATAGAGGGGCATAGCGGTTCTCCTGTCACTCATATGTATATCCCAAAACGAATATTCAAGCAATGCAATAATGAATATTCAGCAAAAAGAAGCCCCGCCGAAGCGGGGCCAGTTGATCCTCACCACAAGGAATTTCTATCAGGTGGACGGGGCGTTTCGTCCTTCAGGTAATACGGCGACCGTGTGCATCGGTCGGAATCGACGGATCAAAGGGCAGATCATCGAGCGAAAAAACACCAACAAGGTATCTGTGCAAAAAGTCGAGCAGGTAAACAGGGGTGGCCGGATACGGCGCACCATTCCACGCTTTACGTAGGATGGTCCGCTCACGGCGCGGCAGATCAGCAAGTCTGCGCCGCGCCTTGCGCCATGCCCGTGCACGGTCGGCCCGATCTTTTGCCTCTTGTTTTGTCCAAGCCTCGGCGCGGGCGCGCATAACATCGTCTTCGCCGGGTTGTGCAGCGGCTACCAGCGGGGCCAACAGCGGCAATGCCTCACGCTCTTTGCGCTGCTTCCGGCGCAAGGCGGCGCGTTTGCGCTCGGTATCTGTGAACGGGTGGCGCATCTGGCGTTTGAACCTCATGACAGTGCCTCGTCAATCCGGTTCAGATAAACGGCCATGGCAACCGTCAGGTCTTTCAGATCGGCTTGCTCGGCCATGTCGTGAACACTGGCCCATTGCGGAGCCTTGCCGGTCCATGATCCTCGTTGTTCCTGGCTAACGTCCTGCGCAACGGTCGGCGCGGCAGCGGCACCCAGACCGGCCAACTCGTCGGTCAATGGTCGCAGCATGTCTTGAATATCTGTGTCCTTGGCACTGTTGGACTGTGCTGACTTCAAAATAAGCTGCAACGTCTCGACCATTTTCAGCACTCGGCCTTCGTTCGTCGGGTTCACAAAAGGCATGGCTGCTCATCCTCATTAACGGTTCCGGTCTCTTTCAGAATGTCGCGCAAGACCGTCTCGGCATCTTTCTTCGCATCTGTCAGAAGCCGGTAATAGCCACCAAATTCCTCCGGCACATTCGGCCCAGCCAGATAATAGGGACGCAGAGGACGGTTTCCGGTGTAGCGCTTCACCCCGATTTTTCCGATATGGCCCTCGATCTGATATTCACGGGGTCGGCCATCGGGACCGGGCGCGGTGGGTATCCATTTGAAGCTGTTCATAGATCAATCCTCCATCGGTGGATGGGGCAGGGCGCTTGCGCCCTGCCTCTGGTTTCAGCCCATGCCTTCGGGCAACCATGCGTCGATCTTGGCGGCTTGCTCGTCGGTGACGTTGTGCGCCTTGCGCATGTCGGCGTCAGAAAACAGCTTCTCCAACTTCTCGGCCTTCTCGCCCTTTTTCAGCTTGGCAAAACTCGTTGCGGTGGGGTGATCTTCGGACAGGTCCAGAAGATCGCGCCAAATCTCGACCATGTAAGGACCACCCACGCGACCAAAGAAGTTTTCAGCGGTCGGCGTCCAGACTTCGCGGATATTGGGCTTGGTTTCCTTCGCCACCATCGCGGCCAACTTCTCGTCACCGCCCTGATACTGCGCGGCCAGAAAACGGGTCAGTTCGCCTTTGATGTGGTCAGCACCCTTCTTGCGGAATGCGCGGAAAGATGCGCCAAGGTCTTTGGCATCGTACATATCGCGCCGCGCGTTGTCCGTCAGGCGTTGATCCAATTCATAGCCATTGGCCTCGGTGGTCGGCCAGTTCGGTACGGTATTCAGGGAAATCCCGTAGGGCGTTTTCCAGAAAAGATTGTGGCTCAACTGGTAGGCCAGAAGGTCGATCAGCAAGTCAGGATCGCGCAAGATCGCGTGTTGCTGCGCCCCTTGGGCGATGCGAGAAAGATCGTCGGCCAGCTTTTGAGAGATAGGCGACTTTTTCACATCACTGCCGCCAGTGCTATGTGCCGATCCGCGCAAAACACCCGCCTCAATTGCTGCCTTCTTGGTTTCTGGCTTGATGAACCCGCCTGATACCTGCACCTGACCATCACGGCCAACATAGACATATGCCCCGGCAAAAACCTTCTGTTCTTCGGTGAACTCCCCATCAAGGATCGCCTGCAAGGTCTCCAGTTCGGCTTGGCCTTCTTCGTCCAGAACCTCGCCTTCGGCCAGTTCGGCCAACTCGTCGTAACGCTCGGTTTCTTCCTCGTTCAATGCCCCTTCTTCGGCATAAACACGGCCATATTTGTCCAGCCCCATGCTGTAGCTGCACACGTAATCGCGTTCGGTGACTTCGACCCAATTCCAGCCTTCATCCTCGCGGATGCGCTTGGCCTCGGCTTCCAGCTTTTCAAGAAACAGGGTTTCCAGAATATCGGGGTTGTCGAACAGGGTGACTTCGGCAAACAGATCGCCGCCCATTTTGCCGCCAGCGTCCTTATAGGCGTCCTCGCCAACAAAGATCGCACGGCGGTCGGTGCCTTTCACGCTGTCGGGCTTGAGCATGTTCTTCAACTGGTAGTCATTCCAGTTCTCGCCGCGAACCCGCTCCAAGACTTCAAGGCTGTGCTTTTCGTCGTCGCAGATCGTGAAACATGCGGCCATGCTCAGATTGATTTCGCCCTCGGCCAGTGCGTCGATCACCGGACTTGGCAGGTTCGCCAGCGCAAGGCGGCGATAGACGTGCTTTTCCGTGACTGCGAAAGAGCGAGCGATAGCGGCTGGCGTCGATCCTGCGGCTTCCATCTTGCCATAGGCACGGATTTCATCGGCGGGTGACAGATCGCGCCGCGCTACATTTTCCGCATAGGCCCATTGTTCGGCGGTGGCTTGGTCCGGTGCCAGCATCACCATAGGGTTTGCCAGTTCGGGGCGCGTATCTGCCATGTTCGGGTGCTGCTCTGCGAGATACTGCAAAGCTCGCAAACGGCGACCGCCTGCAACAATGTCGGCTCCGCCCATATCATCGCCCAGACCTGCGATTGGTTGGATCAGGCCAGCGGCCCAGATACTTTGTGCCAGTTCGGCCACTTCATGCTCAGGCACATGCTGGCGCGGGTTCAACGGGGAAAGTGTCAGCATAGCCAGCGGAATGCGGGCCTCGGTTGCGATGATTTTGGATTGTTTCGTCATTTGGTTCATCCTTGTTTCGTGGTGAGATTTTGTGTTATGGATGCCCCAGCCCTGACGGGCTGAGGCGAGTGGGCTTACAAAGCCCCGTGCTGGATCAGGAAGCGGCGTCCGATACCAAACTGATCGCCCTTCCTGAGAAGCGCCCAAGCCTCGGCAATGTGGCGCTTCTTCGTTTCATTGCTCATGTGTTTCACCTTCCTTTCTGCTTGTGGTGATGGATGGGAAGGGCGCTTGCCGCCCCTCCCGTGGACCTGCCGGGCAGGCCAGCCTCGGCGCGGGATCGGGAGAGAACCCCGCCAACCGAACTCAGTAATCGCTTGGGAAAAGGATGGTCAGAACGCGGCGTGTCTTGGTGACTTCTGACGGATCATCGGAACCGCCTTCATAGTCCACGTCATAAAGGTCGATCTTGAACCAGACCGTTTTACCCTCAATCTCAAGCCGACCCATAGAACGCTCGCCATAGGGGTCCATTTCTTCGGTGAAATCCTCGAACTTGCGCACGGCCAGAATGCAGGCCGCAACAAAAGCGGGGCCTTCTGCGTAAATGGCACGGGTCACAACCCAACGTCCTACGCTCTCGTCCAGCAGGATCATCTTGCGAAAAGCATCGTTTTGCTTGGCAATCGCCTCACGACGCAGCGCTTCGCCAAACTGTTCAACAGTCATTTTGTCGATCTTGATAGAAGTCATAGATTTGTCCTTTGTGGTGCGACGTTTCGGGCTTGGTGCCTTCTTTCCGCCGATGGGCTACGCCTCGGCCAATCTGTGACCGGAAACGCATGTTTCCGGCGGAACAGAGTGGGAGAGGGCGCAGCCCGACCCACGGGCCTGACCGGGATGTTGAATGTCAGATGAATTTGACCCAAACGTCATAAACTGACCCAATCCCTGTTTTTGCCCGTGTGGCCTGTTGCGTTGATCTGACTTCCCTTTTTGGAAAATCAGGGCTGATTTGCAGGTTCAGACGGCGAAGCCGCCTGTTCCTGCTGATCTGCCACGTGGCGAACGCGGATGGGGGCGAGGCAATGCTATTCGACAAAAGTGGTGCGGCCCGCAGCGCAGCGAGGACACGGTTTTGTCTAATAGGGTTGCCCGAGGGGGAAGGCAGCGCCTTCCCCCTGACGGCCAGGGGCGTTTGGCTTGGCCAAATCCCGCTGGCCCAACGAACAAAAGCGGCGGGGCCACAAGCCACGCCACCGTTGCAGTCATTCGATTTTAGAGATTGAATTCACAGAATGCGGGACCTTCCAGACATTCGAACCGACCGTTCCGGCCGGCGCTTCTGGTACAAAGCGGTCATCAATGCATGCGGTACCCAACGACCGCCGTCACTTCATCCCGCCTTTTCCCTGAAATAGTCCCAGGCTTCGACCTCGGCGCCGTCCTCGAGGATGCAGACCCCGGTCTGCGAGCCGTCGGCGGCACGACGGATCTCGTATGTTCCACCATTTTCGACGCAGTAGGGGTCGACTCCGGCTAAGTGCAGAATAGGGCGGTAAGAGATTTCTTCATGCAGGTAGATTGGATAACTGCCTTTCAGCCGCATTTTTCGGAAGGCTTCGTGCTGATGGGG
>NZ_JBXWRV010000025.1:0-22408 GCF_059613065.1 Ruegeria sp. BHSC026 | reverse complement strand
AACAAATCCTCAAGATGCCCCAGTCTCTCCTGAGCGTCACAACCGTCTTTCCAGTCCGTCAGGCCGCCTCTCCAGCCCGTCACCACCGCCTCACCAGCGCCGGTGAAGGGGGTTCTAAGATTATCCAACCAAAGCCGCAAGGGGAAAATTCAACAATCCCTCAAAAAAGTTTCTTCCAAAGATTTCCGATTATATTTCAACACTTTAACTACACACCCCCGACCGTTCTGACCACCACACGCTCGCTGGTTCGCTCCGGACAGGACCCGCAAACCCGCAGTCCACAGGTTTACCCACAGACTCGGGCGCGAGTCAGGCGGAATCGGAGCTGCTTCGCGCGAACGGATAGCGTGGCACTGGCAGCCGCAACAGCAGAAGGAGGCAGATGACCAGCAGATACAGCAAAGGCTCGATCTGGAATCCCTTGGCCACCATCACATAGTGCAGACCGGCCAGAACAGCCGCCGGATAGACAAGACGATGTAGCTGGCGCCAGGCGGCTCCGAGACGGCGCACCGAGGCGTTGTTCGATGTCAGGCCCAACGGCAGCAACAGCACGAAGGCCGTCATTCCGATCGTGATATATGGCCGTTTCAGGATATCCGCCCAGATCTGCGCAGGCACCTGCACGTCCAGCACCAGCCAGACCAGCAGATGAAAGCTCGCATAACAGACGGTCAGAACGCCGATCGCCCGCCGGAACTTCATCAGGTTCAGCCCGGCCAGACGTCGCAGCGGCGACACTGCCAGCCCCAGGATCAGCAACTGGAGGGCCAGCTCGCCATATTCATGTTCCAGCGCCTCGATCGGCTCGACGCCTAGTCCACCAGTCAGCCCCAGATAGAACAGCCACGGCGCCGGCAGTAGGCCCAGCAGGTAAACCGCCCAGACCGGAACGCGACGCAGGAACTGGTTCAGCTTGTTCATGGCTTTAATAATACTCGGACAGATCCATTCCGTCATACAGGCTTGCGACGTCAGACTCGTAGCCATTGAACATCAGCGTTGGCTGACGCTTGGCAAACAATCCGCCGCCGATGACCCGCTCAGAGGCCTGGGACCAGCGGGGATGATCCACGGTCGGATTCACGTTGCTGTAGAACCCGTATTCACGCGGGTTGGCCATGTTCCAGCTGGTTGGCGGTTCGTCCTCGGTCAGGGTGATGCGTACAATCGATTTGATCGACTTGAAGCCATATTTCCAGGGAACCACCAGCCGCAGCGGCGCGCCATTCTGATTGGGGATCGGGCGGCCATAGATACCCGTCGCCATGATCGTCAGAGGGTGCATGGCCTCGTCCAGCCGCAAGCCCTCGCGATAGGGCCAGTCCAGGACCGGATAGGCAACGCCCGGCATCTCATCCGGACGCAGCGCGGTTTCGAAGGCCACGTATTTCGCCCCCTCCTGCACACCAACCATGTTCAGCAGATCGGCCAGCTCGAACCCGTTCCACGGCACGACCATCGACCAGGCCTCGACACAGCGGAACCGATAGATCCGCTCTTCGATCGTCATCTCGGACATGATATCCTGAAAGTCGTACTCCCCCGGACGGTCAACCAACCCGTCGATTGTCACGCTCCATGGTTCGGTCTTGAGGGTATGGGCGTATTTCGAAGGATCGTCCTTGCGAGTTCCGAACTCATAGTAGTTGTTGTACGAGGTTATATCTTCCCAGCTGTTGGGCTCGGGCACGGCCTCGGCCTGCGCACGCCCGGCCATTGCAGCTAGGCCGGATCCGGCCAGCCCCGCCATCACCTGCCGGCGGTTCAGAAACGCCGCCCGAGGCGTTACGTCGGCATATGTCAAATTGTTGGTCCAGCGATGCGCCATCTTGGTCTCCGTTCCGTTTCAACCCCTGACCCGACCTAGCCCGGTCTTAGCACAGGACCAACGCAACTTGCGTCACGATTGAGAGACGGGACTGTAACGAACCGGCCGCCCGCTGACGCCGGACCGACAAAATGGCCCGCCATCTCTGGCGGGCCTTTCCTGTTTCAACCTAGCCGCAGCTTAGTGCACGACGGCTTCGTCCGGGCGCGGGCGGTCGCTGGTGCCCAACCGGTCGCCGATGATCAGGCCATCGGGTCCGGCAGTCACCGGCACGGTGTCGCCGTCCCGGATTTCGCCAGCCAGCAAAGCCTCGGCCAGCGGGTTCTGCAGGGCACGCTGGATCACGCGCTTGAGCGGACGCGCCCCGAAGACCGGATCGTAGCCTTCGTTGGCCAGCCATTCCTTCGCGGCCTCGTCCAGCTCCAGCCGGATCTTGCGCGCGGCCAACCGCTTCTGCAGGCGGGCCAGCTGGATGTCGACGATCGCAGCCATATCCGACCTCTGAAGCCGGTCGAAGATGATGGTCTCGTCCAGACGGTTCAGGAACTCGGGCCGGAAATGCGCCCGGACCGCGTCCATCACGTCGCGCTTGGCCTGCGCCGTGTCGGCCCCTTCGGGCAACTGGCTCAGCGCCTGCGACCCGAGGTTCGAGGTCAACACGATCAGCGTCTGCTTGAAGTCGACCGTGCGGCCCTGGCCATCGGTCAAGACACCATCGTCCAGCACCTGCAACAGCACGTTGAATACGTCCGGATGCGCTTTCTCGACCTCGTCGAACAGCACCACCTGGTACGGCCGCCGACGGACGGCTTCGGTCAGAACGCCACCTTCCTCATATCCGACATAGCCCGGCGGTGCACCGATCAGGCGGGCGACGGCGTGTTTCTCCATGAATTCGGACATGTCGATCCGCACCATCGCGTGTTCGTCGTCGAACAGGTATTCGGCGACGGCCTTGGTCAGCTCGGTCTTACCCACACCGGTCGGGCCGAGGAACAGGAACGAGCCCAGCGGGCGATTCTCGTCGTTCAGACCGGCCCGGGCCCGGCGCACGGCATTGGCCACGGCGCGCACGGCCTCGTCCTGGCCGACCACGCGGGCATGCAGCGCTTCTTCCATGCGCAGCAGCTTTTCACGCTCGCCTTCCAGCATCTTCGAGGTCGGGATACCCGTCCAGCGTTCGACCACGGCCGCGATCTGTTCGGGGCGTACCGTTTCCTTGGCCATCACAGCGTTGCTTTCCTGGCTTTCAGCCTCGGCCAGCTTGCGCTCCAGCTCGGGGATCACGCCATAGGACAGCTCACCGGCCTTGGCCAGATTGCCCTCGCGCTTGGCGATCTCCAGCTCGGCGCGCGCCTTGTCCAGCTGTTCCTTAAGCTCGCGGGCGCTGGCAAGCTTGTCACGCTCGGCCTGCCACTGGGCAGTCAGCTCGGCGGATTTCTCCTTCAGCTCAGCCAGTTCCTTCTGCAAGGCCTCAAGCCGATCTTTCGAAGCCGCGTCATCTTCGAGCTTCAGTGCCTCTTCCTCGATCTGGAGCTGCAAGATCTGGCGATCCAGCTGGTCCAGCTCTTCGGGCTTGCTGTCCACTTCCATGCGCAGACGCGAGGCGGCCTCGTCCACGAGGTCGATTGCCTTGTCGGGCAGGAAGCGGTCGGTGATGTAGCGGTGCGACAAGGTCGCGGCCGACACCAGCGCCGAATCCGAGATGCGCACGCCGTGGTGCAGCTCGTATTTTTCCTTGATGCCACGCAGGATGCTGATCGTGTCCTCGACCGTGGGTTCCTGCACGTAGACGGGCTGGAACCGGCGGGCAAGGGCCGCGTCCTTCTCGACGTATTTGCGGTACTCGTCAAGCGTGGTGGCGCCGATGCAGTGCAGCTCGCCCCGCGCCAGCGCGGGCTTGATCAGGTTGGCCGCATCCATCGCGCCATCGGTCTTGCCGGCACCCACCAGCGTGTGCATCTCGTCGATGAACAGGATGATCTCGCCAGCGGCCGCGGTGACCTCGTTCAGAACGGCCTTCAGACGTTCCTCGAACTCGCCACGGTATTTCGCACCAGCGATCAGGGCACCCATATCCAGCGCCAGCAGCTTCTTGTCCTTCAGCGATTCCGGCACGTCGCCGTTCACGATGCGGAGAGCCAGACCTTCGGCGATGGCGGTCTTACCCACACCGGGCTCACCGATCAGAACCGGGTTGTTCTTGGTCCGACGCGACAGAACCTGCATGGCGCGGCGGATTTCCTCGTCGCGGCCGATGATCGGGTCAATCTTGCCCTCGCGGGCGGCCTCGGTCAGGTCGCGGGCATATTTCTTCAGCGCGTCATAGCCTTCTTCGGCATTGGCGCTGTCGGCCGTGCGGCCCTTGCGGATGTCGTTGATCGCCTCGTTCAGCTTCTGGGCGGACACGGCACCGGCTTCCAGGGCCTCCTTGGCCTTGGATTTGACGATGCACAGCGCCATCAGCACACGCTCGACCGGCACGAAGCTGTCTCCGGCCTTCTTGGCGATCTTCTCGGCCTCGTCAAGAACCTTGGCGGTCTGGCCGTCCAGATAGACCTGGCCCGCGTCGCCGCTGACCTTCGGGATCTTAGCCAGGGCAACATCCAGCGCCTCGACCACACGCTCGGGCGCGCCGCCCGCACGTTTGATCAGGTTGCTGGCCAGCCCCTGATCATCATCCATCAGTGCTTTCAGAATATGCTCGGGAGCCAATCTCTGGTGTCCCTCGCGCAGCGCAACAGTTTGCGCCGCCTGCACGAAGCCTCGTGCCCGCTCGGTGAACTTGTTCAAGTCCATCATTCTCTCCTTTTTCAAGCGCCCAAGGTTTTTGCGCCCGCTCGGCGGCACGCTTAGTTCTGGGCCTCATTAATCAATTTGGGAAATGCCCCTGCCGCTTCAAGAGGGTGGCGGGTGAAAAAACGCTCAGCCGCGGGGAATCGTATAGACGGTATAGCCGCCGGTTTCGGCCACCTGCTCGGCATCAAGCGTCTCGACCAGCGACTGCGCGGCGGCGCTGCCGGTGGGGCACGACACGAGGTCAGCGGTGTGGTCCAGGAAATTGCCGGTAAAGGCGGTTTCACCGGTCAACTGGCACCAGTCATCTTCGGACCGATAGCCGCGGACGAGATACAAATCGTCATTGGTCGGGGGCGGCGCAGCGCCTGTTTCGGTTTGCGGCGGCGTGTCGGCACAGGCGGCCAGCGTGGCCATGACGGCCAGCGGAACAAGGTGCTTCATGGTCTGTCCCTTCGGTGTAATTTTCGTTTCTGAATGGCGGCACCATAGCACAGTTGGGACAGCGCGGGGGAAACCACGCCCCCCCTGGCCCGGTGCAGGGTTCAACCGGCTTCGATCTGCCGGATCAGCTTTTGCGCCTCGTCATCGCCCTGCCCGGCCGCGAGGCGAAGAAACCTCAGCGCCTCTTCAACTTCGCCGATTTCATGGAGCAATCGGCCGAACTTGCGCTGCGACTTCATATCGCCGAGCTTCGCGGCCCTTCCTCAGAACACGAAGTCCGCTTCCATGTCCCGAGGCACGCCATCCCGCCCGTGATAGGTCAGAGACCCCAGATTGCGCAGCGCGATGACATCGTCCTGCTTGGCGGCCTGGAAATAATAGTCCAACGCCTGTTCGATGTCCTTGAAATAGCCGTTCTCGCCGGTTTCGTAGATGTAGCCCAAGCGCACCGCGGCATCGGTGCTCCCGTTTCGGCCGCCATCTTCAGATAGTCGACCGCGCGCCGCATGTCGCGCGTGACATGCGTGCCTTCGCGGTAGAATGTGCCAAGCCGCAGCAGAGACTGCTCGTATCCGAGGAACGCGGCCCTTTCATAATAGTACAGCGCCTTGTCGAGGTCGGGCGCAACACCTTGCCCGTTCTCGTAGCCATACGCGACGTTGTGCATTCCCATCGGCAGACCGGTTTCGGCAGCCGCCATGTACCAGGCAAATGCGGTCACATCGTCCGCGGGAACGATCTTGCCATCGCCATAGAGCGTGGCGAGCGTGTTCATCGCCAGCCCGCTGCCCTCCATCGCGGCCAGCTCCGAGAACTCGAGCGCCATTTTCAGCTTGCCGCCCTTCATCAAAGCCCGACCAAAGGCGGCGACGACCTCGGCATCGACATTCTGGTTTTTCAGTAGCAGCTCGGCACAGGTCGCCATCGCATTCTTGGCGTCAATGTCCGCCCATTCCACCCCGTCGAAAAGCGGCGACTGGCCCGGAGCGGCGGCGACCATCAGGCACTCATATTCTCCGTCCGAATAGTCGGGCTCGTATGGTGGATCGTCGGGGTCGGGTTCCGGCCGGGGCCGCAGGTCGGAGACCCGCAGGCGTCGTTGCGGTTCTTTGGGGGCGTCGACCTCGGCCGGCGCCAGGGCCCTCCGGTCAGCACTGCCAGCAGATCGCGCGCAAGTTGGGAATAGATCAAGCACTCCGCGTAGATCTCGGCAAAGCTTTGGATGGCTGCCGCCGACCTGCTGTCCTTGACATCCGCCCAGACCTGTCGGGTCTCGCCGCAATCCGTTTCACCGGCCCAGACTGCGCCCGCCCCGGCCAAAACAGCCGCCGAGGCGACCACACCCAACCGTATCATCCCATATTTTCCTGCGTCTTTTCTTGTCTGATTGTGCCGCACGCTCTACAGAAGCGCCGATCCCGTCAAGCTTGAAAGGTCGAAACAATGCCCCAAACCGCCGATGACCGCCTGATCGTCGCCCTCGACGTCCCCAACGCGCTGGAAGGGCTGAAGCTGGCCGAAACGCTGGGCGACGCCGTTTCATTCTATAAGATCGGCCTGGGCATGCTGACCGGGGGCGGGCTGGCGCTGGCCAACGAGCTTAAACAAGAACACGGCAAGCGCATCTTCCTAGACATGAAGCTGTTCGACATCGGCAACACGGTCGAGAATGCCGTACGAGGGCTGGCGCAGTTCGATCTGGATTTCCTGACCGTCCATGGCGACCCCCACGTGGTGCGTGCCGCTAAGGAAGGCGCGGCAGGCAAGGATCTGAAGATTCTCGCGGTGACGATCCTCACCTCGCTGAACCGTGAAGATCTGGATGCCGGCATGATGAAGGCCGGCGACATGCAGGACATGGTGGTGGAGCGCGCGGCCCGCGCCTTCGAGGCCGGGGCCGACGGCGTGATCGCCAGCCCGCAGGAGGCCGCTCTGATCCGCGCCCTGCCCCAGTCCCAGGACCGACTGATCGTCACCCCGGGTGTGCGGCCCTCGGGGGCCGATCTGGGCGACCAGAAGCGGGTCGCCACCCCGGCCAGAGCGATCGCAGACGGGGCCGATCACATTGTGGTCGGACGACCGATCTATCGTGCCGAAGACCCCAAGGCGGCCGCGCGGTCGGTTCTTGAGGAACTGAAATCGGTGCCGCAGGTTTAAGCGCGGCACGCCTTCGCGCGGGGTCTTTTTCGCAGGAAGCGGCGCGCAACCGATTGACCTTGCGTCACTTTTCCCTCGTTCCGCGCCGAATTGTCCCTGTGCCCGAAAACACACATGCGAAACCTCGGTTTTGCTCGGAGCGTCAAAACCCTGTCAAAATAGGCATTTTCGCGCGATTCTGGGCCAGAGACACTCCCCGACGGACTGCGACTTCCTGAGGTCCGTTACCTCCCCCCGCGCATCGGCGGGGGGTCTTCTTTCTCCTTCCGGAACTCTTCGGCCAACCGCTTTGATCTGGCGCGCGGGCTACGATAGGGTACAGCTTCTGGTTCATCGTCATGCTGCGCATGGAGAATGTGATGCCCGGTCTCTGCCGCGATTGCCTGACCCGTCTGGGTGACGAACGGCGCTGCCCAACCTGCGGCAGCCCGCGGGTTCTGCGCCATCCGGAACTTTTCGACCTGACCATTGCGCATATGGACTGCGACGCCTTCTATGCCTCGGTCGAAAAGCGTGACAACCCCGAGCTGGCCGACAAGCCGGTGATCATAGGCGGCGGGCGGCGCGGGGTGGTGTCCACCGCCTGCTACGTGGCGCGCATCCGCGGCGTGCGCTCGGCCATGCCGATGTTCCAGGCGCTGAAGCTGTGCCCCGACGCGGTGGTGATCAAGCCGCGCATGTCGGTCTATGCCGAGGTCTCGCGCCAGATCCGCGCGATGATGGACGAGCTGACCCCGGACGTGGAGCCGCTGTCGCTGGACGAGGCCTTCATGGACCTGTCGGGCACCCAGCGCCTGCACGGCGCGCCGCCCGCGGTGATGCTGGCGCGGCTGGTCAGGCGGATGAAGCACGAACTGGGCCTGACCGGCTCGATCGGGCTGTCGCACAACAAGTTCCTGGCCAAGGTGGCATCCGATCTGGACAAGCCGCGCGGCTTCTCGGTGATCGGCAAGGCCGAGACGGCGGATTTCCTACATGACAAGCCGGTAAGGTTGATCTGGGGCATCGGCCCGGCCGCTCAGGACTCGCTGGAGCGGGCCGGCATCCGCACCTTCTCGGACCTGCTGCGTTGGGATCAAGAGGCGCTGACAGCACGGTTCGGCGCGATGGGCCATCGCCTGTGGCATCTGGCGCGCGGACAGGACAAGCGCCGGGTCTCGGCGCACACGCCGATGAAATCCATCAGCAACGAGACCACATTCTTCGAGGACACCTCCGACCCTGACATTCTGGACGGGCATCTGTGGCGGATGGCGGAAAAGGTGGCCGACCGCGCCAAGGCCAAGGGGCTGGCCGGGCGGGTGGTGACGCTCAAGCTGAAACGGGCCAACCACAAGATCCTGACGCGGCGCGTATCGTTGCGCGACGCAACCCAGATGGCCGACCGGATCTATCGCACCGCGCGCGGCCTGTTCGATCAGGTCGGCGATCAGGGGCCGTACCGCCTGTTGGGTTGCGGCTTGTCAGATCTGTGTCCGGCGGAACAGGCCGATGCCTTGGGCGACCTGCTGGATCCCGGCGCCGCCCAGCGCAGCAAGGCCGAACGCGCTGCGGACGAGATCCGCCGCAAGTTCGGCAGCGATGCAATCGTGAAAGGGCGTGCGCTGCGCTAGCTATTCCGCGGCCAGACGCTCGGGCTGTGCCCCGATCCGGGCGATATCGGCGATCACCCGCGCCAGAACCGCGCGGAACGAGTCAAAGTCGGCGTTGGGTTCGATCGTAGATTCATCCATGTAGAGCGCGCGGTCGATCTCGATCTGTATGGCGTGCTGATTTCGCGCCGGACGGCCGTAGGTCTGCGTCACGTAGGCCCCCGCAAACGGCGTGTTGCGGACCACGGTCAGCCCGGCCGAGACAAAGGCCGCTTCGATCTGATCCACGATCACCCCCGAAGCCGACGCACCGAACCGGTCACCCAGTACAATCTCCGGGCGGCGCCCATGCGCGGTTCCGGCCAGGGCCACCGCCTCGTGCGGCATCGAGTGGCAGTCGACCAGAATCGCCTGCCCGAAGGAGCCGATCGATTCAGCCAGCAGTGATTTCAGCCGGGCGTGATAGGGCCGCCAATAGGTGTCGATGCGCAGACGGGCCTCATCCATGGTCAGCTTGCCGCTGTATATCGCGCGGCCATTTGCCACCACCCGGGGAATCACTCCCAACCCCGAGGCAACGCGCGGATTGTGCCCCGACCGGCGGGCACCCATGATCAAGGCCGGGTCAAGCTCGTCTGCGCTACGGTTCAGATCCAGAAAGGCCCGTGGCATCTGCGCGGCGATCAGCGGCGCGCCGTGATCCGGGGCCGATGCAAAAAGCTGATCAACGAAGGCATCCTCGGACGAACGAATCACGTCGCGGTTCAGAATCGACCGCTCAAGGAAGGGCTGGGTATAGTTCCGGCCGCTGTGGGGCGAGGAAAACACCACGCACGAGCTGCGTTTCGCGGGCATTTCCAAAGCATATGCGGTGCTGTGCATGTCCACTCCCTCTCTCCGAACAACATAGACCGGAAAATTGTTCGACCAAACCCCTTGAACCCCTGCGCGACTCCTTTTATAGAGCGCTCCACCGGCGCGGGGTTCCGCGCCCCATTTCGTTCTGGGGCGGATCTCGCAAAGGGAAAGTGGGCGGTTAGCTCAGCGGTAGAGCACTTCGTTGACATCGAAGGGGTCACAAGTTCGATCCTTGTACCGCCCACCATCTGTTTCACTGTTTCGGGTCTGACCCGGGGCACCCGCTAACCCAGGCGCTGGCCCGCGCCGCAGGAACTGGAGATAGGCCATGAAGGTCAAGAACTCGCTCCGCTCGCTCAAGAACCGGCACCGCGACTGCCGGGTCGTGCGTCGCAAAGGCCGCGTCTACGTCATCAACAAGACGCAGCGCAAGTTCAAAGCCCGCCAGGGCTGAGGACGGCGAAACACCGTTTCAAGAAACCGCGCCTCTGGGCGCGGTTTTTTTGTGCTCGATCTTCCCCGCGGCCCCGCCCGAGCCCCTTCCGCACGAGCCATGTGATGCAACAGACCGCCATCGCGTAGGGGACTGAAGCGAACAACGCGAATCCTGCCTCTATCGGCCAGCCGATGCCCAACCGTTCGAGTGAAAAGACCATGCGCTCCGCCCGCTCCCGCAAATGTGGAACAACGCCGCGCATCCGCTCATCGGTCGTGAAACCGTCAAGATCCACGCTCATTGCAAGCAGTGCAAGATCAAGTGCGAAGTCGCGCCACCACGAAAAAAGGATGGTCAGACCGACGACGAGCAACAAGCCCCGGGTGAACCCGGTCGGAAAAAAGCGAGCAATCTGACGCAATGCCAGACCGGCCCCGCGACAAGCCCGAAAAGCAACAGCAGCGTCACGACTTCCAGCAACACTTCGAATATTTCGAGAGCCCTTCCGCCATTTGCGCCGAACCGACCTGACGCCGGCGCTTGCCGCTGTCCGGCGGAGCGGCTCTACCAATTGGCTCCAACATGGTTAACGAACTGGTTAACCCCCACGAGCGCCGCGGCATTTTTGACCAAGTAATTTTGTCAGATTTCCTTGCATCTCGCCCGAAATCGTTTAATTGAGCAAATCAGTCGGGAAATACCCGCTCCTGAGATTCGACAACTGGGACCAACACAGATGAAAACCAAGCGCTTTATCGCCGCCGCCCTGTCGGCCCTGATCGCCGGATCGGCCGCCGCCGAAGGCGAGCTGAACCTGTACTCCTCGCGTCACTACGATACCGACGAGCGCCTCTACACCGATTTCGAAGAGGCCACCGGCATCAAGATCAACCGCATCGAAGGCAAGGCCGACGAGCTGATCGCACGGATGGAAGCCGAAGGCGCGAACTCGCCCGCCGACATCCTGCTGACCGTGGACACCTCGCGCCTGGCGCGGGCCAAGAACGCGGGCCTGCTGCAGGCGGTCAACAGCGACGTGCTGGAAGAGCGCATCCCCGCCAACCTGCAGGACGAGGACAACCAGTGGTTCGGCTTCTCGCAGCGCGCGCGCATCATCTTCTACGACAAGAATGACGTGACCAACCCGCCGGCCACCTACCTGGACCTGGCGAATCCCGAATACAAAGGGCTGGTCTGCATCCGCTCGTCGACCAACACCTACAACCAGACGCTGCTGGCCTCGATCATCACCCATCACGGCGCCGAGAAGGCCAAGGCATGGGCCGCGGGCGTGGTCGCCAACATGGCGCGTGACCCGCAGGGCGGCGACACCGACCAGCTGCGCGGCATCGTCTCGGGTGAATGCGAGATCGCCGTGTCGAACTCCTACTACTTTGCACGCGCCCTGCGCAAAGACGTCAAGGGCCTGTCGGACAGCGTCGACATGATCGGCATCCAGTTCCCGTCGCAGGACGCGGAAGGCGCGCATATGAACCTGTCGGGCGCCGGTGTCGCGGCACATGCTCCGAACAAGGACGCCGCCATCAAGTTCCTGGAGTATCTCGCCAGCGATAAAGCGCAGGTCTATTTCTCGAACGGCAATGACGAATACCCTGCCGTTCCCGGCGCGCCGCTGGCCGAGAACGTGGCCGCTCTGGGTGAGTTCAAGGCCGACGACGTGAACCTGTCTGAAGTCGCCAAGAACATCCCCGAGGCCCAGAAGATCTTCAATGAGGTTGGCTGGAAGTAAGCCGCCATCATATCGAGCAGTTCAAGGGGCGCGGCACACGCGCCCCTTTTTATTTTATTTATTTCTGTTACTTTTCTCACAATCGAAAATGTTTCCCGGATATGACCAATGCTTGACTGCTTGTCCAGCCGCCTCGCCCGCCACCTGAGCGACCTGCGCCGCAGTCGGGGCTGGTCGCTTGAACAACTCGCCCAGACCAGCGGGGTCAGCCGAGCCACTCTGTCTCGCATGGAGAAGGCCGAGGTCAGTCCGACAGCCGAGAATCTTGGCCGGTTGTGCGCGGCCTACGGACTGCCGATGTCGCGCCTGTTGATGATGGTCGAGGACAGCTTCGACCCCAAGGTTCCTTACGAACGGCAGATCGAGTGGCGCGACCCCGAAACCGGGTTCACGCGCCGATCGGTGTCGCCGCCCTCGGCGGGGCTGACAGGCGAGGTCCTGGAATGTCACCTGCCGCCCGGCACCACGATCGCCTATGACGCGCCGCCACGATCCGGGCAGGAACACCACCTGGTCGTGCTGGATGGCGCGCTGACCCTGACGGTCGATGGCACGCCCCACGCGCTGAACGCGGGCGACTGCCTGCGCTATCACCTGTCCGGCGCAACCCGTTTTGAAACCGAGGCGTCCCGCGGCGCCCGCTACATTCTGGTGCTGATATGATTACACGTCTGACCGAAACAACTTTTGACCAGGCGGTGGACGATCTGGCGGATATCCTGCACGGCTGCGTGCATACCGGCGCCAGCATCGGGTTCATTTTGCCGTTTTCCCGTGACGCCGCGCGCGCCTATTGGCAGGAGCGCGTGCGCCCCGGGCTGTCAGCCGGAGAGCTGGATCTTTTCGTAGCCCATGATGATGGACGCATCCAAGGGACGGTTCAGCTGATTCCGGCTGCGATGCCCAACCAACCGCACCGCGCCGATGTGGCCAAGCTGCTGGTGCATCCCGACGCACGGCGGCGCGGGCTGGGCCGCGCCTTGATGGGTGCCCTGCTAGAGCGCGCCACCGAACTTGGCCGAACCCTGTTGGTGCTGGACACGCGCAGCACCGACCCCTCGCGTATCCTGTACCAAAGCCTGGGGTTTAAAACTGCTGGAGAGATTCCCGGCTATTGCCGCAACCCGTTCGAGCCCGTGTTCGAACCAACCACCTACATGTACAAGGCGCTTGGCTAACGCAGCACTAGGTCGGCCGAGCCCGAGTTCTGCACCACGCGCCGGGCGTTGGGAATGTCATTGGCGAAGGCTCGGCGCTCGGCTTCGTCGCGAGGCAGGCCCAGCCCGATCCAACGGTCCAGCAAGCGCGCCTCCAGCGTGGGCAATGGCACGTCCAAAAACACGGTCAACGCCCACAGGTCGCGCAGATCGCGCCACCCCGGTTCGTCCAGCAGGAGATAATTTCCCTCTACGATCACCACCTTCTGGTCGCGGGTTACGAACGAACAGGCGGCGATGGACTTGTCGAGCACACGGTCGAACTCGGGCACGGCGACCTCGTCTTCGGCCTGGAGGCGGCGCAACGAGGCATGAAAGCCCGGCAGGTCGAATGTCTCGGGCGCACCCTTGCGCGGCAGCAGATCGCGCGCCGTCAGAATCTGGTTGTCATAGTGGAAACCATCCATCGACAGCAGACCGGTCGGAATGCCGCGCACCTGCAGCGCCTGTTGTGCAAGCGCGGCCACCGTGGATTTCCCCGCGCCCGGCGGCCCGGCCACGGCGACAAGCTGGCGCGTTTCACGGCCCGCCAGCCCGGCTGCGGCGTCGGCGATCCGCTCGGCCAGCGCCTGCGGCGATGACCCTGCAGCCGTCATGCCGCGCGATCCTGTTCCGGCGGCTCTTTGGCGCCTGTCATGAACGCCACGGCATCGGACATGGTGTAATCATTGGGGTCGATCACGCAGAGCCGCTTGCCCAACCGATGCACATGGATGCGGTCGGCCACTTCGAACACATGGGGCATGTTGTGGCTGATCAGAATGATCGGAATACCACGCGATTTCACGTCTTGGATCAGCTCCAAAACCCTCCGGCTTTCCTTGACACCAAGCGCCGCGGTGGGTTCGTCGAGGATGATGACTTTGGATCCGAACGCCGCCGCCCGGGCCACGGCAACGCCCTGACGCTGTCCACCCGACAAGGTCTCGACCGCTTGGTTGATGTTCTGGATCGTCATCAGCCCCAGTTCGTTCAGCTTGTCGCGGGCGAACTTCTCCATCGCAGGGCGGTCGAGCATCCGGAATACCGAGCCCAAAGGCCCCTTGCGCCGGATCTCGCGCCCCATGAACATGTTGTCGGTGATCGATAGGGCGGGCGACATGGCCAACGTCTGATAGACCGTTTCGATCCCGGCTTCGCGCGCGTCGATGGGCG
Source organism: Ruegeria sp. BHSC026 (assembly GCF_059613065.1). Taxonomy (NCBI): domain Bacteria; kingdom Pseudomonadati; phylum Pseudomonadota; class Alphaproteobacteria; order Rhodobacterales; family Roseobacteraceae; genus Ruegeria; species Ruegeria sp. BHSC026. Next base: position 8,169 of record NZ_JBXWRV010000025.1, on the reverse strand, counting down.
AGTGGAAATCGACCTTGCGCCCTTCCAGCCAGATCTCGCCCTCATCCGGGGCGACGGCACCGGAAACCGCCTTGATCAAGGTCGATTTACCTGCACCGTTGTCGCCGATCACGGCCAGGATTTCGCCCGGCATCAGGTCGAAATCGCAATGATCCAGCGCCGTGACCCTGCCATAGCGTTTGACCAAGTTGCGCCCTTTGAGAATGGGTTCCATCACGCTGCTACCTTTCTGATCCACTGGTCCACGGCCACGGCGGCGATGATCAGCATACCGATAAGAAGGAAGGTCCACTGCGCATCCGCGCCCAACAACCGCAGGCCGAGGGTGAACACGCCCACGATCAGCGCCCCGAACAACGAGCCCAGGATCGACCCGCGCCCCCCGAACAAAGAAATGCCTCCGATCACGACGGCGGTGATGCTTTCGATGTTGGCCAACTGCCCCGAAGTGGGCGAGACCGAGCCTATGCGCCCGATCAGCGCCCAGCCGGCAAAGGCGCAAATCAGCCCCGAAAGCATGTAAACCGACATCAGCGTTCGATGCACGTTCACGCCCGACAGCTCGGCGGCCTCGGGGTCGTCGCCCACGGCATAGACATGGCGGCCCCACGCGGTATGCCGCAGCGCATAGGCCAGCACCAGGATCAGCACCAGCATGAAGATCACTCCGACCGTGAACACCGCCCCGCCGACATTGATTTTGGCGCCGAACAGCTGAAGGATCGGGGCGTTGGCCTCGATTTCCTGCGACCGGATGGTTTCATTCTGTGAATACAGGAAGTTGGCGGCCAGTACGATCTGCCACATGCCCAGCGTCACGATGAAGGGCGGCAGCTTGACCCGGCTGACCAGGAATCCATTCACCGCGCCGATTGCGGTCCCGATGGCCAGACCGCACAGGATCGCCACCGTAGGCGGCAGCCCGTAGCGGAAAGTGAACTGGCCCATCACAACCGACGACATGACCATGATCGCGCCCACGCTCAGGTCGATCCCGGCTGTCAGGATCACGAGACTCTGGGCGGCGGCCACGATGCCGACGATCTGCACCTGCTGCAGGATCAAGGTCAGGGCAAAGGGCGAAAAGAACTTGGCGCCCAGCAAGACGCCGAAAATCAGGATCGCCGCCACCAAAACGATCAGCGGCACCAGCGACGGGTTCACATGTAGAAAGTGTTGGACCGTCCCCATGAACCCGCGGTGGTGATCTTCGAATTCGGCAACCTGTTCCGGGCTGCCTTTGGCTGCGGCTTCGAAATCGTCGGACTGTCTCGATGTGTCGGACATCAATGAGGTTCCCCCATGCGTCAAGCTCCCGTCTTGGGGCGACTCTTGCAAAATTTCGGGTGAGGTCGTGGTTCAATTCAGGGGCCGCAGCGCGCGGCCCCTGAAGGGATCAGATCAGCCCCAGCAGAGGTCCATGCCCTCTTTGACCGAGATCGACTCGACGCCAGCGGCCGGCTTGTCCGTTACCAGCGCAACACCGGTGTCATAGAAATCTTTGCCGGGCGTGTTCTCGGGCTTCACGCCCTCGTCGGCCCATTTCTTGACTGCCTCGACGCCAAGCGACGCCATCAGCAGCGGGTATTGCTGCGAGGTAGCGCCGATCACACCGTCGGCCACGTTCTGCACACCGGGGCAGCCGCCGTCGACCGAAACGATCAGCACATCGTTTTCGCGGCCGATGGCCTTGAGCGCCTCATACGCACCGGCGGCAGCCGGTTCGTTGATCGTGTAGACCACATTGACCATCGGATCCTTGGCCAGAAGGTTCTCCATGGCCTTGCGGCCGCCCTCTTCGTTCCCGGCGGTGACGTCATGGCCCACGATGCGCGGGTCGGTCTCGTCGCCCCATTTGTTCGGGTCGCCCAGGTCAATGCCGAACCCCTGCAGGAAGCCTTGGTCGCGCAGCACCCCGACCGAGGGCTGGCTGACTGCCAGGTCCAGCATGGCGATCTTGGCGTTCTGGGCTTCGTCCCCTAGTGTGGCCGCGGCCCATTTGCCGATCAGCTCGCCGGCCAGAAAGTTGTCGGTGGCAAAGGTTGCATCGGCCGCGTCGATCGGCTCCAGCGGTGTATCCAGCGCGATGACCAGCACACCCGCGTCGCGCGCCTGCTGGACGGCGGGGACGATCGACGAGGTATCAGATGCGGTCAAGAGGATACCCTTGGCGCCATCCAGAATGCAGGTCTCGATCGCCTGCACCTGAGTTTCATGGTCGCCGTCGATCTTGCCGGCAAACGCCTTGAGCGTCATGCCCAGCTCTTCGGCCTTGGCGGTGGCCCCCTCTTTCATCTTCACGAAGAAGGGGTTGGTGTCGGTTTTGGTGATCAGACAGACCGTGTCCTGCGCGGCGGCAGCGCTCGCCATGGCTGTCAGGGCCAACGCGGTCGCGCCAGCAAATGCTGAAATTTTCAAAGCTTTTCCTCCCGTTATCTCCGACGCCCGCAGACGTCTTGGGCAAGCGGGCGAAATTCGATCCGCTCCCATGGACAAAACCATCAGGCAATTCCCGATTCCTGTCAATAATTAAATCACTCTTAATTATTATTGACACCCCACGGCCCACGCCACATTCTTGCTGGAACAAGGAGCACCCCGTGACCGAGAAACCCGCAATCGAGACCGGCCCCTCGCACCGCCCGTCAAACGTGCGCGGGACCAACCAAAGCGGCATGCGCGCGCGCAATGAAAAACTGGTTTTGTCGCTGGTCCGGCGCCATCAGGCGCTGGCCAAGTCAGAATTGGCGCGCATGGCCGGCCTGTCGGCGCAGACCGTCTCGGTCATCATGCGGCAGTTGGAAAGCGACGGGCTGCTGTTGCGCGGCGAGCCGCAACGAGGCAAGGTCGGACAGCCTTCGGTGCCGATGCGATTGAACCCGGACGGTGCCTATTTCCTGGGCCTGAAGGTCGGGCGCCGCAGCTCGGAGATGGTGCTGACCGATTTCCTGGGGCGGGTTCGCGACCGGTCCCGAACCACTTATGACTACCCCACCCCGCAGCAGACGCTCGATTTCGCAGTCCGGTCCCTGACCCACATGACAGAGGCGCTGTCCGAACCCGCACGCGCGCGAGTGGCAGGCTTGGGCATCGCCATGCCCTTTTACCTGTGGGACTGGGCACAGATCCTGCAGGTCCCGCAGGAAAAGATGGACCCGTGGCGCATGGCCGACCTGCGGGCCAGCCTTTCGGACATCTGCGATGTTCCGGTCTATGCCCAAAATGATGCGACGGCCGCCTGCGGCGCGGAACTGGTATTCGGCCCAACCGAAGGGCCGCGGGATTTCCTGTATTTCTATGTCGGCTATTTCGTCGGCGGGGGCGTTGTGTTGAACGGGTCCATCTTTGCCGGCCGGGGAAACGCCGGCGCGTTGGGGCCGATGCCGGTCTCCGTCGGGTCGGGGCCGGTACAACCCCTGATCGAGGTGGCCAGCCTGTATGTCCTCGAACGCGCGTTGGCGGCCTCTGGTTGCGACGCATCGGGCCTGTGGCATTCGCCCGAGCACTGGACCATTCCCGCCGACCTGCTCGAGCGGTGGCTGAATCAAGCGGCACACGGTCTGGCCCATGCCATCCTGTCCAGTTGTAGCTTGATCGATTTCGAGTGCGTCAAGATCGACGGCTGGATGCCGAATGCGGTCAAGTCCCGGCTGATTACGTTGGTTCGGGACCGCCTGTCCCGGCTGAACCTGACCGGGCTGGAAGCACCGTCGATTTCGGCCGGCTCGGTCGGACCGGACGCCCGCGCGTTGGGCGCCGCCAGCCTGCCATTGTCGGACCGATATCTGGTCGAGACGTGAAGCGGCCCTTGAACATGGGCTGTCGAATGTGTCGTCGGGTCACCCGGCCGATCAGGACCGGGGCACAAGATCCAAACGCATGAATGCGCTGTTGGGATCGTGATGATATCCAAAGATTGGGCCGCAATAGCCGTAGCCCAACGCCTCGTACAGTTTGCGAGCAGCGTCATAGTCCGGAAGATGCGCCGCGCCGGTTTCCAGAACAAGCGCTGCAAAGCCTTCTGACCGGGCGATTTCAGCCAGATGCTCCATCATCCGGCGGGCCAGCCCCCGGCCCCGCGCCTGCGGCAGCACATGCACCGATTTGACCTCGGCCGTGCCATCGGGCAGCGCCTTGAGCGCCCCGCAGCCCAGCACCTGATCGTCCTCAAGGATCGCCCAGAACCGGATGTCCGGCGCGGTCAATGCATCAGGTTGCAGCGTATGATTGCTCTCTGCAGGGCCGGCCCACCGGCTGTGCGCGACATGGGCCTCTACCACCGGACGCAATGCATCCGATGTCGGATCGGCCGGACAAATCCGGATCATTCAGTGGGTCCAGGGGCCGCGCCGGTCGGTGGCAAAGTTTTCGCCATATCCGCGCGGGCGGATATTGGGCTTGCGCTTGTGGGGCTCGACGACCTGCGCGTCGATGCCGTGTTCCCGCGCATAGTGCAGCGCCTCTTCCTTGGTGTCGAACCGCAGGCGCACCTGGGTCTGGGTGTCGCTGGAAGATGTCCAGCCCATCAGCGGATCGACCTCGCGCGCCGAGGCCGGGGCGTATTCCAGAACCCATTTGCGGGTCTTGGCCATTCCCGACGTCATTGCGTTTCGGGCAGGCTGGTAAATCCGTGCGCGCATGTCGCCTCTCCATACTCGGGTTGTCGCGCCCGTTTATGCGTCAGAGCGCGGGCGGCGACAAGATTGCAATTGCCGCAGGGCGATGCAAATGACCCGCCCGGCGGGGGTTGCATGCGGACAAAATAAGAACAAATGTAAGGGGCCGAAGCGGAGCCTGCCCATGCCCTATGCTCATTCCGACAAGACCCAGCTGACTGCCGACGACGTGCGCACCCGCCTGAAGCTTGAGGGCGGCAAGCGTTTCGTGATGCACACCGAATTCGCCCCTGCAGGCGACCAACCCACCGCGATCCGGGAACTGGCGCAGGGCATTCTGGACGGCGAGCGCAACCAGGTGCTGCTGGGCGCCACCGGCACCGGCAAGACCTTCACTATGGCCAAGGTGATCGAGGAAACCCAGCGCCCCGCCATCATCCTCGCCCCCAACAAGACGCTGGCGGCGCAGCTCTATGGCGAGTTCAAGGGCTTCTTCCCGGACAATGCGGTCGAATATTTCGTCTCGTACTACGACTACTACCAGCCCGAAGCCTATGTGCCGCGCAGCGATACCTATATCGAAAAGGAATCGCAGATCAACGAACAGATCGACCGGATGCGCCACTCGGCCACCCGGGCGCTGCTGGAACGCGACGACGTGATCATCGTGGCCTCGGTGTCGTGCATCTATGGCATCGGCTCGGTCGAGACCTACGGGGCGATGACGCAGGATCTGAAGGTCGGGAACGAATACGACCAGCGGCAGGTGATGGCCGATCTGGTGGCCCAGCAATACCGCCGCAACGATCAGGCCTTCCAGCGCGGCAGCTTCCGGGTGCGGGGCGATTCCCTGGAAATCTGGCCCGCCCACCTGGAAGACCGGGCGTGGAAACTCTCGTTCTTCGGCGAAGAACTGGAACAGATCACCGAGTTCGACCCCCTGACCGGCGAGCGCACCGACACGATGGACCAGATCCGCGTCTATGCAAACTCGCACTACGTCACGCCGAAACCGACGATGCAGCAGGCGATCCTTGGCATCAAAAAGGAATTGCGCCAGCGCCTCGACCAACTGGTGGGCGAGGGCAAACTGCTGGAAGCACAGCGGCTGGAACAACGCACCAATTTCGACCTCGAGATGCTCGAGGCGACCGGCGTCTGCAACGGGATCGAGAACTATTCCCGCTACCTCACCGGCCGCGCGCCGGGTGAACCGCCGCCGACCCTGTTCGAATTCATCCCCGACAACGCCATCGTCTTTGCCGATGAATCCCACGTCAGCGTACCGCAGATCGGCGGCATGTATCGCGGCGACTACCGGCGCAAGTTCACGCTGGCGGAACACGGGTTCCGCCTGCCCTCCTGCATGGACAACCGTCCCCTCAAGTTCGAGGAATGGGACGCCATGCGCCCGCAGTCCGTCTTCGTCAGCGCCACCCCCGCGGCGTGGGAGCTGGAGCAGACCGGTGGCGTTTTCACCGAACAGGTGATCCGCCCCACGGGCCTGCTCGACCCCGAGGTCGAGATCCGCCCCGTCGAGATGCAGGTCGACGACCTTCTGGACGAGGTGCGCAAGGTCTCGGCCAAGGGCTATCGCACGCTGGTGACGACGCTGACCAAACGCATGGCCGAAGACCTGACCGAATACATGCACGAACAGGGCATCAAGGTCCGTTACATGCATTCCGACATCGACACGATCGAGCGGATCGAGATCCTGCGCGACCTGCGGCTGGGGGCCTTCGACGTGCTGGTGGGTATCAACCTGCTGCGCGAAGGGCTGGACATCCCTGAATGCGGTCTGGTCGCCATTCTGGACGCCGACAAGGAAGGCTTCTTGCGCTCGGAAACCTCGCTGATCCAGACCATCGGCCGCGCCGCGCGCAACGCCGAGGGCCGCGTGATCATGTATGCCGACCGCATCACCGGCAGCATGGAGCGCGCGCTGGAGGAAACCAACCGCCGCCGCGCCAAGCAGATCGCCTATAACGAGGAACACGGCATCACGCCCGAGACGGTGAAAAAGAATGTCGAGGACGTTCTGGCCGGTCTCTATGCTGGCGACGTGGACATGAACCGCGTCACCGCCACCATCGACAAGCCGATGCACGGCGCCAACCTCGAGGCCCATCTGGACGGGCTGCGCGAGCAGATGCGCAAGGCGGCCGAGAACCTGGAATTCGAAGAAGCCGCCCGCATCCGCGACGAGATCAAGCGTCTGGAAGCGGTCGACCTAGCCGTCGCCGACGACCCCATGGCGCGTCAATGGGCGGTTGAGAAAGCGTCGGAAGACGCGGCGAAATCGCGTGGACGGTCAACGGCTGGACGACCGGGGCAGCGGGGCGGTAATGTCAAACGACGGAAAAGATAAGCAAGGTTATTTGAATGAGTTTTTGGGAGACTTTGATATTAGGTGTTATCGCCGCTCTTGTTGGCTCGTTGCTTCAATACCGAAGTTGGCGGCATCAGCATCTCACTACCTTACGAAACAATGAACGAAAGGGCGCTCTGGATGTCGTTGAGTGTATATCTGACGACATAGACCAAAGACTCCTGGGCCAACTTAAGTTTCTAGCAATATGTGAGCAGAGGCACCCAAGCAGCGATGAACTAGATGAGTATCGCCAAGTAGTTAATCAATGGATGAGCAAATTATCTGCTAATAAGGCAAAAATCTCGTTCTACTTTGACCGAGAAACTGCACGCGAATTTGAAAACAACATTCACAGCTCGCTCCGGTTGAGCTCTGATTTTATGCTACTTAGAGCTAGATATGGGTTAGAGCACCTGAGCAAAGATGATTTAAAGAGATTCCGGTCATCAAGGACGCGGGTCAATATTGCACGCCGAGAATGTTATAAGTTTCTGCAGGAATTAAATGATAGAATTGAATCTGGCCTAATTGGCACCACGCAAAGAATAAACAACCTAGAGATTGCCGACCTCGACTATATATCAAGCTCCTACTTGATAAAAAGGCTATTGGGAATACGGGCGTAATTTTTAAGAGCGTACTCGTATCTTGCTTTAGTTTTCTCTGCCCACTTTTCGCTTCCTGATACCTTTGCTATCTCAAAAAGTTCTTCCGGTGAGTAGCTTCTAAGATTGGAATCCACTGTTAGAACAACCGACTTTGGCACTGGTCGCGCAAACAGGGCCGCAACAAGGCAGGCCTCGTTTGGTGATAGGTTCGCTGCTCTCTTAGAAAAGAGTTTACGACTGGCTACTTCTACTCCTTCCATCCTATAGCCCAAGTAGGCGAAGTGAATATAATAATGGAAAATCCTGTGCTTTGGCAGATGCGCATTTAGTAGGGTGGCAAGGGTAAGCTCTCCTACCTTTCTTTGAATGGTTCTTTCATATCTGCTTCTAACAATACGTACAACTTGTTGGTCTATAGTACTTATCCCACCAAGCCTTTTTCCCGTTAAAATTCTCCGTATTAGGGTCAGGACTCATAACCAGTATATGACGAGAGCGGCAAGGGCGATGGCGGACAGGAAGACTTTCGGGCATCTGTCGTAGCGGGTTGCCACCCGCCGCCAATCCTTGA
>NZ_JBXWRV010000024.1:0-29252 GCF_059613065.1 Ruegeria sp. BHSC026 | reverse complement strand
CGCCGCGCTGTGCGCGGCGCCCGGCCCAACCAGAGGAGGTGTCTCGCCAGAGACATCGAGGATGGGTGGGAGCACCCCTGCCTATGGGATCAATCACCCAGCTTGGCGTGAATCTCATCCAGATCGATTTCACCCGTCGGCATCTTGTTGGCCGGATTTTCGAAATCGTATTTGAACAGTTCAAAATCCTGCTTGTAGATCTCGTAGACCAGATGCATCGACAGGTCGTCGAAATAGTCCTCGACCGGATGCGCGCGTTTGGGGCCATGGCCTTCGGACTCGTTGAAGCGCGGGATTTCGGACAGAGTCACAGGGTGGGGCGTTTCGATCTGATCCAGCACGCCCTGCATGCCCTCGTTGAACTTCTCGGTCCAGAATATCCGGTCATAGCGCCCGCCATTCACGATGAACGTCGAGACATGCCCCGACATGGCCGACCAGTGGATGTCCGGGTCCATCGGCCGGCGCCAACGGATCGTGTCTCGGGCGAACAGAAGAAACCGGCGGAAGCTGGCGATCTGGTCGAATTCGCCCTTGCCGTCTTCGCCCCCGACCTCGATCCCGTAATTGTAGATCAGCGTCGGCACCAGATTGCCCCGGTACCGTTTCCCGTTGCGCTGAATGCCGCAGATCTTGTCGAAGAACGAACTGAGGATCCGCGTATAGGGGTTGCGCACGCAGGTAAAGGCGAAGGACTTGTGCCCGCGCACATTGGCCGAGATCACATCCTGGCTGTGGTCAAACGCCCACTTGTGCATCCCGTCTTTGGCGTCGTGGATATCGCCATCAAAGAACCGGCCATGATCGGAGTAATACATGATCTGCCCGATGGTCGAGCAGGCGCATTTGGGCACCACGCGATAGACCATGCTTTCGCTCTCGGTCATCCATGTGCCGGGAAATCCCATCTGCCATGCCTCCTCTGCCAGCCGAGTCTCAGGGTGATGAGCCAGCTTTTGGCGCCAGACAAGCAAAAATATTCTGTTTATTCAATCGTTCATCCTCAGTATCACGGTCGGAACCGGGCAGTAACGGAAAACAACGACGCCAATGGCCAGAATCGCCTATATTCTGCTGTGCCACAAAGACCCCGACGCGATCATCGCGCAGGCCGAGCGCCTGACGGCGGTCGGCGACTATATCGCGATTCATTTCGACGCCAGCGCCTCGGCGGCCGATTTCAGCCGCATCCGGGACGCATTGAAAAACAGCCCCAACGTCGCCTTCGCCAAAAAACGGATCAAATGCGGCTGGGGCGAATGGTCGTTGGTGCAGGCTTCTCTGCATGCGGTGCAGGCCGCGGTCGAGGCCTTCCCCCGCGCCACCCATTTCTACATGCTGTCGGGCGACTGCATGGCGATCAAGACCGCGGAATACGCCCATCGCTTTCTGGATGAAAACGACAAGGACTTCATCGAAAGCCACGATTTCTTCGCCAGCGACTGGATCAAGACCGGCATGAAGGAAGACCGGCTGATCTATCGCCACTATTTCAACGAACGCACCCAGAGCAAACTGTTCTATGCCGCCTACGAGGTCCAGAAGCGCCTGGGGCTGACTCGCGAGATCCCGGAGGATCTCCAGATCATGATCGGCAGCCAGTGGTGGTGCCTGCGCCGCCGCACGATCGAGGCGATCCTCGCGTTTCTGCGCCAGCGCCGGGACGTGATCCGGTTCTTCGCGACGACCTGGATTCCGGACGAGACCTTCTTTCAGACCCTCGTGCGGCACCTGATCCCGCGCTCGGAGATCGAGAACCGCACACTCACGTTCCTGATGTTTTCCGACTACGGCATGCCGGTGACCTTCTACAACGATCACTACGACATGCTGCTGAGCCAGGATTACCTGTTCGCGCGCAAGATCAGCCCCGAGGCACATCAGCTGAAACAGAAGTTGGGGGCGCTCTATGCCAGCGAAGGGGTCGCGTTCCAGATCTCGAACGAGGGCCGCAACCTGCATGGTTTCCTGACGGGCCGCGGCCGTGTGGGCCGCCGTTTCGCCCCCCGCTTCTGGGAGGTCGCCAACACGATCGGCCCCGATCGCGACCTGTATCTTGTAGTGTGCAAGAAATGGCACGTGGCCAAACGGCTGATCGACCAGATCGCCTCTGAAACCAACCTGCCCTGCATCGAATACCTGTTCAACGAAGAAGCCGCCCCCCTGCCCGATCTGGGCGGGATCGAGACGACGCTGGTCAAGCGGTCACGCCATCGCCGCGCGGTGATGCGGCTGCTGTTCGATCATTTCGACACCGACAAGCTGGTCATCTGCCTGGACCCGGCCAGCCTGGATATCGTGCAGGATTTCTGTTCGGACCGTGCCCGCACCCATGTTCTGGAGGTGCAATGCACCTATTCCGACGACTACCTGGTGGGGCATGCCCACCGGGTCGGGCTGGCCGGGCAGAACTCACCCGCCGCCACGGTCCAGCGTCTGCTGCCCACGATCCGCAGCGATCTAGCCTATGAATCCGAACAATTGCGCAGCGCCGGGCTGGACCGATTCCACCGGCTGCGCGAAACCGGAGATCCGGCGGAAAACGTCGACGCGATCTCGAAGTTTCTGGGGGTGCCAGAAGAAACCGCGCAATCCATTCTGCGGCTGGACTACCTGTTCGCCGATTGACGGCCCGTCCGCACCGGGCCGCCGGACCGGGCGGTCAGATGTCGAACTTGACGCCCTGCGCCAGGGGCAGCTCGGCCGAATAATTGATCGTGTTCGTCTGCCGCCGCATATAGCCCTTCCAGGCGTCCGAGCCGCTTTCGCGTCCGCCACCGGTTTCCTTCTCACCGCCGAACGCGCCGCCGATCTCGGCGCCCGAGGGGCCGATATTCACGTTGGCGATGCCGCAATCGGACCCGGCAGGCGACAGGAACTGCTCCGCCTCGCGCATGTTCAGCGTGAATACGCAAGACGACAGGCCCTGCGGCACGTCGTTCTGCATCTCGAGCGCCTCGTCGAAACCGTCGTAGCCCATGACATAGAGGATCGGCGCAAAGGTTTCGGTCTTCACGATCTCGGTCTGGCCCGGCATTTCGGCGATCGCGGGCTGTATGTAGACACCGCCCTCGGGCACGCCGTCGGTGACGCGCTTGCCGCCGAAGACGGTGCCGCCCTCGGCCTCGGCCGCCTTCAGCGCGGCCTCCATCGCCTGCCCCGAGGCCTCATCCACCAGCGGCCCGACCAGCGTGCCTTCGGCCAGCGGATCACCGATGGGCAGACCGGCATAGGCTTTTTTCAGCCGCGCAACCAGATCGGCACGGATCGAGTTGTGCACGATCAGCCGCCGCAGCGAGGTACAGCGCTGACCCGCGGTGCCCACGGCCGAGAACACGATGGCCCGCACCGCCATTTCCAGGTCGGCCGAGGGGCCCACGATCATGGCGTTGTTACCGCCCAGTTCCAGGATGCACTTGCCGAACCGCTGCGCCACGATCGGCGCGACCGCGCGGCCCATTCGAGTCGAGCCGGTGGCCGAAATGATCGGCACCGTCTCGCTGGCCACAAGCGCCTTGCCCAGATCGGCACCGCCGATCAGCAGTTGCAGCAGCCCCTCGGGCGCGTCGCCGAACCGGGCCACGGCCTTTTCAAAGATCTTCTGACAGGCCATCGCGGTCAGGGGCGTTTTCTCGGACGGTTTCCAGATCACCGGATCGCCGCAGACCAGCGCCAGCGCCGCGTTCCACGACCAGACCGCGACCGGGAAGTTGAAGGCCGAGATCACGCCGACCGGCCCGGCCGGGTGCCAGGTCTCCATCATCCGGTGGCCGGGGCGTTCCGAGGCGATGGTCAGGCCATACAGCTGCCGCGACAGGCCTACGGCAAAGTCGCAGATGTCGATCATCTCCTGCACTTCGCCCAGACCTTCCGAGGTGATCTTGCCGGCCTCCCAGCTGACCAGCGCGCCCAGGTCCTCCTTGGCCGCGCGCAATTCCTCGCCCAGCAGGCGGATCAGCTCGCCCCGGCGCGGGGCGGGCACGGTGCGCCAAGCCTTGAAGGCCGCCGTGGCGCGGGCAAAGACCGCGTCCATGTCGGCAACAGGCGTTTCATGCACCCGCGCCAGCACGCGACCGTCGATGGGCGAGCGGACCTCCAGCGTGCCGCCGGTCAGCTCGGCCGCCGTCAGGCCCAGTTTTTCGAGTGTGTGTTCTGCAGTCATGACTACGTCTTTCATGTTCAGGCCGCCTTGTTCTGGGGTGTCACTTCGCCAGCGCGGTAGAGCTGGCCGAATTCGGTATTCAGGAAATCATCCAGCCTGACCTGCTCTTGCCGGACAAAGCCTTGGGTGGGCAGTGCGCCGGTGCGCATCAGATCGACCACGCCCAGAACGCCGGCGGCGGTTGTGATCTGGATCGCGCTCCAGATCTGGCCGTCGATGGTGCGGGCAAAGGACTTGTTGATCAGGGATTTCTCGCGCAGCGCCCCGTCGATCATGCCCTTGGCCGTGCAATAGACCAGAACCACGTCCTGATCGGTGCGCGGCAGCGCAGTTTCAAAGATGTCCTTCAACAGGTCGCGGCGCTGGCCGAGGCCCAGGTCGGTCAACAGCAGTTTCAGGATGTCGCGATGGCCGGGATAGCGGATCGAGCGATAGGACACCGCCCGGGCCTTGCCGGCCAGCGTCTCGGGCAAGGTGCCCAGGCCGCCCGAGGTGTTGAAGCATTCGTATTCCACACCGTCATGGCCGATGATCTCGTAATCCTCGAGCGGCGCGGTCTTGACCCGCTCGCCATTCACGATGGCGTCGCAAGGGTTGCAGTATTCGTTGATCAGCCCGTCGGTGGACCAGGTCAGATTGTATTTCAGCGCATTTGTCGGATAGAGCGGCAGCGCGCCCACCCGCATGTGCAGGCTGTCCAGCGTGTCGAACCCGGCCGCAAGAGAGGCCCCCGCGATGCCGACGAAACCCGGTGCCAACCCGCATTGCGGCATGAAGGCGGTGCCGCTGTCGCGGGCCAGTTCGCGCACGGCGTTCGTGGCGGCGACATCCTCGGTCAGGTCGAAATAATGCGCACCCGCGGCCTTGGCTGCCTTGGCGATGGCAGGCGTCAGGAAAAACGGTGCGGCCGAGATCACCGCATCGAACCCTGCAACCCCCTGTGCCAGCCCGGCTTCGTCGCCCGCGTCGATCTGGCGGGTGGTGATGCCCTGCCTGTTCAACGCCGACAGGGCCGTCAGGTCATGATCGGCCACGGTTACAGTGTAGTTGTGCGATTTCTTCAACAGGGCGGCGATCATCTGTCCGATCTTCCCGGCCCCGACGACGCAGATGTTCCAACTCATTGCGCGCCTCCTCCTCTGCTCTGGTTCCAGTATGACCGCGCCGCCGTCCGAGCACAGCAATCGAGTTGACGAAACGGACAGCTTTTCCGTCATATTGACGGTAGTTGAATCAAAATGTCAGATCGAGATCCGCAGCGCTTCGGAACCTGAAGTCAGGGGAGGAAATGCTTTGCAACCGATTGCACCATTTTTGCAATGATGCGACATTCAACAGATCCAATCGACCGCACAGAGGAGAGCAAGCAGGTGGGCGTTACGCTGAAGGAAGTTGCGGCCTTGGCCGGGGTGTCGCGGTCGGCTGTGTCGCGCACCTTCACGCCGGGCGCCTCGGTCTCGGCCAAGACCCGCGCCAAAGTGGAAAAGGCCGCCAAGGAACTGGGCTACAGCCCCAACGCGCTGGCCTCGTCGCTGACGACGGGGCGGACCAAGCTGATCGGCCTGATCTCGAACAATTTCCACAACCCGATATTCCTTGAGGTTTTCGACCAGTTCACCCGCGCCTTGCAGGAACGCGGGCTGCGCCCCCTGATCGTGAACCTGACCGACGAGACCGAGCCCGCCAATTCCGTGCGCATGCTGCGGCAATATTCAGTGGATGCGGTAATCGTCGCCTCGTCGACCCTGCCACCCAGCTTTGCCAAGGCGTTCCACGATGCAGGGGTGCCGGTGGTGCACACCTTCGGGCGCTCGGCGACCTCGCCCGAGGTGCATGTGGTGGGCATCGACAATGTGGAATGCGGACGCATGGCCGCGCGCGAGTTGGTCGCGCGGGGCTATGCCAGCGTGGGCTACCTGGGCGGGCCAGTCGATGCGACCTCGGCGCTGGACCGGCAACGGGGCTTCATCGAGGAAATGGCCAACCATCCGCAGATTCCGGTTAGCCACTCTTTCGCCGGGGCTTATTCCTTCGAGTCCGGCCGGGCCGAGATGCTGCGCCTGCTGGCGGGTGAGCCGGCGCAGGCCTATTTCTGCGGTGACGACATCCTGTCGATCGGGGCGCTGTCGGCGCTGGCCGACCACGGGCTGAAACCCGGCACCGATATCGGGATCATCGGCCTGAACGACATGGAGATGTCGCGCTGGGAATACATCAACCTGACGACCATCCATCAGCCGATCAAGCAGATCATCACCGCGTCGGTCGATCTGGTCGAAGAGATGCTGAAGACGCCCGATCGCTACCCCGAGGCGCGGATTTTCCCCTGCCGGGTGATCGAGCGGGGCACGTTGCGGCCCCGCCCCTGATCAGCGGAACATCGGCGGGCGCGCGTCCTGCCAGGCGCCCTCCGCCCGGGCCGAGGCCACCGCTGCGTGCACCGCGGCAATCGAGCGGACGCCATCGGCGGCATCGGGCAGCCCGTCCCGCGGCTCACCCCGGATCGCGTCGGCCAGATCGCAATAGATATTGGCCACGGCCAACGGAAAGCCCTCGGGATGGGCAATCGCCACGCGCGACAGGCGCATCGCGTCTTCATGCAGGCCGCCCTCGCCCTTTTCGATGATCTGCGTGCGTCCACCGACCGGTGTGTAGAACAGCTGGTTGGGATGTTCGGACGCCCAGCGCAACCCACCGGTTTCGCCGAAGACTTGGATATCGAACCCGTGCTGCCGCCCGATCGCCACGGACGAGGTCCACAACCGGCCCACGGTGCCGCCCTCCATCCGAAAATTGACCATGGCGTCGTCTTCCAACTGACGGCTGGGAATGGTCGAGGCCATGTCGGCCGACAGCGTCGCGACCTCGTCATCGCAGATGAAGCTGGCCATGTGCAGCGCGTGGATGCCGCAATCGGCGAATTGCCCCGACACGCCCGCCATGGCCGGATCATAGCGCCAGCGCACGCGCGGATTGTCCGCGTCGGTGGCATCCCCATGATGGCCGTGGCTGAAATTGGTGACGACCAGGCGCACCTTGCCGATCTCTCCGGCGCGGACCATGGCGCGGGCCTGTCGCACCATCGGATAGGCCGAATAGCAGTAGTTGACCGCACAGATCTTGCCCGAAGCCCGGGCCACGCGCACGATCTCCTCGCCCTCTTCCACGGTCATGGTCATCGGCTTTTCGCACAGGACGTTGAACCCGGCCTCGAGATACGCTTTAGCGATCTCGAAATGGGTCGCGTTCGGGGTGGCGATGGTCACAAGGTCGATCCGGTCGGGCCGGTCCTTTTCGCCGGCCAGCATTTCCTGCCAGTCGCCATAGGCCCGGTCAGCGGGCACACCCAGCCGCTGCGCATAGGCGCGTCCCTCTTCGGGCCGGTGGTCCAGCGCGCCGGCGGCGAATTCGAACAGGCCGTCGGCCTGTGCGCCCAGACGGTGGGCGGGCCCGATCTGGCTGCCTTCTCCGCCCCCGATCATGCCCCATTTCAACTTTGCCATGGTCTTGGTCTCTCTGCGAACGATGTTGGAAAACGTGTCGGGCCTAGAACGCGCTGACGTCCTGCCAGCCGCGACTGTCGGCTGAGGCCAGAGCTGCGGCCAACACCCGGTTGACCTCGTGCCCGTCCCGGAAGGTCGGCCAGATGTTCCGGCCAGAGTGAATGGCGGTCAGAAAATCCTTGGCCTCGATGATGATCTGATCCTGATATCCGGTGCCGTGGCCGGGACCCTGGCAAAAGGGCTCATAATCGGGATGCGCCGGACCGGTCAGGATCTTGGTGAAACCGCGCTGGGCCTCGGGGCCTTCGCGGCGATAGAGCCACAAGGCGTTCTGATCCTCTTGGTCAAAACGGATCGCGCCCTTGGTGCCCGAGATCTCGTAGGCATAACCCATCTTGCGGCCGGTCGCGATGCGGCTGAAATAAAGGTTCCCCATGACGCTGTTTTCAAACCGGCACATCATCTGGGCTTGATCGTCATTGGTCACCGCGCCGCCCGGGCGGGTGTGGTGAACGGTTTCCACATCGGCCATAACCTGCGCGATCGGCCCAACCAGAGCCAGCGCGCCATTGACCATGTGCGGCGCCAGATCACCGATGGTGCCGTTGGCCATACCGGTCGTGCGCCAAGTCGCCGGGGCCTCGGGGTCGGCATAGAAATCCTCGGTATGTTCACCGCGGAACCATGTGATGTCGCCAATCGCGCCGTCGGCGATCAGCTGGCGAGCGAACTGGCTGGCCGGGGTGCGGATATAGTTGAACCCGACCATGTTGACGGTGCCCGAGGCCTCGGCCGCCGCCACCATGGCGCGGCTGTCCTCAAGCGACGCGCCCAGCGGTTTTTCGCACAGCACCGGCTTGCCCAGCGCCAGCGCCGCTTCCGCGATCTGCCGGTGCGTGGATTGGGGCGATGCGATCACGACGGCCTCGACCGCCGGATCTTTGACCAAGGCCTGCCAGTCGGCTGTGGCACGGCGGAACCCGTAGGCGGCTCGGTAGCGTTCGGCACTTTCGGGGCTTGAGGCGCAGATCATCTCGAGCCGCGGTCTGAGCGCGGTGTCGAACACGGCGCCCACGGCGGACATGGCCACCGAATGGGCCTTGCCCATATAGCCGCCTCCGACGATTCCAATTCCGATTTCTGGCATTTTGGGCGGCTCCGAACATACTGATTGCAACCGGTTGCAAAATCAGTATCGTGAGAATCGATCCAATGCAAGATCCATCGGATCGGCGGGTCAAAATGCCTGGGAGGAACAGTTTGAGTCACTTGATCGACGGAATCAAAGGAAACCGGTTTGCCGTTTTCGGCCGGGCCGGCATGGACCTGTTCGCCGATCCGGTCGGTGTCAAAAGCGAACATGCCGACATGTTTCGCGCCGATCTGGGCGGCTCGTCCGCGAATATCTGCGCAGGTCTGGTCAAGCTGGGCAGCCAGGCGTCGCTGATCACCTCCGTCTCGGATGACGCGGTAGGTCGGTTCTGCCTGAACAAGCTGCACCACTACGGCGTGGACACGTCCTACATTCGCGTCGTCGGCGGTGAATACCGCACGTCTCTGGCCGTCTATGAAAGCTGCATCGAAGACTTTCAGAACGTCATCTACCGAAACGGCGCCGTCGATTTCCAGGTCACCGAAGATGACATGGAGCGAGTCGACTATGGCCGCTTCAGCGCAGTAATCTCGGCCGGAACCGTGTTTGCCGCCGAACCGTCGCGCAGCGCCACGTTCCGCGCCTTCGACAACGCGCGCAAGGCTGGCCTGCCGGTGATCTTCGACATCGACTACCGGCCCTACAGCTGGCCCTCGGCGCAGGTCGCCGCGGATGTGCTGTCGCGCGCGGGCGAGGCCAGCGACATGATCGTCGGTAATGACGAAGAGTTCGGCTTCATGGCAGGCGGGATCGAGAAAGGCTTCCGGAAAGCCTGCGATCTGGCCGAGAAACCCGGCCGCATCGTCATCTACAAGATGGGCGAAAAGGGCGCCGTCACCCTGACCGACGGGCAAGAGATCCACACGGGCATCTACCCGGTCACCGCCGTCAAACCCAACGGCGCGGGCGACAGCTTCATGGCCGGGCTGCTGGCCTCGATCGCGGCAGGCCATTCGCTGGAACAGGCGGTGTTGCGCGGATCGGCCTGCGCCTCGATCGTCGTGTCCAAACCAGGCTGCGCGCCCGCCATGCCAACCACCGAAGACCTGGACGCTTTCCTTGCGTCCCACCCCGACCCCACCCCGGCCGGATAGGAGAGCCCGATGCACATCCCCCCGTTCGACAACCAGAACAAACCCATCGTCGATGTCGATGACCCAACCGTGCCGCTGAACTATTTCAACATCGTCAAGTTGAAGCGGGGCGAAGCTTTTGAATATCAGGTCCCGGGATACGAGACCTGCATCGTGCCCGCCACCGGCAGCGTCGACGTGGATGTCGAGGGCGTGAACTTTGCCCATCTGGGCAACCGGGGCGAGGATGTCTGGGACGGCGAGCCCGAGGGCGCCTATGTCCCGTCGGGGGCCCGGGCGCAGATGGTCTGCGTCTCGGAGACGGCCGAGGTGTTCGTGGCCGGCGCAAAGTATGACAAGGCGCTGGACCCGTTCGACGTGCGCGAGCACGACTTGGTGCAATATGGCAGCGACGACACCAAGACCCATCGCAAGATCAAGCATATCCTGGGTCAGAAACAGCATGACAAGGTCGGCCGCCTGCTGGTGAGTGAGCTGTTCACCGTGGGTCAGGGCGGCTGGTCGGGCTTTCCCAGCCACAAGCACGACACCAACCGCCTGCCGGACGAGACCCGGCATGACGAAACCTACAATTTCCGTTTCAAACCCAACTGGGGCTCGGGCCTGCAGATGTTGCAACGCGAGGACAACGAACCGGGCGATGCCTATCACATCGTCGATGGCTCCACGATCTGCATCGACAAGGGCTATCACCCCTGCTGCGTTCTGCCGGGATACGAGATGTATTACTTCACCATCCTCGGCGGGCTGACCCAACGGTCGCTGGTGCAGTATTTCCAACCCACCCATGCCTATCAGATCGAGACGATCCCGGGCATCAAAGACATGATCGCCAAATTCAAATGACCCTCGCTACGCTCAAAGACGTCCTGCAACCCGCCTATGAACAGGGCTATGCCGTCGGCGGCCTGGTGACGCTGGGCTGGGAGGACATGCGCGCCTATGTCGCCGCGGCCGAGGCCGAGAACGCCCCGGTGATCCTGCAGGCCGGCCCCAGCTGCCGCGAACACACGCCGCTGCCGATCCTGGGCAAGATGTTCCGGTATCTGGCCGAGAACGCCTCGGTACCCGTCGTGGCGCATCTGGATCACGGCTATACGTTCGAGGATTGCAAGATCGCGCTGGACAGCGGGTTCACCTCACTGATGTTCGACGGATCGCGTAAGCCGCTGCAGCAGAATATCGACGAGACCGCCGCGATTGCCGAAATGGCCCGCGCCGCGGGTATCTCGTGCGAGGGCGAGATCGGATTCGTCGGCTATTCCGGCGGCGAAGGCTCGGCCGGGACCGACCCGGACGAGGCAGCCACCTTCGCCGCCCAGACCGGCGTGGATGCGATGGCGATCTCGGTCGGAAACGTCCACCTGCAGCAGAACAAGGAAGGCGGGCTGGACGAGGACCGCATCCGCCGGATTCAGGCCGTGACCAACGTGCCGCTGGTGATCCACGGTGGATCAGGTGTGCCGGTCGAACAGCGCGCGCGGCTGGCGCGTGAAACCGCGATCTGCAAGTTCAACATCGGGACCGAGCTGCGCATGGCCTTCGGTGCCGCCCTGCGCGAGGCCGTGAACCGCGACCCCGACCGGTTCGACCGGGTGACTATCCTGAAGGAAACCCATGACCCGGTTGAGGCTGCTGCCCGCACCGTGATCCGCGCCTTTGGTGCGCCGCCGCAGCGGTGACGCTCAGAGCGTGAATGCCGACCGGAAGGCGTCCAACGCGTCTTCCGGATCGCCTGAGGCAAAGGCTTCCATCCCGACAGGGCCACGATAGCCTAGGTCGTTCAATGCACGCGCCACTGTGGCATAATTGATCTCGCCGGTCCCGGGCTCGCAGCGGCCGGGATTGTCGGCCACCTGCACCTCTCCGATCCAGGGCAGGCATTTTTCACACCAGCGGATCAGGTCCCCCTCGCCGATCTGGGTATGGTAAAGGTCGAGATTGATCCGCAACTGCGGACGATCAACCGAAGAAACCAAGGAAAGCACGTCCGCCGTTGACCCAAACGGACAGCCGGGATGGTCTAGCAGATTCAGGTTTTCAAGCGTGAACACCACATCGTTGGCCTCGGCCAGATCGCAGATGCGGTTCAGGGTGTCCCGAGCCTTGAGCCACATCGACCCTGTGACCACGTCATGCTGCCAGATCGGGATTCCGCCATCGCCCAGACCGGTGCCATGCAGGTTCAGACGTGCAACGCCAAGTCGCTTGCCGACCTGAATTGTTTGGGCGGCCGAAGCCA
Source organism: Ruegeria sp. BHSC026 (assembly GCF_059613065.1). NCBI lineage: Bacteria > Pseudomonadati > Pseudomonadota > Alphaproteobacteria > Rhodobacterales > Roseobacteraceae > Ruegeria > Ruegeria sp. BHSC026. The sequence continues at coordinate 17,098 of NZ_JBXWRV010000024.1, read as the reverse complement.
GCAGCATATCGGCCCCGTCATCATCAGCCAGCCGCCCCCGAAGATAGCCGTTCATGATAGTGAAACTGGCGCCGGTTGCGATCAGCTTGTCAATATCGAGATCCGGCCAGTTCCACAGCCCGACGCCGAACCCCAACTCGGCCAGCCGGGCGGCGCGCCATTCCATCGGCCTGTCCAGCCACAGCATCTCGGCACAGGCCGCAAGTTGAAACGGTTGAGGCATTGATTTCGCTTTCGGCATGAAAGTACTCAGATCGAGCCGCCCTCGACCATGAAGTTCCCGGCACTGCACATGGCCGCGTCGTCCGAGGCCAAAAACAGCACCATCCGCGCCACATAGACCGGGTCGATCGGGTCGGGCAGGCATTGGCGATCGATCTGTTTGGCCAGCGCCGCGGGGGTGACCCACAAGTCTTTCTGGCGCTGGGTCATGATCCAGCCGGGCACGACCGTGTTGACCCGGATCCGGTGATCGCCCAGTTCCCGCGCCATGGTGCGGGTCAGGCCGTGCACAGCGGATTTTGCGGTGGCATAGGCGGGAAAGCCCGCGCCGGCCTCCCACCACGAGTTCGAGCCGATATTGATGATCGATCCCGCGCCCTTGTCGATCATGCCGGGCGCCACGGACTGGATGGCAAAAAACATGTGGCGGAGGTTGGTCGCCATGCGCTCGTCCCAATAGTCCGGCGTTACCTCGCGCCAGTCGTGCCGGTCGTCATGCGCGGCGTTGTTGACCAGAACGTCCGCCGCGCCCAGCGCGCCCGCCAGCTCGTCAAAAGCGGACCGCAGCGCCGCGATGTCGCGCAGGTCGCAGGCGGCAAAGGCGTGGGGTCCGTCCAATTCGGCCAGCAGCGCGTTGCCGCCCTCGGCGTTGATGTCAACAAAGCCGACCTTGGCCCCCTGTTCGGCAAAGCCGCGCACGATTTCGCGCCCGATGCCCGAGGCCCCGCCGGTCACGAACACGGTGCGCCCTTTCAGGCTGGGATAGATGGCAAAGTCCTTTGTCATTTGTCGCGCTCCATGATCCATTCCACTTCGGGCGCCGGAACGAAACGCCATTTGCGCAGTGGTCCGGCCATGACGTTCAGGTAATACATCTCGAACCCGTAGGGCGCCCCGCAAGGGTGGTGCCCGCGCGGCACCAGTACCACATCGCCATCGGACACGGCCATGGTTTCGTCCAACTGACCGTCATCGGTATAGACGCGCTGGATGCCAAAGCCGCTGGCCGGGTTCAGGCGATGATAATAGGTCTCTTCCAGATAGGTGATGCGGGGATAGTCATCCTCGTCATGCCGGTGGCTGGGGTAAGATGACCAATGGCCGCTGGGGGTAAAGACCTCGGTCACCAGAAGGCTGTCGGCATAATCTTCGGCCTCCATCGCGATGTTGTTGATGTGGCGCGTGTTCGTTCCCTTGCCGCGCTCAGTCAGGGTGATGCCCTCGGGCCCGATCCGGCGCGGGGCATGGCCGCCTTTGCCCGGGGCCGAGCACACGGCGATCACGCAATCGGTTTCGGCCGTGGCCTCCCACTCGGTGCCGTTGGGCAGGTACAGGCAATGGGGCGGAGATTTTTCGAACACGTTCATCCGGTCGCCCAACACGCCCCAATCCTGCCCGGCGCCGGTGATCCGGGCCTTGCCCTCGACCATCACCAGAATGACCTCGCGGTCGCCGGTGACCTCGGCGGCGCGGTCGCCCGCCCGCAGGTGAAAAAGACCAAAGCCCACATAGCGCCAGCCGGCGCTGGCGGGCGTGATGTCATGCACCTTACCATGGGTTCCGAACGGTTTTCTCAGAAGTTCTGCCATCGGTTTCACCTGTGTTGGGGCAGCACCGGCCGCCCGGGTTCCCTCATGCCGCCTGCCGCAACCGCAGCGCGTCCAGCGCCTGTTCCAACTGCGCCTGCGTCCAGCTTTCCGACACCGCCCGGCGCAGGATGTCCGCCTGGCTGGGCGGAGCGTTCCCACCTATCGGCGGATCGGTATCCAGATTGGTCGGAAAGGGATAGCCTTCGGCCGTGGCCGCGATTGCGGCGCCGATGCGGGCATCATCCAGATCGCCGCGCTGTTTCAACGCCACCAGCGCGGGGAATACGGCCAGACACATCGCCTTGCGATCCACAGCTTCCATCGCGCGCCCGAAGGCCGACGAAACCTGCAACAGGTTGGCCATCCGGTGGATGTCGGCGCTGCTGTTTTCGCCGGCGGCATGGAACAGCGCCGGGTTGAAGAACACCGCATCGCCCTTGGCCAGCGGCAACTGGATGCAGGCCTGTTCGAAATGCGCCCGATGCGCGTCGTCGTGGAATGCGACATAGCCGGGGCCATAAAGCTGCGAGAACGGCAACAGTTTGGTCGGGCCACTTTCGATGGGCATGTCGCAATGGGCAACCGCGCCCTGCAGGGTCAGCGCGGCGGTGACCATATGGGCATGCGACGGGAACTGCGCCGCCTTGTCGGCGGTCTGGAACCCCAGGTGATAATCGCGATGCGCCTGCTGCGCCTTTCCACCCGGCCGCACCTGGTTTATCTGCGCGGTCATCTGGTAATCGGGACCCAGCCAAGCCTCGCAGGCGGCGGCAATCGCCGTGTTGCCGAAATAGAGCGCAAAGCCCTCGGGGTCGCGCAGGCATTGCTTTTGCAGCGCGTTCCACACCCTGTCATTCGCGCCCGAGGCCGCAAAGTGATCGCCTTCGCCGCCCCCGGCCTGACGCTCATCTTCGATGATCCGGCGAAACACCTCGGTTGCCCGGTCGATGACCGTGGTATCGGCATAGGCGCCTTTCAACGCGATCACCCCGGCAGATCGGCCCAAAACCCAGCCCCATTCCGCCAGCAGGGCGCGCCGGGCTTCGGGTGTTTCCAAGGCGGGCCGCAGCGCGTGCATGTCATAGACCGGCACGTTCTTTTCCACCGCGGCCGCGTAGGGCACCTGCTCGGGCCGCAGACTCTGCGAGGTCAGCGCCTTGAATTCGTCCAGATCACAGGACTCACGACCGAAATAGCCGACGAAACCAGGTTGCTGACGGACCATGAAACGCTCCTTTCCCATGGCGGCGCCCCGGGGGGCGAAAGATCAGGCCGTGATCGTCAATCCGGCCTGACCGCAGACCTCGACGATGTGGTCATAGCCCATCTTCGAGTATTCATAGGGCGGGGCCTTGGCCGGGTCCTGCTCGGCCTCGACCACGATCCAGCCTTCGTAATCCATGGCTTTCAACGCATGGGCGACCTCCTGAAAGTCGATGCAGCCATCGCCGGGAACCGTGAAGGCCCCCGCGATCACCGCATCCAGGAAACTGCGCCGGTTGCCGCGGGTGTCGCGCACGATGCCGGGGCGGATGTCCTTGAAATGCACGTGATGCACCCGGTCGCCCCAGCGGTTCAGCGTGGCCAGCACATCACCGCCGCCGAACAGCAGATGCCCGGTGTCAAAGCACAGTTTCACCTCCGGCCCGGATCCGTCCATCAGCCAGTTCACGTCATCTTCGCTTTCTATGATCGTGCCCATGTGGTGGTGATAGGCCATCGGCATGCCCTGATCGGCCATCCACTTGGCCAGTTCGGTGATCTTGGCGCCATAGGCTCTGATCTCGTCCTTCGACAGCTGCGGGCGGTCATTGACCGGGGTGCCGATCTGGCCCTGAACCGTGTTCGAGCATTCGGCATAGACGATGCAGGGGCTGCTCAGCGCCACGAACTGTTCGACCTGCGCGCGCACGGCGTCGCGTTCAGCGGCGAAATCGTTGACCAGCGAATTGCCCGAACACCAGCCACCGCACAGGGCAATGTCGTTGCCTTCCAGATAGGCGCGCAGACCCTCTGTGTCGGCGGGCATACGCTGCCCGCGCTCGACCCCGGTATAGCCGATCTGACGCGCCTCTTTCAGGGCCTGTTCCATCGTGAACGCCGCCGTCAGGTCGGGCAGGTCGTCATTTTGCCACGCAATCGGAGAGATGCCGATCTTCACGCTCATTTGGTGTTTCTTTCCTTGATAGCAGCCTCGTAGGCTGCGCGTTTTTCATTCACTTCAGGACGAGTGCTGACCTCGGGCACCGCCACCTCCCACCACGTGCCGCCATATTCGGTCGAGGGGTACGGGTCGGTGTCGATGACGATCACATAGGGGCCTTTTACGTCGCCGCGTTTGGCCAGCGCCTCTTCCAGCTCGGCGATCGAGCCGACCTTGACCGAGGTCGCCCCCATCGCCGCCGCGTGGGCCGCAAAGTCGATGGCCGAGGGCGTCTCGTGCACCGCATGGTCCAGCAGGTTGTTGAACTCGGCCCCGCCGGTGCCCATCTGCAGCCGGTTGATGCAGCCAAACCCCCGGTTGTCGGTGATCACCACGGTGAAGGACACGCCCATCATCGCTGCCGTCGCCAGTTCCGAGTTGGCCATCATGTAGGTGCCGTCCCCGGTGAAGCAGATCACGTCCCGGTCGGGCTGGGCCATCTTGATGCCCATGGCGCCGGCGATCTCGTAGCCCATGCAGCTGAAGCCGTATTCCATGTGATAGGCCCCCGGACGCGGCGCCTTCCACAGCTTGTGCAGCTCGCCCGGCATGGTGCCGGCGGCGCACATCACCACCGTGTCGTCATGCGCCGCGCGCTGCACCGCGCCTACCACCTGCATGTCGGTGGGCAGCGCGTTGGCGTCGCCCGGCGCATCCGTCAGCGCATCGACCTTGGCAAACCACTCGACCTTGAGCGTGTCGGGAACCGGCTGGGGGCGATAGCCCTGCAGGGCCGCACCCAATTCCTCGATCCCGACCCGCGCATCGGCCAGCAGCGGCATCGCGCCGTGTTTCGCGGCGTCATAGGCGGCGGTGTTCAGGCAGACCATCTTGCGCTCGGGGTTGGAAAATAACCCCCAGGACCCGGTGGTGAAGTCCTGAAACCGCGTGCCGATACCCAGGATCAGATCCGCCTCGGCGCACACGGTGTTGGCGGGTTCGCCCCCGGTCACGCCGACCGGACCCAGGTTCAGCGGGTGATCCCAGGCCAGGGCCGATTTGCCGGCCTGCGTCTCGGCCACGGGGATGTTGTGGGTCTCGGCAAAGGCCCGCAGCGCGTCGGTCGCGCCGGAATAATGGACACCGCCACCGGCCACGATGATCGGGCGTTTGGCCGACCGGATGGCCTCGGCCGCGCGGGCCAGCTCGCTTTCGTCGGGGCGGATGCGGCGCTGGTGCCAGATGCGCGGCTCGAAGAAGCTGAGCGGATAGTCATAGGCCTCGGCCTGCACGTCCTGACAAAAGCCCAGGGTCACCGGCCCGCAATCGGCCGGGTCGGTCATGGTGCGGAAGGCGCGCGGCAGGGCAGTCAGCAGATGTTCGGGCCGGGTGATCCGGTCGAAATAGCGGCTGACCGGGCGGAAACAGTCATTGGCGTTAACGGTGCCGTCAGTGAAATCCTCGATCTGTTGCAGAACGGGGTCAGGGCCACGGCTGGCGAACACATCGCCCGGCAACAGCAGCACCGGCAGGCGGTTCACATGAGCCAGCGCGGCGGCCGTGACCATGTTGGTCGCCCCCGGCCCGATCGACGAGGTGACCGCCATGGCCCGACTGCGCCGCATCTGCTTGGCATAGGCGATCGCGCAATGGGCCATGGTCTGTTCATTGTGACCGCGATAGGTGGGCAGGCTGTCGCGCACGCCGTAGAGCGCTTCGCCCAGACCGGCCACGTTGCCATGGCCGAAAATGGCCCAGACACCGGCGATGAAGGGCTCGCCGTCTTCGTTCATCTGCGCGCCAAGGTAACGCACCAGGGCCTGCGCCGCGGTCAGTCGGATTGTCTTGCTCATCATGATCCCTTTCAGAACGAGGCCGCCGTGGGCAATCCGTTGCAATCATTCTGTCGTGAAAGGATCCGACACGCCCACCACCCAGACCGGGTGGCCCGGCCTGCCGGACCCTGGTGATACTGGCGCCCCCCATGATGCGGGACACCGGGGAGAATCCTTCAGACGGTGCCGCCCAGCGACCCTTCCAACTCGGCCATCTCCTGCCCGCCGGCCATCATGTCCTGCAGCTCTTCGGGCGAGATCTCGCCGCGCCGGGCGGTGCCCAGCGTCTTGCCGCGGTTCAGAACCGTGAACCGGTCGCCCACGGCCAGCGCGTGCCGGACATTGTGGCTGATGAAGACCACGCCGATACCCTGGCTGCGCACCTTGTCGATGGTGGCCAGCACGTTCGAGGTCTGCCGCACGCCCAGCGCCGAGGTCGGTTCGTCCAGGATAAGGATCTTGGCGCCGAAATAGACCGCTCGGGCGATCGCCACGGTCTGGCGCTCGCCCCCCGACAGGGTGCCTACCGCCTGATCGGGGCCACGCAGGTTGATGCCCATCTTGCGCATCTCTTCCATGCAGACCTCGTTGGCGTGCTCGATGTCAAACCGTTTCAACAGGCCTTTTCCCTTGGTCGGCTCGCGCCCCATGAAGAAATTGCGCGTGACGCTCATCAGCGGGATCATCGCCAGGTCCTGGAACACGGTGGCGATGCCCGCCTCCATCGCGTCGCGAGGCGTGTCGAAGGACATCGGCTGACCTTCGAAATAGATCTCGCCCTTGGTGGGTTTGTGCACGCCCGACATCGTCTTGATGAAGGTCGATTTGCCCGCCCCGTTGTCACCCAGCAGGCAGTGGCATTCACCCGGTTTGACGTCGAAGCTGACGCCCGCCAACGCGATGATATTGCCGAAATGCTTTTCGATGTCCTTCATTTCGACGATCGGGGCCACATCCTTGACCGCGTCGCCGTGATGGAACTTGGTATCTTCGGTCATGTCAGCGCTCCCCGGTTACGCGTTTGCGGATCGCGTTGTTGAACAGAACGGCGATCAGCAGCATCGCCCCCAGGAACACCTGGAACCAGTCCTGATCGAAATCGGTATAGGTCAGGCCGATGACCACCATGCCGAAGATAATCGCCCCGAAGAACGCTCCGATGGCCGAGCCATACCCGCCGGTCAGCAGACAGCCGCCGATCACCGCGGCGATGATCGCCTCGAATTCCTTCTGGAAGCCGCGCCGCGCATCGGTCGAGCCTGCGTCGATTACGGTGATGATCGCCACCAGCGCAGCGCAGCAGGCGGTCAACATGAACAGGGATATCTTGACCCTGTTCACCGGTACGCCCGAGTTCGATGCGGCAACCCGATCGCCGCCCGAGGCGAAGATCCAGTTGCCGGCCGGAGTGCGCAGCAGAACATAGGTGGCGGCGATGGCGAAGGCCACGAACCACAGGATTTCAACCGGGACACCCGGCACTTTGGGCGCGCCGCTTTTGAAAGTGTCGATCAAGCCCTTTTCGGCCAGCCAGGTAAACAGGCTGCCGAAGGCTTCGCCGGAAAAGAACGGCGCGAGCCAGTCATTTTCGACCTGGTCGCGCACGCCGCGCAGCTGGGTCGACCCGCCAGTGGCGGCTTTGAGCCCCACCAGGGACAGGCCACGCAGAATGAACAGAAACGCCAGCGTCACGATGAAGGATGGCAGACCCGAGCGGATGACGATGGTGCCGTTGACTGCCCCGACAAAGGCCGCAAAGGCAAACGTCATCGGGATCGCGGCGGCAAGGGGCAGTTGCCAAGTCACCACGCAGACCCCGAAGAACAGGCCGGCAAAGGCCACCATGGACCCAATCGACAGGTCAAACTCGCCCCCGATCATCAGCAGCGCCGCGCCGATGGCCAGAATACCCAGTTGGGCGGCCGGGGTCATGAAGTTCATGATGCCGGCAAGCGTGAACATCGATTCATCGGCCGTGATGGCGAAGAAGATGAAGACAAGGATCGCCCCTGCAATGGCCCCCAGTTCGGGCCGCTTCATCAGCTTGGTCAGGAACGGTTCCTTTTTGATCCGTTCGTCCACCGCCACTTGTGCAGACTCGGTCATGGTTTCCTCCCGTTTGGCAGGGGCGGCGCCCTAACGCCGCCCCGATTTTCAGCCCGCCTCTATCAGCGGATGCCCTGAGCGGACAGCTCGACCACCTGACCGGCCTTGTCGGCGGTGATCAGGTTCGGACCCGAGGGCACGTTGCCGCCCGGCATCAGGCCGTACTTGGCGTTCAGCGCCATGAATACGACCGGCAGATAACCCTGCAGATACTGCTGCTGGTCCACCGCAAAGGCCGCGTCACCGTCGACGATCGACTGCAGGAAGTTGGCCGACAGGTCGAACGAGGCCACGTTAACGTCGCGCCCCGACCCTTTGACGGCGGCCACGGCGGGCTCACCGGCCGAGCTTGCGCCCAGCGCCATCACGGTATCGACGCTTTCATCCGCAGCCAGAGCCGCCGACACTTTCGACTCGATCTCGGACGGGTCGTTCGACGTGGGCAGAACGGTCACGTTGCCGCCAAAGCCCTCGGTGAAACCGGCGCAGCGCAGGTCCAGCGCGACGTTGCCGACTTCGTGGTTCACACAGATCGCATTCTTGCCGCCCATTTCGGCCAGCTTCTCACCGGCGGCCTTGCCGGCGTCGAACTCATCCTGGCCGACATGCAGCGCCGCGCCCAGCTCCTTGGACACGTCCGAGCCCGAGTTCATCGATATTACCGGGATGCCCGCGGCAACCGCGCGTTCGATCGAGGGGCCAAGCGCGTCGGCATCCGGGATCGAAACGATCAGCCCGTCGGGTTCCTGGTTCACGGCGGCGTCGATCAGCTGCGACATGGCGACCATGTCGAAAGTTTCGGGCGCGCGGTATTCGACGTTCACGCCCATGTCCTTGCCGGCCTGCTCGACGCCATTCTTGACCACGTTCCAGAACGCGTCATTCGCCTGGCCGTGCGACACGACCACGATATCCTGCGCAAAGGCCGGAGTGGCCAGCGCCAACGCGCCGGCGGCGAGCGCCCCTTTGAAAAATTTGTTCATTACGTTTCCTCCCACTAGGACAGATCATTTCCTTGTCCGGGTCTCAGGACCCTTTCATTCGACCGAGGCCGAATCTCTGCCGTCCCGTAGCGCTACGAGACCATTTCAGTTTCCGCATCTGGCGTCATTTTGCAACCGGTTTCAAAAATTCCTCCAATCGGACCGGCGCGCCGGTCCGCGCCGAGCGGGTCGCGGCCTCGGCCATTGCCAGCGCGGCGACCCCGTCTTCCAGGGTGACCGGCACCTGGCTTCCGGTGGTAATCGCCGTCACGAACGCATCCCATTCGGCGCGATACGCCGCCATGTAGCGCTCGAGAAAGAAATAGGTCGGTTTGGCACTGAGGACGCCATCGGCGGTTGATTTGACGACCGTGTGTTCCAGAACGTTCTGCGCCTGCAGCAATCCGCCCGAGCCCAGGATCTCGACGCGCTGGTCATAGCCATAGACCGCGCGGCGCGAATTCTTGATGACCGCGATCCTCCCATCCGCATAGGTCATGGTGACGACAGCGGTATCGACATCACCGGCGGCGGCGATTTCCGGGTCGACGACCGAGGTTCCGACCGCCGAGATGGTTTCGGGCAGCGCGCCCATCATGTAGTTGGACAGGTCGAAATCGTGGATCATCATGTCCCGGAACAGCCCGCCAGACACTTTGATGTAGCCGACCGGCGGCGGCGCCGGATCGAAAGAGGTCACGGCCAGCAGTTCGGGCGCACCGATCTCGCCGTCCTGCAACGAGGCCTTTAGAGTCGCGAAATTCGGGTCGAACCGGCGGTTGAACCCGATCATGACGGGTTGCCCGTTCTGCGCGGCGACGCGCTGACAGGCCATGGCGCGGGCCAGGTCAAGGTCCACCGGCTTCTCGCACAGCACCGCCTTTCCCGCAGCGGTTGCGGCCTCGATCAGGTCCGAATGGGTATCGGTCGGCGTCGCGATCAGAACCGCGTCGATCTGCGGGTCCGCGATGATGTCGTCCGAACGGCGCATGTCGGCACGATGGGCCGCGGCCAATGTTCGGGCGTTGTCCTCGATTGCATCCGAAACCGCGGACAGGACACTGTTCGGGTGCTGCGAGATCGTCCGCGCATGAACCTGCCCGATACGACCCGCCCCAAGCAATCCGACCCTGAGCATTTCGATCCCCCCAGATTAGAAATCTGAGGGGACCATGTTATTTTTTGCAACCGGTTGCAAGCCTTTTCTTCGGGGTGGCGTGCCACAAGTCACGGCGGCAACCGGACAAGCGCCAGGCGCGCTGTTGCAATACAGCCTACCGCGACAGACAGTCGGCCAAAGTCTGCGCCATGTAGCGGATCGTCTGCGGATACAGATCCGCGCCCGGCTCAAGATTCGCCCCCAGCGGGTCTATGACAGCAGTCTCGGCTGTTGACCCCTCCAAAACGGTTGCGACGAGACCTGGGTTGAATTGCGGCTCGGTCAACACGCAATCGACGCCTTCGTCACGAATGCGCGCCCGGATTTCCGCAAGTCGCGCCGGCGACGGGTCGGTCGCGTCGCTGATCGAGATCGCACCGGAGGCCGGGAAATCGAACGCGTACTCGAAATACTGATAGGCATCGTGGAACACGACGAACCGCCCGCCCCGGACCGGCGCAAGCATGGTGGTCAGTTCATCGGTCAGAGCCGACAGATCCTCTTGCGCAGCTGCGGCGTTGGCGTAGTAGGTGCCTGCATTCTCGGGATCGGCCGCCGAAAGCTGTGCTGCGATCAAGGTCAGCCAGTTTTGGGCGTTTTGCGGCGACAGCCAGGCGTGCGGATCATGCGCGCCATGTGCATGACGATGTTGGTCCGCGTGGTCATCGTCATGCTCGTCCTCGTGGCCATGGGCATCATGGTCGTCGTGCTCATGATTGTCGTGATCCGCATGGTCGTGCCCTTCATGGTCAGCATGATCATCGTGATCGGCATGACCATCATGGTCGTGTGCTTCGAACAAAGCCCCTTCGCGGATGTCCAAAAGATGCGTGCTATCGGACTCCAGCAGGGTGGTCACGGTCGCCCCGCCCGCCAGCGAATCGATCGCACCTTCCAACCAGGGGGTCAGATCTTTTCCCATCCAGAACACCAGATCGGCCTCTTGCAGCGCGGCGGCTTCGGACGGACGCAGATTGTATTCATGGGGCGAAGCGGTGGGCGGCACGATCAGGTCAGGGCTGCCCACCCCGGCCATGACCCGCACCACCAGCGAATGGACCGGCGCAATATCGACAGCCACGCGGGGCACATCTGCCATGGCCGCGCCCCCGAGCAAGACCGCGGCGATCGTTTTCAAGACAAGCGTTCTGGACATCGGACTCTCTGTGTGATTTTATAACATAGCGAGCGACATACATGATATGAAATAACATGACAAGTGATCCGCAATCCCTGCCGTCCGACCACACGGCCCCGGTCGGCTTTCGCGCACATGACCATGACAGTTGCGTTGAAACGGCCCTAGCCGCGGCCGAAGCACGGTGCAAGGAACGTGGGCTGCGCCTGACCCCGGTCCGGCGCAAGGTGCTCGAGATGTTGTTGCAGGAACATCGCGCGATGGGCGCCTATTCAATTCTGGATCGCCTGCGCGAAGCGGGATTCGGTTCTCAGCCACCTGTGGCCTATCGGGCGTTGGAATTCCTTGTCAAAAACGAGTTCGCCCACAAGATCGAACGCCTCAACGCGTTTGTCGCCTGCTCGCATCCCGGGGCCACCCATTCGCCGGCCTTCATGATCTGTCGAAAATGCGATGCGGTCGCCGAGGCACAGGCGGCAACGGCAAAGGGAGGTTTGGGCGCCGCCGCCCGCGCGGCAGGGTTCGAAATCGAACGCACCGTGGTGGAAGCCGAAGGCTTGTGCCCGGATTGCACCGAAAAGGCCCAATAATGCCCCTCGTAACCGTTGAACACCTCAGCCTGCGCTACGGCGCCAACACCGTTCTGCGCGACGTGGACATGGTGATCGAACCGGGCGAGATCGTCACTATCGTCGGCCCCAACGGGTCGGGCAAGACCAGCCTGTTGCGGGCCGTTATCGGCGCGGAGAAACCAAGCTCCGGCCGGGTAATCCGCAAGCCCGGCCTCAAGATTGGCTATGTGCCACAAAAGCTGCATATCGACCCGACACTGCCGATCTCGGTCGAACGGTTCATGCGCCTGACCCACCCGGTGACGCACAAAGACTGCGTCGCGGCCCTGAACCGCGCCGGTGCTCCCGACCTGATGAAGCGCCAGATGTCGCAGCTGTCCGGCGGGCAGTTTCAGAGGGTTCTGCTGGCGCGCGCGCTAATCGACCAGCCCTATCTCCTTTTGCTTGACGAAGCGACCCAGGGCCTGGACCAACCCGGCTCGGCCGCCTTCTATCGTCAGATCGAGGAGGTTCGTAGTGAAACCGGCTGCGCCATTTTGATGGTCAGTCACGAGTTGCACGTGGTCATGAGCGCCTCGGACCGGGTCATCTGTCTCAATGGGCACGTGTGCTGCGCGGGCTCTCCGGCGGTGGTGGCCTCGGCACCGGAATACCGGGCACTGTTCGGAACGGGCACCGGCGGCGCGCTGGCCTTGTACCGCCACGACCATGACCACGCCCATGACCAATGCGACACCACGCGAGAAGCTGCTGAATGATGCTTGATGATTTCATGATACGCGCCACGCTCGCGGGGGTAGGCGTCGCCTTTGCCGCGGCCCCTTTGGGATGTTTCGTAGTCTGGCGCCGTATGGCCTATTTCGGGGATGCGACCGCACATGCCGCGATTCTGGGCGTGGCGCTCTCATTGGCATTTCAGATGTCGGTCTTCACCGGCGCCCTGGTCGTTGCTCTTCTGATGGCCCTGACGGTCAACACGCTGTCACGGCGCGGCTACGCGATGGATACGTTGCTGGGCGTCATGGCTCACTCGGCGCTGGCTTTCGGGTTGGTGGCGGTGTCCTTCCTGTCCGGCGTACGAATCGACCTCATGGCGTATCTCTTCGGCGACATCCTGGCAGTGTCGCCCGCGGATCTGGCCGTGATCTGGGGCGGGGCCGCTCTTGTCGTCGCGCTGATCGGCTGGCGCTGGTCGCGGTTGCTGACGGCGACATTGAACGAGGATCTGGCCTATGCCAGCGGATTCGACCCAAGGAAGGAACAACTGATTCTGACGATTGCTCTGGCCGTGACGGTGGCGGTTGCCATCAAGGTCGTTGGCGTGCTGTTGATCGCAGCGATGTTGATCGTTCCGGCCGCTGCCGCCCGCAACCTTGCGCGATCGCCCGAAGCCATGGCCTTGACCGCAGCGGCCATTGGTGGGGCGTCAGCAGTTGCCGGACTTCGTGCCGCCTATATGGCGGACACGCCGGCAGGCCCGACGATCGTCTGTGTGGCAGCCCTCGTTTTTGCTTGCCTGAGCTTGTTCGCACCGAACGTTCAGGGCCGCCGCTAGGATCCCGAGTCCCAACGGGTCTTTTCGTTTGGGGCCGATCCGACTGCCTTGGCGTGCCACTTCGTGGTGGTCCGGTTTGATTGTTAGTTCATCGTGGGCCTTGCGACCATCGGGACGACGCTTTGGGGCGCGGTTGGGCGTTAGCCCAATGCGCTGTGCGGCCTGACGGTGTTGTAGTGTGCGCGCCAATGCTCGATCAGGATTTGAGCTGCCCGAAAGGTGTAGAACAACTCGCCATTCAGCAGCTCCTCCCGGAACCGCGCGTTGAAGCTTTCACAGTATCCGGTTTCCCAGGGTGATCCCGGCTCGAAATAGGTCGTCTTTGCCCGGACCGCCGCGATCCAGTTCCGCACCTTCTGCGCGATAAGTTCCGGGCCATTGTCGGATCTTGTATATTGGGGCGGTCCGCGCAGTATGAACAGGTCCTTCACCGCATCCAGTACGTCCGTGGAGTTGAGTTTGCGATCCACGCGGATCATAGCGCCCGTATTGATCGGCCAACTCGATGATGTCGTCCGTTAGACGTTGCTCATCGGCACGGCCATGGGGCACTTCGCGCTGGGTGGATCGGTGCTGACCGAGCGTGCGACAGGCGCGGCGCTCAGACACGCCAAGCTCCCGCCGCACATGGTCGATGCATTTCCGACGACGCGAAGGGCTCAGAAGTTTCCCTTCGCAGCCTCCGTCAGAACGAGATTGTCCAGCGTCAGGTCGGATATTTGCCAAGAGGGTAAACGTGATCCGCCGCGAAACCCTCTATGAGCATTTCCTTTGTCCCGTGTCGCGTCGTCGCCGCTGAGAGGCCTCGGGGCTGGACGTAATTGATTGAACCCTTTGAGGAGCGGAGGGACGCGCTTTCAGCGCCATGTCGCATATAAAAGCCGCGCTGAGGGCGGCGCTAGCGTATTGTAATATATGTTGGAATTTGGTTGCGGGGAGAGGATTTGGCCTATACCGAACGTTAACGGAACTATTAATCTAAAAAGCCATCTCTACGCATTCCCTGTCTGTTTGAAATAATGGCCGCTTTGGACTAAAAAGTGACAATCAAGAAACCCGTTTCAAGGTCCGCACTGAGCCCTTACGGACATGATCCAGCTCTGACGCTCGCAGATGCGGCGTAAAATCGACTGAAGCTTTCAGCTGCGCCGCAAAAAAATGCGGTCGTTCATGATGACCGCACCGAGTTCCCGGGCATCAATGTCCGAGTTTCGGACCAAACGGACCTTCATCCATTCCGTCTCAATCGGCGCGATAGCGGCTCAAACTGGTCATTGATTTCAGGCGCAGAGAAGTTCCGTTTCGAGCCCTTTTGTGACCGATGCTGAGCCACGCACTAAGGTCTGAGATGGGTCTATTTTGTTGAAAAACTTGCCCTTGATAGGAACCGAAGTCGCTGATTCAATTTCCGTGTTAGATGGGGGATTGAACGATGATGGGACCGAGGCAGGAAGCGCAGGCATCACTGTTCTATGAGTTCTCACTCGAAGATCACGTGCCTCAGGGCCATTTGTTGCGGTCGATTGACCAGTTTGACGATCTGAGCAGCATCCACGCCCACCTGGCGGATTGGCTTTTCACACGCCGTTCGCGGTGGCCCGCCAATGCTGCAGAAGAAAAGAATGAGGTCACTCAGGAGCAGTGCAGCTTTTCTTCTCAAGACAACGGTTGTGGTGTATGGCGATTTCTCAAGTCGATCACATCCCCAAGAGCACGCGGGCAGCTCGGGCCAGCACCATCGGGTCGAGGTCAGTGCGTGCCACTGCCGGCGGCGGGTCCACCCGCCCTGTCAAGCTCGACACGGCAGCGCGGGCGGAGCGCACAGAATACTCCACTGTGAAAACGCAATCCAGTGGCAGCTCGCAATATTGCCCGATCACCGCAAAGTTCTGCGCGCCAATCGGGCGCACATCGGGACGATCTCCTGGGCGACGCGGCATGAACTGGCTGGTAATGAACGGCATCCGACAGGGCAGTACGCGCGCGCCATCGAACCATGCCTTTTGCGCATTGTTCAGCCTCAGATGACAGGAGAGCTCGGAGATAATCTCATCACCCGTGGCCTCCCACATGGGTTTGTGTACGAAATCGCCGGAACGTTCACCACGCAGCCCATAGCCCCAGAACGTGTATGTGCCATGTTTCTGACCGCGAAAGTGGGGCTGGTGAAAGAGCACGATGGAAAGGGTCCAGGCAGAATCGGCAAAGGTGACAAGTCCTCCGGTTCCGGTCCGATTGTTGGTGTAATCCTCCATGAACTCAAAGAAATCCGGACCATCCAGGGTGGCGGTGAAGGAATGCCACGCGGTCTTGCCGGTGTCGCTGCAGAACGCCTCGGGATGGCCGAAGCCTTCATGCTGCGCCGCGAGCTTGCGCCAAAGCAACCAGGCGCCGCCCTCTCTATCCTCCAAGGATGGTGCGCGGTTATTTGAACCCATGACAGACGAGTCAGTCATGGAGCCGAGAGTCAGATAGACGCGATCAGATTCGGTTATCGGTGCCGTAGTGCCATCCACAAACTCCAGAGCGGTGACGCGGCGGTCCCGCCTTGCACCCTCAATCCTCACATCGACGACCTGCGCGCCGATGGCGATATGAACGCCCCTGTCTTGCAACCAGGTCACGATCGGTGCAATCAGCGAGTCGTACTGATTGTACCGAGTGCGCAGGATCCCGGCGATCCGGGTGAAGCCGGGAAACAGGTGGATGAACCGCCGCAAGTAGCGCCGCATCTCGCTTAGCGCGTGCCAAGGCTGAAACGAGAACATGGTGGACCACATCAGCCAGAAATTGCTTTCAAAGAAGGATGGCTTGAACCAGTCGTCGATTCTCTGGGAGCCCAGGCTGCGTTCCGAATGCAAGATCAGACGGTTGATATCGATGATGTCACGGGCTTCGAGCGTAAGGTCGTAGCGATCCGCAGCCGGTTTTCCGTCACGCACAAGGCGGCAGTTGGAGGATCCTGTCACCATGCCATTGAAAGCCAAGATGTCCTCGGTGACGGAGACGTTGGGGTCGTCCACTGAAGGAATGGTGTTCAGAAGGTCAAAGGTGCAAACGAAATGCTCTTCGAACATCCGACCGCCGCGGATCATGTATCCATCCGCAGCGTTACCAGACCCGTCGAGAGACCCCCCGGTTACGTCGAGCTGTTCATAAATTCGGACTCTTTCGCCTTCGACACCCGCGTCCCGGACAAGGAATACGGCCGCTGCCAACCCGGCAATACCGCCACCCACAATATGGTGCTCTACATGTGGTACGTCGGCAGGCATGGCGTATGGCCCTTTCGTTGTGGACAATGCTCTTGTGGCACAGTTCCCGTGGCATGGCGTTGTCCCAAATCAAGGCAAGGCGCCTTGAAGCAAGCAGGCGCAGCGAAAGTCCCCTATCCGGAACTTAGTTCCCTTTCTCGTGTGATGCAGCATCCGCTTTGGGTTCGAAGCAGTCGTTGCTTGAATTCAACTTAAAGTCTGCTCTGCGGGCGATACAGACTTAGAATGTCTCTGTCGCTACGCGTTATGTGTGCACCTTAGAAAGGTTGAGCAGACTTTACATCACAGTGAGTGGTTTTGCGACGGGCAGGTCTAATCTTTAGGTAGCGGAGGGACGCGCTTTCAGCGCCATGTCGGATATGAAAGCCGCGCTGAGTGCGGTGCGAGGGTATTGTAATATATGTTGGAATTTGGTTGCGGGGAGAGGATTTGAACCTCTGACCTTCAGGTTATGAGCCTGACGAGCTACCTGGCTGCTCCACCCCGCGCCATTTTTTTGGCGTTTGGCCTTCAGAGATTTT
>NZ_JBXWRV010000023.1:0-30070 GCF_059613065.1 Ruegeria sp. BHSC026 | reverse complement strand
AGTAGATGTCACCCAGCGACAGGTCCCAGTCCTGATCATTGCCGCGCGAGATGGCGATCGACAGGCCGTCGAACCCGATCAGGGCTTCCGAGATGTCTGTGACGCCGTTCTTTTGGCACAGCTCGTATTCCGAGGCCTTCATGGCACGCGATGCGCCGGTGATGTCGGCGGTGTTTTCACCGATGCCTTCGCAGAAGATTTTCATGCCGCCGCCGGTACCGGTCGATTCGACGATGGGCGAGGCTGCGCCGGTGTTGTTGGCGAACTGCTCGGCGACGGCCTGGGTGTACGGGAACACGGTCGAAGATCCGACGATGCGGATGGCGTCGCGCGCCGAAGCAGCAGACGCAGCAATGGCGGTGATTGCCAGAACCGAAGCGGTCAGTTTGATGGTGGTCATGGTCACTCCTGAAACTCAGCTTTGGCCGCCCCCTGCGGCCTTGGCGACTGCTCTAAGCGGGACGTGCGACGCTTATGTAACGGCAGTGTAACAGTTTCATGACAAAGCGCGCAGGGTTCGGGTTTTTGCGGGATCTCCTGCGCCGAATCCTGCTGAAATGGAGATGAGGCGGCCCAAATGACACCTGGCGTGCAGGGAAAATGGCCCCATACACACAAGTGAATGGACTCGGCGCCCCGATTCGAGGATCTTGGTGATCCAGTTTCGAATCATACCGATGGCCGGGTGACAGGAGCGTTGATATGCTGACCAGACGACACTTTGTTGCGACATCGCTTGCCTTGTTCTCGCAGCCGATTCTGGGTGCGTTGCCTGCCTCGGCCGCGACCGCGTCTCAATGGGCAGCATGGGATGCGCAGGTCACGCCGGCCAATTACGATCCGGCCGCGTCGAACCCCTGGGGGCTGCATCCGCGGTTCCTGCCCCGCCGGGTTCAGACCAACCGGCCGCTGAAACCCGGCGACATCCATGTGGATGCGGTGGCGCGGTATCTGTATTTCATCGAAGATGGCGGTACCGCCATGCGCTACGGCGTGGCCATCGCGCGCGGTGATCTGTACGAGCCCGGAACCTATACGATCAAACGCAAGGCTAAATGGCCGCGCTGGACGCCCACCGCCGACATGATCCGCCGCGACCCGCAGGATTATGCCCAGTTCGCCGACGGCATGCCGGGCGGGCCGAAAAACCCGCTGGGGGCGCGGGCGTTCTATCTGTATCAGGGCAACCGCGACACCTATCTGCGCATCCACGGCACGCCTTATCCCCGGTCAATAGGTGGCCGCGCCAGTTCAGGCTGCGTGCGCATGGTGATGGCGCATATCATCGGCCTGTATGACCGGGTTCAGCCCGGCGCCACGGCACATCTCTACCCGCCCGAGCAGCCGATCACGGCCTCGGCCTGATCAGGCGCGGGCGCAGATCGGGCGCCCCTCGACGGTTCTGAGCGGCAGATAGGTCGTCTCGACCGGGCCGACATGGCGGTACCAGTAACACCCATCCTCGGGCATGATCCGAACCGCGTTCAGGTTCTGGCCGGGCGCGGCAATTGCGATCACCCCTTCGGGCACCTTGGCCAGGTCGCCGGGCGCGGACGCGCCGGACATCGACGCGGTTTCCGTGCAGGCGCCCACTGCCAGCAAAACTGCCGCATATTTCAAGTCCGATTTGGCCAACATCGTGTACTTCCCCGTGCTGTTTCCCGGTCCGTTTGCCGCACAAAGTTGCATCCTGACGCGCGCAGTTCAATTCGCTGCGTACAATAGGTGTGACAGCGTGGCTTTTCTGCGCAGGGCGTTGCGAACAAATTTGGGTTGACCTTCCAGCGCGGTAAGGCGGCAGAAGACGCGCAAACCGCGAATGCATCTACAACCAAGTGAAACGAGCCGATGAACAAACTGACGCTTTTGATTGGCGGCGTTCTGATCGCGGGCGCTGCCGTATTTGTCTACAACTTCAACCAGCAGCCTACGGGCCATTCGATGGCGGTGCCCGATACGTCGTCGCTGTCGCAGGGGGAACCAATCGCGCAGGTCCGGGTGCCGGCGACGTTCAGTGCGCAGGCGCAGATGGGAAAGGTTGCCTTTGACGCTAAATGCGCAGCCTGCCATGGAATGAATGCGACGGGGCTGGAAGGGCTGGCGCCGCCGTTGGTACACAAGATCTATGAGCCCAGCCACCACGGGGACGAGGCCTTTCAGCGGGCGGTTCAATATGGTGTTCAGGCCCATCACTGGCGCTTTGGCGACATGCCGCCGGTCGCTGGCTTGACCCGTGCAGACGTGCAGGGCATCGTTGCCTATGTCAGGGAACTGCAGCGCGAGAACGGGATAGACTGAACCTTGCACAGCTGGGCGGACAGGATGATCGGACGGTGGCTTCTGGCCTTGGGCTTGGTCTTGGCCGGTGTTCTGGTGTTCTCGGAACCCGCCTTGGCGCATGGGGGCGATGGGGGTACACATGCCGTCGTCGATCTGGAAGCATCCGACCCCGACCATGTCGAACAGGGCCACCCGGGTCATTGCCACGGCGGGGCATTCTGCAACGGCGTGGCAATGACCGTGGCCGCGCCCGTCGTTTCCGCTCTGGTATCAAGGATCAGCCGCCGTGCCATCCCGCCGGGCCGGTACCGGATTTTGCCGGTGGCCCTGTTCGATCCGCCCCCGCCGCGCGCCGTGTCCTGAGTCACGAAAGGCCCCTTTCGGGGGCGAGTTGAAGCAGACAAACAGGACAAGACGATGACCCTTTCAAAACTGACGACAGGAGCCGTGCTGGCGTCGATGATCGCCGTAACCGCCCTGGCGCATGGTGGCGCCACCGGGATCGTGAAGGAACGCATGGACGGTATGTCCGCCATGAAGGACGCGATGAAGACCCTGACGCCGATGATGCAGGGCAAGACACCCTATGACGCCGCCGCAGTCCGGCGCGCGGCCGAGACGATCGGGCGCCATGCCGGTGACAGCATGACACGGCTGTTCCCCGAAGGCAGCGACGGCATGCCCTCCGAGGCCAAACCCGAGATCTGGCAGGACTGGGAAGCCTTCGCCGAACTGGCCGAGCAGCTGCAGACCTATGCCGAGGGGCTGGTCCTTGCGGCCGACAACGGGCTGATGATGGCCGGTGCCGGTCAGGGGTCCGGCATGATGGGCGGATCGGGCATGATGGGTGGCGCCTCGATGATGGGGGGCGGGGCCATGATGGGCGGAACCCCCGGGCGCGAGGAGCTGTCCGAGATGCCCGCCGATGGCGTGTTCATGATGCTGGGCCAGAACTGCTCGGCCTGTCACACGCGGTTCCGGTCGGAATAGGGTGCCACGATGAAACGCATCTATCGCTTGGGCCTTGCCTCTGCCGTACTGGCTGCGGCGGGGCTGGCCGCCGTGGTCGCGTGGCCAATCGGTCTGACGCCGCAACTGCCCGAGCTGACGGGCGACGTTGACCGCGGGGCCTACCTGGCGCGGGCGGGCGGCTGCATCGCCTGCCACACCAATTTCGCCGAGGGTGGCGCGCCCCTGGCCGGCGGCGTCAAGCTCGAAACACCCTTTGGCACGGTGTATTCCCCGAACCTGACCACAGACCCGGACCACGGCATTGGCGGCTGGTCGATCGAGGAATTTGCCAAGGCCGTGCGTCAAGGCGTGGCGCCGGACGGGCAGCCCTATTACCCAGCCTTCCCGTACCCGTTCTACGCCGATTTCACCGATCAGGACATTGCCGACCTGTGGGCGGCGTTCCAGACCGTGCCGCCGGTGGGCACGCCGTCCCGCGCGCAGCAGATGGCCTTTCCCTTCAACCAGCGCTGGGGGCTGAAACTGTGGCGCGCGGCGTTCCTCGAGCCTCCGCGCACCGATCCGGTCCCCGGCAAAGGTGATGTGTGGAACCGCGGCCGGCTGCTGGTCGAAGGCGCCACTCACTGTGCCGCCTGCCACACCGGGCGCAATCTGTTTGGTGCCCGCAAATCGGATACCGAGCATTTCAAGGGCAGTGATGCACTGCCGGGCGGGGACAAGGCGCCGGCCATCGACTATGAAACCCTGCAGAGGCTGGGCTGGACGGTCGACAACCTGGCCTATGCCCTGCGCACCGGCATTATGCCCGACGGTGACGTATTCGGCGGTGCCATGGGCGAGGTCGTGACCTACGGCACCAGCTTCCTGACCGAAGCAGACCGCCGCGCCATGGCCACCTATTTGTTGGACGACCATGACGGATAGTGAAAAGGTGGAGCCGCGGGGCCATCCGCGCAGGACGACATTGCCCTGGGTGGCGCTGACGGCCGCCGTCGTGATGGGTGCTGCTGGCGCCTTTGGATGGATTTCAGGCGCTGACCTCAGTGACGAACCCTCCGATCCGGTGCGGGGGGCGGTGCTCTATGCCGAGAACTGCGCCGCGTGCCACGGGGCCAACCTTGAGGGTCAGCCGGACTGGCAGACGCCCGACGCCAACGGTGTTCTGCCGGCCCCGCCGCATGACCGCACCGGCCATACTTGGCATCACGGAGACGGTATGCTGTTCGCCTATACCAAGCTGGGCGGTGCCGAGACGCTGAAACGCATGGGCGTGACCGGGGTACAAAGTGGCATGCCCGGTTTCGCCGATACCCTGACCGATGCAGAGATCCGAGACATCCTCGGTTTCATCAAATCCAGTTGGACGGAACGCGAGCGCGAGATGCAGCAACTGCGGACCGAGGCCGAAGACGGCGGACCTTTCGAGGACTTTCGCTGAGTGCACCTTGACCTTCCACCTGCTGGAACCCTTATGTAGCGGGTCAGCAGCGATTCAATGGTGACGACATGACCCAGATTTCACACGCCCGACTTCAGGTTCAAGGAATGAACTGCGCCTCGTGCGTCGGCCGCGTCGAGCGAGCCCTGAAGGCCGTGCCCGGCGTAGAGGACGCCTCGGTCAACCTGGCCAGCGAAAGCGCCCAGGTCGATTTCCACGCGCCCGCTGACCTGCCGACCATCCTCGGCGCGCTCGAGGCGGCCGGGTATCCCTCCGCGATCGAAGAGGTCACGCTGGACATTCAGGGAATGAACTGCGCCTCATGCGTGGGCCGCGTGGAACGGGCGCTGTCGGCGGGGCAGGGGGTCGTGGCGGCCTCGGTCAACATGGCCTCGGAAACGGCCACGGTCCGCTATGTGGCAGGCTCCACCACGCCCGAGGCCATAGCCGCGCTGGCCACGGCGGCGGGCTACGCCGCCACCCTCCGAGACGCGGCACGGCCCGAGCCCGAGGACCGCAAAACCGAGGAAATCCAGCACCTGGCCCGGCGCACAAGCTTTGCCGCGATCCTGGCTCTGCCTGTCTTTGTTCTGGAAATGGGCGCGCATGTCGTTCCCGGAATGCACCATCTGATTGCCCAGACGATCGGTCTGCAGACCAGCCACCTGTTGCAATTCGTACTGACCACGATCGTTCTGTTCGGGCCGGGGCTGCAATTCTATACCAAGGGCTTTCCGGCCTTGTTCCGGGGCGCGCCCGACATGAACTCGCTGGTCGCGCTGGGGACGGCGGCGGCCTATGGGTACTCGCTGGTGGCGACCTTTGCGCCCGATCTTCTGCCGGCGGGCACCGCAAACGTCTATTACGAGGCGGCGGCGGTCATCGTGGTGCTGATCCTGCTGGGCCGCTTCCTCGAGGCGCGCGCCAAGGGCCGCACCGGTGAGGCGATCCGCAAGCTGGTGGGGCTGCAAGCCAAGACCGCGCGGGTCGAGCGCGATGGCCGCGTGGTGGAACTGCCCGTCGATCAGATCGTCGTGGGCGACATAGTGCATGTCCGCCCCGGCGAGAAGATCCCGGTGGATGGCGCCGTGCTGACCGGGCGGTCCTATGTGGATGAAAGCATGATCACCGGCGAACCGGTGCCGGTCGAAAAGGCCGAGGGCGCCGCCGTGGTTGGCGGCACCGTGAACGGAACGGGGGCGTTGACCTTCCGGGCCGAAAAGGTCGGGGCCGACACGATGCTGGCGCAGATCATCCAGATGGTAGAACAGGCACAGGGGGCCAAGCTGCCCATCCAGGGTCTGGTCGACCGGATCACCCTGTGGTTCGTTCCGGCCGTGATCTCGGTTGCCGTGGTGACGGTTCTGGTCTGGCTGCTGTTCGGCCCGGACCCGGCGCTGAGCCTGGCGCTGGTGGCCGGGGTCTCGGTTCTGATCATCGCCTGCCCCTGCGCCATGGGTCTGGCCACGCCGACCTCGATCATGGTGGGCACCGGGCGTGCGGCCGAGATGGGTGTGCTGTTCCGCAAGGGGGACGCGCTGCAGATGCTTCAGGAAGCCACCGTCGTTGCGCTGGACAAGACCGGCACGCTGACCGAGGGCCGGCCCGAACTAACCGACCTGATCGTGGCCGACGGCATGACCGAGGACGCGGTGCTGCGCCTTGTCGCCGCGGTCGAGGCCACGTCGGAACACCCGATCGCAACCGCGATCACCCGGGCCGCCGAGACCCGCGGGCTGACCCTACCCAGTCCCGAAGGATTTGACTCGATCACCGGGTACGGGGTGCAGGCAATGGTCGAAGGTCACCGGGTTCTGATCGGCGCCGACCGCCTTATGGCCCGCGAGGGGATCGAGATCGGCGGGCTGGCAGAGCGCGGCGCGAACCTGGCCGCCAAGGGGAAAACGCCTCTCTATGCCGCGATCGACGGGCGTATCGCGGCGGTGATCGCCGTGGCCGATCCGATCAAGCCCGGTACGCCTGCCGCCATCCAGGCCTTGCATGACCTGGGTCTAAAGGTCGCGATGATCACCGGTGACAACGCCGCTACGGCCCGGGCCATCGCCGCGCAACTGGGCATCGACCACGTGGTCGCCGAGGTACTGCCCGAAGGCAAGGTGGCAGCGCTCGAAAGCCTGCGCGCAGACGGAGGCAAGCTGGCCTTCGTGGGCGACGGCATCAACGATGCGCCCGCGCTGGCGGCGGCGGATGTGGGCATTGCCATCGGCACCGGCACCGACATCGCGATCGAGGCGGCTGACGTGGTGCTGATCTCCGGTGACCTGACCGGCGTGGTCAACGCGTTCGACATCAGCCGACGTACCATGCGCAACATCCGGCAGAACCTGTTCTGGGCCTTTGGTTACAACACGCTGCTGATCCCGGTGGCCGCCGGGGTTCTGCACCCGTTCGGCGGGCCGCTTCTGTCGCCGGTTCTGGCCGCGGGCGCGATGGCGCTGTCCAGCGTTTTCGTCCTGTCCAACGCCTTGCGGCTGCGTTGGGTGAAACCGGCCCGAACACCACACGACGCTCCCGAAGAAACCCGCATCCTGACGCTCAACCCGGCCAATGCCGACTAGACAAGGAGGGAACCATGAATATCGGAGATGTCGCCGAGCGCTCGGGCCTTCCGGCCAAGACCATTCGTTACTACGAAGACATCGGCTTTATCAAACCCCGGCGCGGCGCCAACGGATACCGGCATTTCGACGAAAAAGAGCTGCACAAACTGGCGTTCATCGGCCGCGCCCGGTCGCTGGGCTTTACCATCGAAGACTGCCGGACGCTTTTGGCACTGTACGAGGACAAGCGTCGCGCCAGCGCCGATGTAAAGCGCATCGCCAAGCAAAACCTGAAGGAAATCGACGCGAAGATCGCCGATCTCAAGGCCATGCGCGCCACGCTGTCTCACCTGGTCGCGGAATGTGCCGGCGATGACCGCCCGGATTGTCCGATCTTGAATGACCTTGGGCGGATTTGACCGCATCCGTCTGCGACACATTCCACAGGATGGTGGCGGAAACCCGCGTCGTCCGGTCTCGTTTGTCCTCGACATCACTCCAGAAGAAGCCCAACGCCGACATCAAGGCGTTGGGAAGGAACATCCACCTCTGCGAACAAGGCTTTGTAAAACGCTCGTTCGGAAACGGGGCGCAAGTTACGAACCGAGTTTCGGCCCAACCCAGTGTCCCGAACAGAGCGTCTTTTGTTAGCCCACCCGGTTGACTTGGCTTTGCCGATACCCAATTTCCGCGGCCTACGCATAACAGAGGTTTGCCGAAATGAACCGTATCCTAGCAACCGTTCTGGCCTTGGGCCTGGGCACTGCCGCAACCGCCGAAACCCTGCGCGTGGGCATGTCGGGCGGGTATTTCCCCTTTACCTTCGTTAAGCAGGACGTGCTTCAGGGCTTCGAGGTCGACGTCATGAACGCCGTTGGCGAAAAGACAGGGTTGGACATCGCGTTCGAGACCATGTCGTTCTCGGGCCTGATCGGCGCGCTGGACGCGGGCCGGATCGACACGATCGCCAACCAGATCACCATCACCCCCGAACGCGAAGCCCGGTTTGCGTTCAGCCAGCCCTATGTGATCGACGGCGCGCAGGTGGTCGTGCGCAAGGGCAACGACACCATCAAGGGGGTCGAAGATCTGAAAGGCCACACCGTCGCCGTCAACCTCGGCTCGAATTTCGAGCAGCTTCTGAAAGAACTGCCGTATTCCGACGAGATCGAGATCAAGACCTACGAGGCCAACATCGCGCAGGACACCGCCTTGGGCCGTGTCGATGCCTTCGTGATGGACCGCGTGTCCTCGGCCCAGCTGATCGCCGAAAGCCCGCTGCCGCTGGAGCTGGCCGGCGCGCCCTTCTCGGAAATCCGCAACGCCCTGCCGTTCCGCGATGACGCGGAAGGCCGGGCTTTGCGCGACCGGGTCGATGCGGCGCTGACCGAGCTGAAGCAGGACGGCACCCTGGCGGAAATCTCGGTCAAGTGGTTCGGAACCGACATCACGGCGAACTGAAGCCATGCGGGGATTGGACCTTGAATATATGCTGGGGCTGGTCCCCGTCATCTTGGGCTATGTGCCGCTGACGCTGGCGATGGCTTCGGCCGCCATGGTGCTGGCACTGGTTCTCGCGGTGGCGCTGGCGGTGGAACGTGTCTTTCGCGTGCCTGTGCTGGATCAGCTGGTGCTTCTGTTCATCAGCTTCTTCCGCGGCACGCCGCTGCTGGTGCAACTGTTCCTGTTCTACTATGGGTTGCCGCAAGTTCTGTCTTTCCTGACCGCGATTGACGGGGTGACCGCCGCGATCATGGGGCTGACGCTACATTTTGCCGCCTACATGGCCGAAACCATCCGCGCGGCGATCATTGGCGTCGATCGCAGCCAGTGGGAAGCAGCGCAGTCCATCGGCATGACCCAAGGCCAGTTGATGCGGCGGGTGGTCCTGCCGCAGGCGGCCCGCGTGGCGGCTCCGACGCTGGTCAACTACTTCATCGACATGATCAAGGGCACCTCGCTGGCCTTCACCCTCGGCGTGACCGAGATGATGGGCGCTGCCCAGAAAGAGGCGGCGGGCAGCTTCCTGTATTTCGAGGCCTTCCTGGTGGTCGCCGTCATCTACTGGATCATGGTCGAAGGTCTGAGCCAGGCGCAGAAGGTCCTCGAGATCCGACTGAACAGGGCATATGCACGATGATCCGTATCGAAGGACTGACCAAACGGTTTGGCGGCACCGCCGTCCTGAACACCATCGATCTCGAGATCGCAAAGGGCGAGCGCGTCGTCGTCATCGGTCCCTCGGGCACCGGGAAATCCACGTTGCTGCGCTGTATCAACTTTCTGGACACGCCCGACGCGGGCCGCATCACGGTCGGAGGCATTTCGGTCGATGCGACACGGGCCAGCCGTGCCGATATTCTGGCCCTGCGGCGCGCGACTGCCTTCGTGTTCCAGAATTACGGCCTGTTTTCACATCGCACCGCGCTGGAAAACATCATGGAAGCGCTGGTCACCGTGCAGAAACGCCCCCGCGCCGAGGCCGAGGCGCAGGGCCGTCGCATCCTGAAGGAAATCGGTCTGGCGGAAAAGGCCGACAGCTATCCGGCCAGCCTGTCGGGCGGACAGCAGCAACGTGTGGGGATCGGCCGCGCCATGGCGATCGGGGCGCAGTTGATGCTGTTTGACGAGCCGACCTCGGCGCTGGATCCGGAATGGGTCGGCGAGGTGCTCGACCTCATGCGTTCGGTCGCCGCGCAGCGCCAGACCATGTTGATCGTCACGCATGAGATGCGTTTTGCCCGCGAAATCGCCGACCGGGTGATCTTCATGGAGGGCGGTCGGATCGTGGAACAGGGCCCCCCGGCACAGATCTTCGATGCGCCGAAAGACCCGCGTTTGCAGCGGTTTCTGGCGCGCGTCAGTGCCTGACGACGCGGCCCCGCCCTCGGGGGCGCAAAGCCCCCTGTCCATCGCGCCACGATCGGGCGTGGTCCCTGCTCACAGCTGCGACCCGATCGGCAGCAGGCTCAGGAACCCTGCAACGATGTGATCCCAGGCGCTGCCCGTTGGCTCGGCATCATATTCCAGCACCGTTCCGTCGGCCGCACGGGTCCGCCAGGTCAACTGCCCGGCTGGCCCCAGCGTGACCCGGTACGTATAGGCGGGCAGCGCGTCGTCCAGCGCACCGATGGCCTGTTCGGTCAGGGCGAGCGAGTCGATCAGTATTCCCATCTCGGTGTTGATGTTGACCGAGCGGGGGTCCCAGTTGAACGACCCCACGAACAGGTATCGATCATCAATCGCGAAAGCCTTGGAATGTAGCCCCGACCGAGACTGCGCCCAGTTGATGCCCTGTCGCTGCTGTTGATAGTTGTCGGGTCGCAGTTCGTACAGATCGACGCCGCCGCGCAGCAACGGTCTGCGTTTCGTGGCGTAATGGGCATAGACGGGAAGCACATCGTTCGATGCCAGCGAATTGGTGACGACCCGGACATCGACGCCTCGGCGCTCGAGTGCGGTCAGCCACCGGACACCGCTGTTGCGGGGCACGAAATAGGCCGAAACGATGGTGACCTCGGATTTTGCTGTCTCGAAATACGGCAGCAGTTGCGCGGCAAGGATCGGATCCGCTATGTCGGCGCCGGCTGCCTTGGCAGGCGGGTCCGCATAGAGTCGGGCCGGCACCCAATCCAGCGAAAGGGCCCCGTCTGCAAAGTTTTCCTGCGCCGACCGGCGCAGCGCGGCGCCATAGGGTGTCCGCTTCGCGTCTTCGACCAATTGGCGCAACCGGTCGCGGGCGGCGGCAAGGCTGAATTCCGGCGGCTCGACAACCGCGCGGGCGGGCACCGCGAACGGGCTGTTCCAGTAGGCATCGAAGCTTTTGGAAACTTCGGTCACCACCGGCCCCGCAGCCAGCACATCGAGATCGGCATAGTTCATTTCCTCGCGCGCGAGAAAATACTCGGCCCCGATGTTCCGCCCGCCCACGATGGTAAACAGATTGTCGGCCGTCATGGACTTGTTGTGCATCCGTCGATTGATCCGCTTGAAATCGGTCAAACCGGCCACGACCAAGCTTTGATCGCGCCAGAACGGGTTGAACAGCCTGATTTCGATGTTTTCGTGCAGGTCCAGTGCGGCGGTCATCGCGTCATAGCCTGCGGTGTCCATATCATCCAGCAACAAGCGGACGCGCACTCCGCGATCAGCCGCCTGAAGAAGGCTGGCTGCAAAAAGATGCCCCGTCGGGTCGTCATGCAGCAGGTAATATTGTGCGTCGATCGTGCGTTCGGCGGCGGCCGCCATCAACAGCCGAGAGACCAGCGCCTGTTCTCCATCGCTGACAAGTCGCACGCCCGAGCGCCCGTCCCCAGGGTCGCCCAACCGGCGCGCCGCGCGTCCCAGTTTGCTGTCTTCACGGGCGGGCTGATAGTTGGACACCGTCTTTTCGTACATGCGCTCCTTGGGTGCGCAGCCAAGCAGCGCGACCAGACAGACTAGACCGGCTATGATTTGCCGCAGCTTCATGCAGACCCTCCCTTCGCAGGGTCTCAGATGACACTGCCACGGCCCCCTGGTTCAAGCCCCTTGCGGATCAGCGGTGCAGGTTTTCGGCGGCCTGTGGCGATTGCGCAGGGCGGGTCGGCCAGCCCCGTTCGCCGTAGTGGTAGCCGACTGCCTTCCGACCTGAGACACCCGACGGCGAAAAAAAACACCACTTGGAACGCGCGGCGTCTACAGGCCCAAGACCGGTTCAGGCAGAACCCGCATGCAGACAGCGGCAAAAAACAGACCGCTGCCCGACAGCACGAACACATGCCAGATCGTGTTGTGATACGGGATCCAGTCCAGCAGATAGAACGCAACGCCGGCCGTGTAGACCAGCCCACCCGCGATCATCAGGATCACGACCGCCGAGGGCAGATCGGCCAGAACACCCTGGCCTGCCCACACGATGGCCCATCCCATCATCAGGTAAAGCGCCAGCCCGAACCACCGGAACCTGTGCGGAGCGATCATCTTCAGGGCCGAACCCAGCGTGGCCGACGACCACAGACCAAACAGCAAGCCCGGCGCCTGCCCGCCGGACAACAGCAGGAACGGCGTATAGGTTCCGGCGATCTTGACGTAGATCCCCGAGTGGTCGAGACGCCGCAGAACATCGGTCCATTCCGGGCTCTGGCTCATGTTGTAGAGCGCTGAAAAACTCAGCATCAAGACAAGCGTCACGCCGTAGATCAACGCGCCCCAGACCGCGGCGGGCTCGGGTCCGGACTGCACGGTCTGGCCGACCAGGATCGGTACCGCGACCAATGCCGCACCAACGCCCAGTACATGTACTACCCCGTCGCTGACGCGTTCGGACCGGCTGTAGGTCGGGCGAATTTCGGCAAAGGATTTCATCCCCACCAGGATAGGCCAGCGCTCGGCCCCGGGCAAGCCGGGTGTCGATGACCTTCGGGTGTCGGGCCTCTATGAGGGTTGATCGTCCGCCTTCGGGTCCTTGTAGCGGTTGAGGTCCAGAACGCCGGACTGAACCGGCGCTTGCCGTGCCAACATCTCGTGCAGGCGGTCGCTGAGCCTCCAGAAGTCGGAGATTGTCCTGCGTATGCCGTAAGTGGCGATGACATTCATATAGTCGCTTTGCGAGCGGATCGCCTTCACGGCAGACACGAAGTCGGGCAACGCGTCGCTGGACACGCGGAAGAAGAAATTGGGATAGCTTCCGATCAGCCCGGGCAACACCGTGATCGTGTCGTCCCGGGGCAGGCGTCGTGCGTGTTCGCGGAACAGAAATGCAACGTTGGAATGGGCCTTGTCATGGACGAGGGAAAAGACCTCGGTCTGGTCTTCGCCATGTTCGACCAGCAAAACCGACAGGTCGGGCAGATATCTGACCCACGGGCCGGTTTGGCTGGACAACTGCCGCAGCAGCGTCGCGCTGGGGTCGCTGGTACAGGCGTCACCCGTGCAGCGATTGATCGGGTCGGTGACCGGCCACAGCCCGTTCCCGCGGTTCAGCAAGTTCAGCAGAAACTCGGCCTTGGGGTTGTCGGTGCCGAAGGCGATCCCGGTCGGGAAATCGTCATCGAGACGGCGCTGATGCCAAAAGCTGTGCAACTCGGCAAGAAACCCCTGATACCAGCCATCATGCATCCGGGTTCGGATATCGGTCGGCATGAAGGTCAGGAAACCATCTTCGCTCTCCATACGCAGCTCATTCATGTACAGCCGTGTGGCCAGCTGATGCGCGACCCGGCCGAACACGTCGTAGCCTGCGACCAGATTGTAATAGATCCTCTCGAACACCGGATAGTCGATCACCCAAGCGGTTTCCGGGATGTCGCCGTGAAACCCGATCATCGCCGAGGCGTTATCAAAGTGCCGAAACACGGTGATCAATGCCTGTGGATTCGTCCCGCCCCCGTCCCAGATCGCATCATAGCCGAACCCCGTCCGATGCGCCGGGCTGTTGCGATAGCGGGCGTCGCGAAACTGAAGGTATTCCACCTGGTTGCGGTGATAGAGCGATTGGAGATCGCCCAGCACCCCTTCATCGGCCCTGGCGACCGGCAATTCGAGATAGGCCGCGCCTTGGGCAAGATAGCTGGGATCGGTCACCGACAGATCCGCCTCGGGGTCAAGGAAACTGACCCAGAACCGGTCTTCGATCACGTTGACCGCCGTCTGC
This sequence comes from Ruegeria sp. BHSC026, assembly GCF_059613065.1. NCBI lineage: Bacteria > Pseudomonadati > Pseudomonadota > Alphaproteobacteria > Rhodobacterales > Roseobacteraceae > Ruegeria > Ruegeria sp. BHSC026. The sequence continues at coordinate 16,185 of NZ_JBXWRV010000023.1, read as the reverse complement.
CCATGACAGACCGGGCCTCGGATGAAGCTGCGCACGAAGAACAGCGCGTCGTCCAACAAAAACTCATAGCGGCTGCGGGCGGGGAGCGCAGCGAAGGTGCTGAACGGGTTGCCGCCCTCTGCATCGCCATAGGGCGGCAGTTGTTCCAGCGACCAGTCGGGTTCAAGAAACAGCTCCCTATACCGGTCCATACGCCGGGACCCGAACGGATAAACGAGGTGTTCCTTGTGCACGATGGTCTCGGTCACAAGTTGCAGCCGATAGTAGAACGGCCTTGCGCCGGGGTCGTCGAAGGGCCGGCGGGACGCGATGACGGAGATCGGCTGCCCCGGCGGCGTCGTGGACCTTACCATCTGAAAGAACCGGCGCGGGTCGTCATCCGGGAAATGTAGGCGCGCCAGGAACAGATGTTCGAACAAGTAGCGGCTGGTCAACCGGCTACGGAGATCGTCGGCGTTCAGAAAGGCCTCCCACCTATCGACCTTCGCCTGGACCGAAGCTGGCAGATCCGCTGCTTCCGGATCGAGTGTCCCGCCGGCCCGCGCCCATTCGCGCAACAGGGTGAACTCGTCATCCGACAACCGCGCGGCAGCGTAGGGCATTCCGGCCAAGGGGTGTTTGCGTCGAAACGCATCGAATTCCTGCGGTGACGGGCAGACCAGTTCGCGGTTGATCGACAGGCCAAGTTCCTGCGGAACCGGCTCTCCCTTGGGCAGCGGCGCGACGCGGCCCAGATCCAGAAAGCGTTCCAGCAGGCTGAGTTGCCCCGGATCCGCGGTGACCGCGTGGAACCCCAGCGCGCGCCAGTCCGGCACGGTCCGGGCGTCGAGCCCAAGCCGCGTGGGTGGCGCGTCCGTCAGCCGGTCGGTGTCATAGACCACCTGCTTGGTCCCGCCGCGCGCCACGCCTTCGGGTGCGGTCAGCTTCAGCTGGCATGGCGCGTCATAGCAGCTGTGGCAGACGACGCATCGCCGGTTCAGAAGGTCTTGGACCTGCGCGGTGCCTGTCGCGCTCGTATCGGCGGCATTCTGGGCGCCCGCACCCGTTGGAATGATCAACCCAGCCAAAAGGATCAGTGCAAGGCTGATCACCGTCATTCGGAATTGAAAAAATCCGTTGCGCTGCATCGATGGCCTCTGCCCGATCATAGAATTGAAACGTCTGCGCAGTCTGATCTGCACACCCCCCCGTGTCGAGACATTTTCGGCCGCACTGTCCGATTGCTTGATTGACGCTGCGGAACCCCGCATGATCAGGCATGGACAGCACGGTCGAGACATGGCTGCACGATCTGGGCCTGGACCAGTATGCCGACGCGTTTGCACAGAACGACGTTGACGAACGGGTGCTGCCCTTGCTGTCCGACGCCGACCTGCGCGAACTGGGTGTCAGCCTTGGGCATCGGAAGCTCATACTGGCTGCGGCCCGAAACCTGGCCGACACGCCGGACGGGCCGCCGCACCCCGCCGATCCTTCGCCCCGCGCAGCTGACTCCGTGTCCGACCAAGCTGACCTTGCGGCTGCCGAGCGCCGGCACCTGACCGTGTTCTTTGCCGACCTTGTCGGCTCGACCGAACTGACCAACCGGATTGACCCGGAAGACATGCGGACTCTGCTGCAGCGCTATCAGGACGCTGTCGCCGGGGCCGTCAGCCGGTATGGCGGTTATGTCGCCAAATATCTGGGCGACGGGTTGCTGGTCTTTTTCGGTTGGCCGCGCGCCTACGAGGATCACGCGATCCGCGCGGTCAAAGCGGGCCAGGAGGCGGTGGCGCGGGTCAAGGCGCTGCAAACCCCGGACGGGACGCCGCTGTCGGTTCGGATCGGCATCGCCAGCGGCGACGTGGTCGTCGGTGATGCGATCGGCGAAAACACCTATGAAGAAGGGGCGATGACCGGTCCGGTCTTGAATCTGGCCGCCCGCATCCAGGAACGCGCGCCGCCGAATTCAGTCGTCGTTCCGCAGGAGGACGCCACGACGGCGTTGCAGGGCGTATTCGAATTCGCCGCTATGGGTCCGGTTTCGCTCAAGGGCTTCGACGCGCCGCGGACACTGATGCAAGTCGTGGCCGAACGCAGCGCCGAGAGCCGCTTTCGCGCCCTACATGAAGGTGCGGCGCAAAACAGGTTGATCGGGCGCGAGACGGAAAAGGACATCCTGCTGCAGTCGTGGCGACAGGCGCAGGATGGCACGGGCCAGGTGATCCTGCTGGGCGGTGAGGCCGGTATGGGCAAGTCCCGGCTGGTCGAGGCGTTTCTTGCGGATCCCGACGTGGCGGAACACGCCGACATCATCCGCCTGAACTGCTCGCCCTACCTGACCAGCAGCCCGTTTCACCCGGTCGCGGCACGGATTTCGCAGGATGCGGGCGTTGGGCACGATTTCGACGACGACAGGGTGCAGGAGCATGTGCGCGGGATGCTGTCCCGGCGTCAGGGCCTGAACCTCGATCAGGTGCTCCCGGTATTTGCGGCCCTGGTTGCGCCGCACAGCGCGCTGGCTCAATCGGTTCTTGACCTTTCGCCGCAAGAGCAGCGTGACCTGACGATCAAGACGCTGATCACCACGGTCAGGGCGCGGGCGTCACACCGTCCCGTCATCATTTTCGTCGAGGACGCCCACTGGATCGATGCCTCGACACTGGCCCTGCTCGAGCGGTTCAAATCGATCTGTGTCGACCTGCCGTTGTTGATGGTGATCACCCATCGGCCCGAATGGGACATGCAGACCGATGCCGGGGATGCCCATGTCCAGACATTGCATCTGCGTCGCTTCGGGCCGGCGCAGGTCGGCGACCTGATCGACTCGTTGACCGGCCGCCCGACCGACCCCGAAATGGTGGCCAGCATCATCGAGAAAACCGACGGAATCCCGCTGTTCGTCGAGGAATTGACCCGAACGATCACCCAGACGGGCGATCTGCGCAATGTGCCCTCGTCGCTCAAGGGCACGTTGATGGCTCGGCTCGATGCGGTGTCGCCCGGCGCCAAACAGGTCGCCTTGGCCGCCTCGGTGATCGGGCGCGAGTTCGAGCCTGACCTGCTGCTGGAAATCATGTCCCTGGGCCCGGAGGACCTGCACACGCATCTCGATGAGTTGAGCCACGCCGGTCTGATTTTTGAAAGTGGCCACCGCAAGGGGCATTTCGTATTTCGCCACGCGCTGATCCGCGACACGGCCTATCAATCCATGCTCAGCGCCACACGCAAGGTCCAGCATGCCCAGGTGGCCCGGGCACTGACCCTGCACCGGGCTGCGGACATCGAACGCCGCCCGGAACTGGTCGCCCGGCACCTGACCGAGGCCGAGGATTGGGCCGCCGCCTTTGAGCGGTGGCGCGCGGCCACCGAAATGGCCTTGGGCAGATCGGCCAGCCAGGAGGCCCTGGCCAACGCGGCCGAGGCGCTGAAGGCCGCGGGCCAGTTGGGCTCTGACGACAGCCGCGAAGTGATCGTTGCCACTTCGCTGCTGGGGCGTGCCCATGATAGCGCCGGTCAATTGCCCGAGGGGATTGAACTGCTGCAACAAGCCATGGATGCAGCGCGGCGCACCGGCCGGGATGCGCTGGCCGCGGATATCACGACCCAGTTTGCGGACTGTTGCATGATGGCTGGCCAGCATCATGAAAAGGCGATTTCGCTTTGCCTCGAGGCGCTGGGAAAACTGCCCGAGCAAGACGAGGCGCGCCGCTGCAGACTCTTGGGGCAGATCGCCCGGGCCTGCATGTTCATCGGCCGTTTTGGCGACGGCGCGGAATATGGCCAGCGGTGCATGGACCTTGCGGCACGTTTGGGCGACCACAAATCGCAGTTTCACGTCATGATGACCCGCTATGGCGCGCCTTTCATCGCCCGGCAGGGCAACGATCGCTGGAACTGGCGTGAAAATCTGGAGGCGATGCATGCGACGGCGGAAAAACTGGGCAGCATCGACCAGGGGCGCGACCGCACGCTCAGCCTGTTCGTCGGCGCCGAGATGGCCGACCGTGCGCTGGTCGACAGCTCGCTGGACCTGCTGACCGAGATTTCGCGCAAGGACATGCATCTGCAACTTTATTGGGTGCAGATTCATGCCCGGGCCATGGTGGACATCCTGGACGGACGGTTCGACCGGGCCGAAGCCTATGCCACCGAGGCGTTGAAGATCGGCGGTCAGACTCACGGTGCGCATGTCGAGGGCGTGTATGGCGTTCAGATGTTCACGATCCGACGGGAACAAAACCGCCTGCATGAGGTGGCGCCCGTCATCAAACGCCTGATGTCCGACAATCCGGACGATGCCGCGTGGAAACCCGGCTTTGGCCTGATCGCCGCCGAGCTTGGCTATTCCGAGGCCGCTGAACGCATCCTTGATGAGTTGTCCGAAACCGGCTTCGAACTGCCGGAGGATGCGATGTATTCGACCACCCTGAGCTATCTCGCCGATATCTGCGTAGCGGTCGAACGTCGCGACCACGCCGAGACTATCTATCAGAAATTGTTGCCTTTTCGCGATCTGACCGTCACCGCCGGGGCAACCACCGTCTGCACCGGCGCCGCTGCACGACGGCTGGGCGCGCTGGCGGCGCTTTTGGGCGAATGGGACACCGCCGAGAGTCTGTTCGACACAGCGATGGCCGTCGATACAGCGATGGCCGCTCCACCCTGGATCGCCCATAGCCAAGCCGCCCGAGCCCGAGCATTGCGCCGCCGAGGTCGCCCTCAGGACCTTAGCATTGCCTTGGAGCTCGAGGTGGCAGCGTTGGCAACCGCGCGAGAATTGGCTATGGTTTCCTTGGCGTCAAGACTTGAGGGAGCAGCGTCCTAGTTTTCAGAAAGTGTGTACCGGGGGGTGCCATGCCAAGATATATCATTGAACGAAATTTTGCCGAACAGCTTGATCTGGGAGACGACGACAAGATCAAGATCAAGGAAATCAACGATGAAGAGGGGATCGAGTGGATATTCTCGTTCCTCAGTGCCGACAAGCGCAAGACCTATTGCTTGTACGAAGCCCCGGACGAGGAAAGTCTGCGCAAGGCGGCGAAGCGCCTGAACATTCCTGCTGACGTCATCACGCCGGTTGACCGTGTCGACCCAGGCCTTTTCGCCTGACGTAGCATCCGATCTCAGTTGCGCCCGACGCCGGCAACAGGCGAAAGGGCACCCGCCGAGGCAGACAAGCAAGGATCCTGTCCACCTGATCTGGAGGACCGATCATGTTTGACCTGATAACGCTGAACGGCAGCACCAAATCCGTGGACCAAGACGCGCTTGACGCTTTGGACGCGGCGCTACGCGGCTCCGTCTTCCTACCCGGTAGCCCGGAATACGATGACGCCCGGACCACTTGGAACAGCATTGTCGACCGCAAACCCGGCTTTGTGATCCGGGCGCTCGGCGCCAGCGATGTGCAAAAGGCCATCAATTTCGTGCGCGAGGCGGGGCTGATCATGTCCGTCCGCTCGGGCGGACATCAGATTGCCGGGCATGCGGTGGCCGATGATGCGGTGATGCTGGATTTGTCGCAGATGAAATCGGTGCATGTCGACCCGAAGGCGCGCACCGCGCGTGTGGCGCCAGGCGCGGTACTGGGTGACGTAGACCGAGAGACACAGGCGCACGGGTTGGTGGTTCCGACCGGCATCAACTCGACCACCGGGATCGCCGGGTTGACCTTGGGCGGCGGCTTTGGCTGGACTACGCGCAAGTTCGGCATGACCATCGACAACCTGATCTCGGCCGAGGTGGTGCTGGCCGATGGCGCGATCGTGACCGCGTCGGAAAGCAGCCACCCGGACCTGTTCTGGGCCATCCGTGGGGGCGGTGGCAATTTCGGCGTGGTCACTTCGTTCGAGTTCCGCCTGCATCCGCTGGGGCCGCAAGTCCTGTCCGGCCTTGTGATCCACCCGCTTGAACAGGGTCCCTCCCTGTTGCCCGAATACGCCCGGATCGCCGACACCGCCCCTGACGAGCTGACGGTCTGGACGGTGATGCGCAAGGCCCCGCCCTTGCCCTTCCTGCCCGAAGACTGGCACGGGCGCGAGGTGCTGATCTTTGCCGCCTGTTATGCCGGGCCCATCGAAGACGGAGAAGCCGCGATGGAGCCGCTGCGCGCCCTCGGAGACCCGATCGTGGACGTGATCGCGCCGCACGCCTTCGTCGACTGGCAGGCCGCGTTCGACCCTCTGCTGACCCCCGGCGCGCGCAACTATTGGAAAAGCCACGATTTTGATGCCTTGCCCACGGATGCGGTCGCAGGGCTGCTCGACAGTATCTCGACCTTGCCGGACCCGGCTTGTGAAGTGTTCATCGCCCACGTCGGCGGCGCGATGGCGCGGGTCGAGGCTGCGGCGACAGCCTATCCCCAACGCTCGGCCCATTTCATCATGAACGTGCACACCCGTTGGGAAGACCCAGCCAATGACGATGCTTGCATTGCTTGGGCGCGGGCGCTGTATGACCGCATGGTGCCGTATGCAACCGGCAGTGCCTATGTCAATTTCATGCCCGCGGATGAGGCCGCCGCCCTGTCATCGGCCTATGGTGCGAACGCGGCCCAATTGTCCCGGATCAAAGGCAGGTACGACCCCGGCAACCTGTTCCGGGTGAACCACAACATTCCACCCGCGTGACGGCTTGAACTTCTTGCGGTGTTTGGCATAGACCGCGACCAACTGGACAGGGTCGGCGGGCAACACTACCGTGGGCCCGACATTCCCAACAGGAGACCCAGATCCATGTCCAAGATGCTTTCGATCGCGGCCGCAACCCTTGCGTTCACCGCAACTTCGGCCCTTGCGGATGGGCATTGCGCCGCGGGCAAGACCCTGACCGAGGGCAAGTTCACCGTGGCCACCGGAAACCCGGCCTATTACCCTTGGGTGATGGATGACGCGCCCGAGTCCGGCCAAGGCTTTGAAGCCGCCGTCGCCTATGCCGTGGCCGAGGAAATGGGCTTTGCCGCTGATGACGTGGTCTGGGTCCGGTCGTCCTTTGACGAGGCGATCCAACCCGGCGCCAAGAACTTTGACGTGAACATCCAGCAATACTCGATCACGCCCGAGCGCGATCAGGTCGTCGATTTCTCGGCCCCTTACTACACCGCGCCGATGGCGGTTCTGGTCAGCGCAAACGCCGTTGACACCCCGCCCACGCTCGAGGCGCTGAAGGGCCTGCAATGGGGCGCGGTCGGCTCGACCACAGCGGTGCCGAAACTGGCCAACGTAATCCAGCCAAATGCCGATCCGCTGCTCTATGGCGACAATGCCGATGTGAACGCGGCCATGACCGCGAACCAGATCGACGCCGCGCTGTTCGACCTGCCCACCGCCCTGTTCCTGAGCGCGGTGATGATCGAAGGGTCCAAGGTGATCGGCCAGTTCCCTGCCGATCAAGGCGACAACCCCGATCAGTTCGGCATGTTGATGGAGGAAGGCAACCCGCTGAAATCCTGCGTGGATTCGGCCATCGCCGCGCTGACCGAAAGCGGCAAGCTGGCCGAGATAGAGGCCAAGTGGCTGCAGGACACGACGGGCGTTCCGCTGATCAAGTGACATGACACAGAACAGAACGGCGGGCCCGACCCGCCGCGAACTTTTTGAGGCGCAGCAGCGGCGGCGATCGATCCGGATCGCCGCGACCAGCACCGTTCTGGTCGTGTTGGCGCTGATCGTGCTGGTGCCGCTGGCACCGGGCTGGGCCAAGGTCCAGCAGAGCTTTTTCAACGGCGAGGTTCTGGTCAAGACCTTCCCGAAGCTGCTCGAGGCCTTTAAGATCAACGTGATGATCTTTGCTTGGTCGGCGCCCGCGATCGCGGTGCTGGGGCTACTGATCGCGCTGGCCCGCGACACCAAATCGCCCGCTCTGTTCCCGTTGCGCATCTTCGGCGCGGCCTTCACCGACATATTCCGCGGCGTGCCTGTGATCCTGACCGTCTATCTGATCGGCTTCGGCATTCCCGGGCTGGGTCTGGCCCGGCCGTGGAACTCGCCCTATATCTGGGGATCGCTGGCGCTGATCCTGACCTATTCGGCTTATGTTGCCGAGATTTTCCGCTCGGGCATCGACAGCGTACACCACAGCCAGCGCGCCGCCGCCCTGTCGCTGGGCCTGACCGAAGGCCAGGTGATGCGCGACGTGGTGCTGCCACAAGCCGTCCGCAACGTCGTGCCCTCGCAGATGAACATGTTGATCGCGCTGCAAAAGGACGTGTCGCTTCTCAGTTTCATCGGCCCGGTCGAGATCTTCCGCCAGGCCGGCGTGTTCAAATCGCTGTTGGCCAATTTCACGCCTTATGTGGGCGCGGCGATCATTTTTCTGATCGTGACCATCCCGGCGACGCGCTATGCCGACCACCTGATGGCCCGGCAGATGCGGGAGCGGCGCTGATGGCGAAACTGAACTTGCGCAACGTCGTCAAACGCTTTGGCGACCGCACCGTCTGCGACGGCATCGACCTGACCGTGGACGAGGGGCAGATGGTATGCCTGATCGGCGCTTCGGGGGCGGGCAAATCCACCGTTCTGCGCTGTATCAACCTGCTCGAGCCGATCGAGGATGGTGAGATCCTGCTGGACGGGGTCGACATCTCGGTGCCCGGGCTGGATCCGCAATCGGTGCGCGCCCGCATCGGCATCGTGTTCCAGAGCTTCAACCTGTTCCCGCACATGACGGCGCTGGACAACGTGATGCTGGCGCCGCGCCGCGTGCGCGGCCGCACGCGCGCCGAACTGCTGCCCCAGATCGAAGAGATGTTCGAACGCTTCGGGCTGGCCGACCGGATGCACAACTATCCCGACCAACTCTCTGGCGGGCAGCAGCAGCGGGTCGCCATCGTGCGCGCCCTGGCAATGCAGCCCGAGGTGATGCTGTTCGACGAGATCACCTCGGCCCTGGATCCGCAATTGGTGGGCGAGGTTCTGGACGTGCTGCTGATGCTCAAACAGCAGGGCATGACGATGGTGATGGCCACGCACGAGATGGGCTTTGCCCGGCAGGCCGCCGACAAGGTGTGTTTCCTTCAGAACGGCCGCATCGTCGAGGAAGGCCCGCCCGAGCAGCTGTTCGACCACCCGCAGCAAGACGCCACACGGCAATTTCTGGCGCGCGCGCTCAAGTAAACGCCGGCGCCGGTTCAAAAATTGAACATTGCACGGACCGGACGCCAACTTCGTGCTAGAGTCCACCGAACTGCCATATGCTGCTGGAGGTTCGGAATGCGTCTTTCAACCCTGTCTGCCGTGTGCGTTGCTGCCGGTCTTACCCTCAGCAACATGGCTTTGGCCCAACAGGTCGCTGACACGATCTATACCGGTGGTCCGATTCTGACGATCGATGACGCCCGGCCTACGGTACAGGCGGTCGCGGTCAAGGATGGGCGGATCATCGCAGCAGGTGAACTGGCCGAGATGCGCAGCCATCAGGGCGACGACACGACGATCTTTGATCTGGACGGGCGCGCAATGTTGCCCGGCTTTGTCGACAGCCACGGTCACGTGGTCATGGGCGGTTTGCAAGCCTTGTCGGCGAACCTGCTGGCACCACCGGATGGCACGGTCACCGACATTGACAGCCTGCAGGCGGCGTTGTCCGCGTGGGCCGAGGCCAATAGCGACACGGTCGAAGCGATGGGGATGATCATCGGCTTCGGCTATGACAACGCGCAACTGGCCGAGCTGCGCCACCCCACCCGTTCCGAACTGGACGCGGTATCGCGCGACGTTCCGATCATGATCATCCACCAATCCGGCCATCTAGGGGTCGGCAATTCCAAAGCGCTCGAATTGGCCGGGATCACCGCAGAAACCGAGAACCCGCCCGGAGGCGTGATACGAAAGGACGATGCCGGCCAGCCGAATGGCGTGCTGGAGGAATACGCATTCTTCGGCGCCTTGGTGCCCCTGCTTGGCAGTGTCGGCGAAGACGGACTGCAGACTTTTGCGCGCGCCGGCAGCCGGATGTGGGCGCGCTTTGGCTACACCACCGCGCAAGAGGGGCGCTCCTCGGGCGCGGCAGTTCAGGCCCTGCGCCGGGTGGCCGCGGACGGCGACCTTCCGATCGACGTGGTGGCCTTTCCCGACGTTCTGGAATCGCGTGATTTCATCGCATCGGACGCGTCGCGCACCTATGCCGACCGGGTGCGAGTCGGCGGGTGCAAGCTGACAATCGACGGCTCGCCGCAAGGATTTACCGCGCTGCGGGATCGGCCCTACTACGATCCGGTCGGGGATTACCCGCCCGGCTATGCCGGCTACGCCGCCATCACGCGCGAGCAGTTGCAGGATTCGGTGAACTGGTGTTTTGAGAACGGTCTCCAGATCCTGACCCACTCCAATGGCGAGGGGGCCACGGACATGCTGATCGCCGCCATTGACGAGGCGCGGTTGACCTATGGCGATCCGGGCAATCGGCCTGTTCTGGTGCATGGTCAGTTCCTGCGCGAGGATCAGGTGGCCAGCCTCAAACGATTGGGCGTGTTCCCATCGCTGTTTCCGATGCACACCTTCTATTGGGGCGACTGGCACCGCGACCACACGGTCGGGCCGGTCAATGCCGACAACATCTCGCCCACCGGCTGGGTGACCGAGCGCGGCATGATGTTCGGTACGCATCACGACGCGCCTGTGGCATTTCCAGACAGCATGCGGGTCTTGGCAGCGACGGTTACCCGGCGCACCCGGTCGGGCGACATCCTGGGCCCGCATCAACGGGTCGATGTGATGACGGCGCTCAAGGCGATGACGATCTGGCCGGCATGGCAACACTTCGAAGAAGACCAGAAGGGCTCGATTGAGGTGGGCAAACTGGCCGATTTCGTGATCCTTTCGGACGACCCGACCGCGGTCGACCCCGAAACGCTGGCCCAGCTTCGTGTGGTGACCACCATCAAAGAGGATGCGGTGATCTTCGACGCCGAAACAACGGTCAAAGAGGGGCGACTGGACCGTCGCCCCCTTGCCCCCGACCCGGTGACGGCACATCTGCTGCTGCATGCGCTGTATCAGGGCCTGGACGTCGAACGGCCTTGGCTGGCGGACTTCACGCAGCCCTCGACCGAATGAATCGGCTTTCCGAGGTGGGGCAATAGAGATACCGTCGCCACATGGTGCTTTTTCTGAGCCTTGTTGCGGCAATCGCCGGTCTGGTGGCCTGGTATTTCTGGTCGAAGTCCAGGGCCAGGGCCGCGCTGCTGCAAACACCGCTGAGCGATGAAGAGCGGCGGACCATCCACGCGACGGTGCCGATCCTTGAGCGGCTGCCTGTCAAGCTGCGCGCCACTTTGGAAGGCAAGATAAACCTGTTCCTGAACCAGGTCGATTTCATCGGCTGCGACGGGCTTGAGGTCACGGACGAAATGCGCCTGTCGATTGCCGCACAAGCCTGCCTTCTGGTCGTCAACTCGGACCAATGGTACGACAATCTGACGACGGTCCTGATCTATCCCAACGCTTTCAAGTCTCGCCAACAGCGGCACAGCGGCTATGTCGTGACCGAACAAGAGATCATCCGTACCGGCGAAAGCTGGGATCGGGGGCCGGTGATCCTGTCCTGGGCGCACAGCCGGCGGGGCGCGGCAAACGATCATGACGGGCACAACGTCGTGTTCCACGAATTTGCCCATCAGTTGGATGACTTGTCCGGCGGCACCAACGGCGTGCCCGTACTGGCCAAAGAGCAAAGCTATGCCGGGTGGGCGCGTGTTTTTTTGGCGGCCTTCGACGCGCATGTGCAAGCGGTCGAGACGGGCCGGCGCACAGTGATCGACCCCTATGGTGCCACCGGACACGAAGAGTTCTTTGCCGTCACGGTCGAGCTGTTCTTTGAGCGGCCCAAGGCCTTGAAGCAGGTCGAACCTGCATTTTATTCGGAATTGCGCAAGTTCTTTCGCCTTGATCCCGCAAACTGGTCGTAGGATCGCCGGCCCAGATGACTCGGAATGCGGCGATCAGCCGGAAAAGGCGCGGCGCTCATCCGATTGCGTGGTCTTCAGCGCGCGGGTCAAGCAGATTGCGCCCATGCCAACCAGGACAAAGCAAGTTCCGGCGAGCATATAAACCAACAGTGCGGTCAGAACCGAATACCCGGACAACAGGGCGGCCACGGCCAGACCAAGGCTGAATATCATTGCCAATCCGACGATCCCCAACACTGTCCCAGTCCCTCCGGTCATGAATCGCGACCCGGTTGTGAGAGGACCAAGATGCCCACCACTCAAGCCGCAATTCGATTACGGTTTCAAATCATGGCAAAAGTTTGAACTGCCAAGGGTTAAAATTTGGTTAGCGGTTGCCTGTCTGCACCGATCCCACCACGCGAATCCATGAACTGTTGCGATATGGTACGGTGTGCGCTACATGCCGGATCAAGTGTTGCAACGGCAAGGCGTGAGGTGCAGATCGGTTCATTTGTGCAAGGTTTTGCCGATGGTCAACGGGCCGGGTGTCAGGCTTGGTCGACCTGCGACAGCAACAGAACCCCTGCCATGACCAACCCGATGCCGGCGATTTTCTGAAGGCTCAGCGTTTCCGAAAACAGGACGTAGCCGACGACAAGAATACCAACCATCGCCAGCCCCGTGACGGCCGGATAGGCGATGCTCAACTCGATCCCGCGGATGGCGACGATGAAACTGCCCAGCAGAAGCAGCCCGCTGGCCAGCCCGGCCCACGCCCAAGGAGATGCCACCAAGGCGCGGATGTCAAACGGACCGGACAGCTGTTGAACGGCCAGTTTGAATGACACGTTGGTGCAGATGTTCGCGCAAACCGCAAGCAGCAAAGAAGACCAGTAGAGTGACATGTTCCTTCTCCTCGGTTGTCGGGTCCGTCACAGGCTGAGGTACTTGGCAGCCAGCGTGACCACCACGAAGGCTGCGCCGACCATCAGGCTGATGCGGTCGCGCAGCGCGAACAGAACCGGGTCGTCGGCCACCCGCCCGCGCCGCGCCCCGACCCAGATCCGGTTGCCCCAGTACAGCAGCAGAAGGCACAGTAGCCACAAGATTTCGGGGGTCCGGTAGATGGTCTGGACCTCGGGGCTGTTGATGTACAGCGCCAGAATGACCACCGCCGCGGTGATGTTTGCGACGCCCAGGCTGAACATCGTCTCGCTGTCGGCATGCGAATAGTCCCGGCCATGCACGGTGCTGTCATCGGCGGGGGCCGCGGCCACTTCGACATAGCGTTTCAGATAGCCCAGGCTGACAAAGATGAACATCGAGAAGGCCAGAAACCAGGACGACAGGACGATACCGGTGGCGGCTGAGCCCGCGATCACCCGCAATGTGTACAATGAAGCCAACACCATAACGTCCGCCGTGGCGATCTGCTTGACCCAAAAGGAATAGGCCATGGTGATGGCAAGGTAGGCGATCAGCACCAGGGTGAAATTGACCGGAAGGAAAACGACCGACAGTCCGAAAGCGACGATCGGCAGGGCGATGGCGCCGACCACGCCCGCCCGCAGCGAAAGGTCGCCCGAGGGCAGGGGACGGAACTGCTTGCTGGTATGCTGGCGGTCGGCCTGCAGATCGACAAGATCGTTCAGGAAATACACGCCCGATGCACAGAGGCTGAAGCAGATGAAGGCCAGCAGCGACGCCAGCACGCTCTCGATCGGCAGGTGCTGCTGTGACGTGAACAGAGGCGCAAAGATCAACGCGTTCTTGGCATATTGATGCGGACGCATCGATTTTAGGAATGCTCTCCAGCCGGGTGGCCGCGAGTTGACGACCATTTCGGCTTTGTCCGCCGCCCGTGCTGCATCCACATCCCGTGCCGGTGCATTCACCAAGATTTCGGTCTTGGCTGCGGCCCAGATCGGACGGTCCGCTGCGGTGTCACCTGCGTAGGTGAAGGGATCCTGTCCGGCCATATTCCGGATCGCGGCCAGTTTTCTGGCGCCTTTCAGGTTGTGCGTTGCGTCGGTGGCCAGGACAGTATCGAAAAGGCCCAGATGCTCGGCCACCGGTTCGGCAAAGGCCTTCGGCGCGGCCGTCGCCAGAACCAGCTGCCGGCCCTGGGCCTTTTGTTGCTTCAAATACGCCAACAGCGCCGTTTCGTAGGGCAGGCCGGCCGGGTCGATCCGAACCTGCTGCGCGATGCGGGATTTGGCATAGGCGATGCCGCGAAACAGCCAGAGCACCAGCACAAATATGTTCAACGGGTTCTTCGTCAGAAACTGAACGATGGCCTCGACAAAAAGATCGGTCCTGACCAGCGTGCCATCCAGGTCGACGAAGATTCTTGCGGGCTTTTCACTCATCAACGGGTTCTTCTTTCGGTCCGGGCATCCTTGAAAGCGAACCTTGCCGACCTGCCGGACCTTCGCCCGGCAGAGCCGCCACACGCGGTCTCAAAGCTTCACCAGGCGGCCACCGGCCACCTCAATTCCTTTCTTTGCAAAGACGTTGCGCGTGTCGAATATCATCGCGGCTTCGCGCGCCACCAGCGCATAGTCGGGCGCGCTGTGGTCGGTAATCACCGCCACCGCGCCATAGCTTTTCAGGTTTTCCGCCGTCAGAGGCATCGATTCCCGCCCGGCCAGATCTGGGTACTCGCCCCCTTCCGGCAGGCTGGGGAAGAACGGATCATGGTAATCGACCCGCGCGCCCAGCTTCTCCAGCTCTTGCAGCAGCACCAGCGCGGGGCTGCGGCGGGTATCCTCGACGTCGCGCTTGTAGGCGATGCCCATCAGCAGGATGCGTTGGCCGGCCAGAGGTTGGTCGGTGTCGGCCCCATCCGGCGCCAGCCGGTCGGCCATCCGGCGGGCCAGCGCGCTTGGCACGGCATCGTTGCTGGACCGGGCCAGGTTGATGATCGGCGTGTCGGATCCGGCATCGGCCGCGCGCCAGGCCAGATAGGCCGGCGAGACCGGGATGCAGGCGCCGCCGATCCCCGGACCGGGATAGAAGGGCATGAACCCGAAGGGCTTGGTGGCGGCGGCGTCGATCACTTCCCATACATCCACGCCCATCGCGTCCAATGCGGTCTTGAGTTCGTTCACGAGCGCGATGTTCACCGTCCGAAAGCTGTTTTCCACCAGCTTGACTGCCTCGGCGGTGGCGGCCGAACTGACCGGAACCGCGCGTGTCACAATGGCGCGATAGAACTCCTCGATCAGTTGCAGCGACAGCGGATCGTCGGCGCCGACAACCTTGGGAATGTTGTGGGTGTCGAACTTGTCATTGCCGGGGTCTTCGCGCTCGGGCGAGAAGCCCAGAAAGAAATCGACCCCCGCGCGCAGGCCGTCCGCTTCTAGCAGCGGCTGCACCAGCGTCGTGGTAGCGCCCGGCCAGACGCTGCTTTCCAATACCACCAGCTGTCCGGGCCGCAGATGCTGCGCGATGGTCTCGGCGGCGGCTGCGACAAAGCGCATGTCCGGGTCCTGGCTGTCGGTCAGCGGCGTGGGGACGCAGATCAGGATGATGTCGGCCTCGCTCAGGGCTGCCGCGTCCTGCGTTGCCCGGAACCGTCCGCTGTCCACGGCTTTGGCGATTCGGTCTGGTGCGAGGTACGAGATGACCTGCGCACCTTGATTGATCCGCGCGACCCGCTGCGGGTTCAGGTCGATTCCGGTGGTGTCAAAGCCTTTGTCATGGGCGGTCAGCGCCAGAGGGAGGCCGACATAGCCCAGCCCGACCACGGCGACCCGCGCCTCGCGCGCGGCGATGCGCTGTCTGAGGGCCTGGTGATGTGAGGTTTCGAGATTCATGATGTACCCTGATCATACAAACTGGAACTGAAATCAATTGCCGTCTTGGACCTAAACAAACCGCCCTCAACCACCGATACGGAGGATCGGGGCCGAATCCAATAAAATAGTCTCGCCCGGGCAGGGCGCAGATTGAATGTTTCCAAATAGGGCGCAATGGCACCTATTGCCGTGAACTGTACTGTGACAGCTTGCGCAGTCGGACGATGCTGCAATTTTCCTATTTCCCACCCAGCGCCCGCTGAAACGACTGTTCGGCCATGGCCGCGCCCTTGTCCCACCCGAACCCTGACGCCCGGGCCAGCGCCTTGTTCGACAGGTCGTGTCGCAGGCCCGGATCGGACAGCAGGCGGATGGCCTGGTCTGCCAGCGCCCGGCTGGATGTCGGGTCGAAATACAGCCCGCCATCGCCGACCACCTCGGGCAGGCTGCCGCGATCCGAGGACAGGACGGGCGTTCCGCAGGACATCGCCTCGAGCGCGGGCAAGCCGA
>NZ_JBXWRV010000022.1:0-31452 GCF_059613065.1 Ruegeria sp. BHSC026 | reverse complement strand
TCTCTAAGGCTACCATCTACCGATACCTCAGCGAAAAAGAGACCTGAGCGCGACGCCAGTACCCCGATCCGGGCTTAACGCCCTATTCTGCACCCAGCCGGAGTCGACCCCCAGTAGTTCGCAGCGGGGTTAGCAAGAGCTGTTGCCGACGGCTGTTCATCCTCGGCCGTCTCCGGAGAACAGCCGGTCATGGCCACACCGACTGTGAGAAACAAGATTCCCAGTACTTTGCTTTCAACATTCATATTTGCTCCCTTTCAACTTCGGATCAATGCGGGCCATGGGCGACCGTCAACGCGTGGTGCAGAGCAGCTTCCATGAACGCCCGTTCCGCCTTGCTTTCCCCCGGCAGATCAAGCGAGGCTTTCCGCTCCGCCCCACCTGCGGGAAGTATCCGTCCTTCCATAACCGTGCCCCAGACGCCGACGTTTCGGATCTCCATCGCGTCGACTGAGAGGGGGTTCGCATCGAGGATAGTGAAGTTTGCCCGCTTGCCGGGAGAGATCGTCCCGATCTCGTCCTCGAGCTTCAGCGAGTAAGCCGCCTCGATGGTGACCCCACGCAGCGCTTCCTCGACGGTCACGCGTTGGTCCGGCCCCGCGATCCGGCCCGAGGTCGTCAGGCGGTTCACCGCGCACCAAATAAGGAACAAAGGATCGGCCGGTGCCATAGGCATGTCGGAGTGGAGCGACCACGGGATACCCGCCCGCGAGACGTCGCCGAGGCGCACCATCTCGTCCGCGCGCTCTGGGCCGAGGCCCACCTTCCCGTATTGATCGGCCAGCGCCGCGACGTAGTAGGGATTGCCGCTGACGATGGCACCAAGCGCCTTGATGCGGCTGACCTGATCGGCGCCGCTCACCGCGAAATGCACGAGCACGGTCCGGTGATCGTAGCGCGGGTTGCGCCGCAGGTTGGTCTCGAGGGTGTCGAGAACGCGGTTCAAACCCTCATCGCCGTTGACGTGGATGTGGATCTGGTAGCCTGCGTCCCAGTAAATCCGGAAGGCGCGCTCGAAGACGTCCCGGTCCATCATCCACTCGCCCGTGTGGCTATCGAGGTAGGGATCGCGCACCTGCATAAGCTGCGAATAGATAGCCCCGTCTGCGAAGAGCTTGACCTGCTTCGACGTCATACCCGTCATGCCGCCATACCAAGAGGCGAGCTTCTCGGTCTCGGCAATGACCTGCGCGTCGTCGGCATACATGCCGACCATGCTCTTGCCGTCCGGCATGAAGGACCAGCGAAACGGCATGTCGGGGCTCGAGAAGACGGCGTTAACTCCGTCCTGAACGGGTTTGGCAAGAATGCCGCCCGGCTCGTTGCCGAAGGTAATCCCCTTGGCGTGCATGTAGTCCCTGCTGAGTTCAAGACCGGCCTGAAGCCTCTCGGGGCTTGCCACCATCGTAGCGATGTGGGGCAGGATCGCGAACATACCCTGTTCCCAATAGTGGCCATCCTCGTAGTTGCTCTGCTCCCTCGCTGACGCGGAGAAGGCCGCGTAGGCTTCGCGGGTAAGCCCGCCGCGCTCGAGTGTGGCGGTGTTCAGGAAGAACTCATGACAAGAGCGACCCCAGACGAGGATCGGCCGGGTTGTGCTGATGGCGTCGAGCTCGGCTC
The DNA here is from genome assembly GCF_059613065.1 of Ruegeria sp. BHSC026. Classification (NCBI taxonomy): domain Bacteria; kingdom Pseudomonadati; phylum Pseudomonadota; class Alphaproteobacteria; order Rhodobacterales; family Roseobacteraceae; genus Ruegeria; species Ruegeria sp. BHSC026. The sequence continues at coordinate 29,832 of NZ_JBXWRV010000022.1, read as the reverse complement.
GGGTCAGGGAGCCGTAGAACGCCGGATGATAGCCCCATGTCAGGACCGGCTCGTCGGAACCGGGCGCCGCCGCGACGGCGGCCGTCAGCCGGTCAATGAAGTCCTGCTTGTCCTTCACGGCCGGCACAGTCCCCGAGGGCAGGACCCAGTCCTCGATCGACAGGATCTCTGACGACATGGTCAGCGCGGCGAGCACCGGGTGGTCATGCTGGGCCACGAAGCCCGGAACGATCACGTGGTCGGCGAAGGTCGTGTCGACGTCGTGGGGCTGGTCGCCGAGGATCGCGGTCGTCTCCTCGAGGCTCCCGACCCAGAGGATTCGCCCGCCTACGACCGCCACCGCCTCGGCGGACGGCTGCGTCGGCTCCAGCGTGACGATCTCGCGAGCGGTGTAGATGGTAGCCTTTGGCGCGGCCATTGCGAGGCTTCCCACGTCTTGCAACGATCCAGTTAGCGCGATGGCCCGCCCCGCCGGCGTCAGTGACGTCGCTCCCAAAAGACTGGCCCAGACAAAAGTTCTCCGGTTCAAGTTGGTCATTTTGTTCAAGCCTCCCAGCTCACTGTGTCAAATGCATTTTAAGTGAGACACGACGGATCACCAGTCTTTTCGGTCGCAGGACTGACATGTATTCATGCATCGACCGAAAGTCCGCTTCGCACCCGAGGTTTCAAATGCCGCGAACTAAAGCAATGTCGAAAAAGGGCTCTCTGCCCGAATTAGCCGCACGCACAACGAACGGCTGCTTCACGATCTAGGTCGGAAATGCTTGACGTTTGGGCCAGAATTGAATGACGCGATTTTCCTGTTTCTTGGGGTTTAGGCGGCCCAAAGAGTCAAAGGTTTGCGACGTTCCACACGGGACTGTCAATGGTCGCGGGGCAGGGGTGGTGCGGCCCGCAACCGAAGGTGAGGACACGGCCCTGACACGCGACGACCGGCGTAAGCCGGGCGCTTGCCAATTGACCGGCCAGGGCAGGTCTGTTGGGCGGACAAAAACCAAATGGAAAACTGCCTGATCCGATAGAGCGCAAGCGGAATCGGGTCAGACCTTTGGGATATGTGATCTGCGCGTCTCGCGCGGATCTCGAAAGACTGACTGCGACAGTCGATCGTTACCCGTATGGGCCGATCCGCGCTGTCCTGGGCGACCATGCTGGCCGTGTGAGGTGCTGGCTCTTGTGCGACAGTAGGACGGCACATCAGGCCGCAGGGAGACAGGGCAGGGTGGTTCGGGGCGAAAGCCGCCTGCCGGCTGAAGCCTAGAGCGCGGTTTGGTGCCATTCGCGCCAAAGTCGCCAACAACCATCTATTGCAGCAAAAGCTAGTTTATGCCAAAAGTTGAACGGTAAAAATTCGGCTCGCCTTGGGCGAGATACGCTGAGTAAAGAGGAAAAAACTGTTGAAGCATCCCGTTGATGTTCATGTAGGACGCCGCATCCGACACGCGCGCTGGAGCGCTGGAAAAACCCAAAAAGAAGTGGCGGACAGTCTCAAGATCAGTTTCCAGCAACTTCAAAAATACGAAACGGCAGGCAACCGAGTGAGCGCGTCAAAGCTATTCGAGCTTGCCGACGAATTTGGTGTTCCTGTCACCCATTTTTTTGAAGGGCTTCAGGACAACTTGGCCGACGACCGTACCCCCATCATTCATGCTGAGTTTCTGCAAGATCGGGAAGCGGTTGAGCTGATACGGATGTACTATCAAACGCCGGAAAGCCTACGCGAACAGATCTTCGGACTGGCGCGTGCTATGGCAAAAGGGAAAAAGAACTGACTGTTGCTGAAACGCGCATGTTCGCTTTATGTTCGCGCTCATGCCATTCGAGAAAATCACCCTTGCTCCGGCCTGGGCGCTCAGGCTCAACGACCTCGCCGCAACGGATGCACTTGTCACAAAATGCTTTATCTGCGACCGAGTTTGGCGAGTTCCGCCGCACCGGCTGTATGCCAAATTCAGAGCGCATACACATGTCTGAGACATAGTGGATTTTTTCACCTGTCGCGGGTGCGGCGGAAAAACCTGCACATGGCATGTTGAACGCGCCTATCACGAACACGACCGACCAGGAGAGGGGCATCAGCCCCCGCCGCCGCAACGCGGCGGCTCCCCCGAGGATATTTAGGGAAAGATGATGACATTAGCGCGCTGACGCTTGCAAAACTAGCTAACAACTATATTATGGAGACGCGGTACAGGGTGGGAACCCGATGGCCGTGAAAGGTGATAACCTTGAGCCGGTGCCTGATGGCGCCGGCTTTTTCACACGCCGGAAGCGAGAAAACAGATGAAAGAGATATTCAACGTAGGTGAAACGATCCTGCTCGATGGAAAACCCCTGTCGCTGGTGACGCGAGATGGTGTTGAAGGCTGGATTGAAGAGGGGACGCAATACAGCTGTCGGTATGACCAGGTGAAAGATCCGATTACTGGAAAACAGAAGTATCGCTGCCTGTTTGAAATCGCTCAGGAAGCCATGCCGTTTGTGCTGGTCGGAGATCCGGACAGAGGGGATGGGCGCGTGATCTTGTTTGATGAAAGGCCGCAGTCGGATCAATGGCCGCAGGCGCTTAAGAGACGGCAATAAGGTTAAATTCAGGACAAGAGGCCGAAGCCGGAGCGCAAACCGCAACGGTACGGGCCTCTCAGGCCGTTCTCGTGGGCCAAGATGCGTGCAATCGTGCACGAGATCAACGAGAGGCGCGATTTTGGACCCGGATTCGGGTGGAAAATCGCGCAAGCCGACCAAATGGCGGACGAATTTGAAACAACAGCCAGGCGGAAAGTGATGGCGGGGTTGAAGCATCACAAACCGCGGCGGCGCGCGAGGCCAATGAGACTTCCGACGAGATTCAAATCGCCAGTTTCATAGCGTCTTGTCCAGGCACGCAATGCGCCGCCGGGGTTTTTGACAGGACTGGTCGGGTGATCACGGTTGGCGTCGATCACAAGAACACAGATGGCAGCCCCTTCGGGGCCCATGGCGCGGCAAGCTTGAACCCAAGCATCATGATTGATCCCGAGGTGGGGTTTGAGCATTTCAGCTGCGTCAACAATGTGGTGCATGGAAATACTGGTTGGGTCAGCACATCGGGCTTCGATGTGGATTTGCATGTCGGGTCCAGCAAGGTCAAAAAAGCGCTTCGGGTTCAACGATTGCTGAAATCTAAGCTTGAAAGCTGCGTCTGCCGCTTCATCCTTGTTTTCATTGCAATGTGATGGGCCGTCAGGCCCGTCACCAATAAAATCAGTGTCCGAGGCGTTAGCCGAGGTCCGTGTAGGGTTGCTTGCATTACAGTTTACAGAATTAGATTCATAAGTGTCCTCTTGTATAAAGGAGCGGAAGTTTTCTTCCGCTCGACAGGAAGAATCAGGACACATTTGAAGCAACTCATCGAACCGTCCACAAAGGGCTTCACAGTCCAAAACATGCGCTTCCAGCGCATCGAGCGACATGGCGCGAAGCTTTGAACTGTGGGGCCATTGCTCAAATGCTTGGGTTGCGGCCCAGAAATCCGTTGTTTGGACCAGCTGAGGGGAAGCGGCTTCGATCCGACGCTTGATGGAGCGCAGGTGGGAACTGCGAAGCTGTACCAGCTCGCGGATACGGGCGCGATCGGCACGAATGCGGTCACGAAGCTCGATCAGATCCGGCACAAGATCAATCAGCCGGGAAAACACGATACCGCATTTACCATAGAATGACCGCGAGCCATTCGCCTTTACACGTTTCTCAATGAGACCGTGTACCGCTTCGAGAGCGTGTTCGTCGTTGCGAAGCGCCCGTTCGGTTTTGCCCAGGGCAAGAGCTGTGTCAGTTTGCGGCGCAAAGTAAACCGGCTCGGCCTCTGAAGAAGTCCATGCCGAAGGTTTGGTATAACCCATCATGTAGAGAAGGGCGCTCAGGCGTCTTGCGCGCAAGCCTATGGCCGGGGCGATCTCGATCAAGAGTTGTTCGACCTGGCTGCGTTCCCACCCTTGGGGAAGAACTGGAAAATATGTCTGGTTCATCTGCTGTCCTCGATGTGTTGAAGCGAGGCGGCCTTGCAGGCAAATCTTCTCTATTCGCATAAATGCGTTTTTTGCTTGCCTGACATGTCGGGGGGGTGATAAAACCGTAGTCGAACGAATTGTGATTGTTTCGACTATCTGGAAGTTGGCGCTTCCTGGTCTTAAGCCCCCCTCGTAAGGTCGCCGCCTTGCGGGGGTTTCGTTTTTTTGGGGTTCCGTATCCTCCTTTCGATTCTCTTTACCGTAGCACACAAGACCTCGCGTGTCGGGGCCGTAGTGATGCCAAGTATTGCGTCTGGGGCTAATTCTTGTGGTTTACCCAAGAGTTAGGCCAAGGCACAATTTGAGCGGTCGCACAAATGCGTTTTTTGCTTGCCGTATCCATGTCTGGGGTGATAAAACCGGAGCTGAGTTAGAGAGCTTCTTCGCGATTGCCGTCGCTAGGCTTTATCAGAAAACCCCCCGTTAGGTTGCCGCCTTGCGGGGGTTTCTATTTCTGGGAACTGCTCCTTTCCTTTGGTTTCATTGTATCTGCCTCGTGATTCTTATGTTCTTAGCAACAGACATATAGAAATTAGTAATCCGTCGCAATTATTGTGGCCCCCGATTAGGGGGCCACAACAGTTAGTAGTTCACCTGCTCGAAACCGTAATTGCCTTCATAGTCGCGCCAGTCGATGAAAACGGAACGATGCCAAATATTGGGACAGCTTGTACCGTAGCCTTCCATGCCTGTATGAGCTGGCGGCAGGGCGCTGGCCGATGATCGGTTCCAATTGAAGTCGCCCTGCGTGCCATAAGTTCCAAGCTCAACGACAGACCAGCGTTCACAACGGCTCCCACCGCTTTCTCTATCTTCTCGACTCTGACGCGCCCAACGGACGTGAAAGAGGCGGATGGAACGCACGAAATCGAAGTCTTTGCCGCCAATATCAATATCAGCGACCCCGTTTTCCGTGCTTAGGCCGTTGATGAGCTGAAGCATGGTGTCTTCGGGAAGACGTTGTGCAGTTCCGCCGCTCTTACGGAAAACGGCGGGCTGCGGTTCCAACTGTAGATCAGTGAGTGGGGTTGTTGGAACAGATTGCTTCAGCGTGCTGTCGTCCATGAGAATTTCATAGATGCGGTCAGCGGTCAGCGTCGATGGGTCAACATCAAATGATGCGCCCATGGGGCAGCGCCAAATCTGCAAAGGCGGCTCGATGGGCCAGGGTGTAATGCGCCGGATGAACTCGGCACGAGCGCGAGCGCAAGGCACAGACGCAGGCCAACCGCCAGATAGGCAAAGAAGGATAGCGCAGTCAATTTGATATGATTGTGCTTTCGCCGGTGCTGGTGCGCCCGCAAGTGCGAAAAGCGAAGCGACGCCAGCGGCGGCGTGGATAAAGGTGCGGGGTAGCTTCATGGCAAATCTCCAATCAATTGATAGTTTTTAAGCACAAAACCACCTTTCATTGCAATAGATAGCTATCAGAGCCGCCAGCTACTCCTTGTCGCTGCTTGGCCGGAAGGTTAAGAAGATGGTTATAGTCGGTGATTGCTTGCTGGATGCCTTCACGAGTGGCCGAACCCGAGGCGTTCAGGCAGTTAAGGTATTCGGCGGCAAGGCGGAAATAGTCATTATACTCTTGCGAGAGTTCATTTCGATACTCGATCTGCATTTCAGGATCGGATGGCAAAACAGGAAGGGCAGGGGGAACGCAGAAAACTTCTTGGGTGATTGCTGCTTGCGAGCTGAACGACAGCAAACACATTGCTGCTGTAAGTACCTGCAACAGCTTACAAAACCTAGTAGTTAGACCGGCGTTTACGGAACGCGAGCGCAAAGAGAAGGCTTTCCTCTTAGGCTGATTCAGGTATGGCGTATGCCGTAGGGTCATGTTAAGCGCGTTTCAACCTTCGGTTACAACTGCAATTGCCCAGCCCTGGTGTGCAGGCAATTTATGAGGAACATAAGGCCAAGGGTCTAGCGACTGCAAGAGCTATGTTGAAAAGCAATAAATAGCTGTTGACACTTCTAACCACTTCCCGCATCAATAACTAGCTAATGGCATCTTGACTATGGTGACGTTAGCAAAAGTTGGTTATTGCTCCTGTCGTCCACAAATCAAAAAACGACCGGAGCCCCAAAATGGAAACGATCTCGCCAGTGACCGTCTTAGCGAAAGTGAAGAAGGATCTGGGTGAAGGGGGGCGGCTCGAAGTCGAATGCGAAGAAACAGTCCATAAGGACGGAAGCCAGATGCGCGGTCGCTGGATCTTCTTCTTACTCAGTGAGGGTGAAGATGGCGAAACATACCGGTCTCAGGTGGTTGTGTGGAAGACTGTGGAACCAAAGGCAATTGTGACTGTGAACGGTCTCGCCGCCTTTGCAAAGGAACTTCGAATTACTGTCCCTGATTTCCCGCTGAACGCGGGTGAAAAAGGGGTGTGGCGAATTGACGAAGGCTGTTCAAGTACGAGTAGCGACCGCTAGTAAAGGGTTTCTTTGGTCAGTTCTGGCATCAACCTTCTGCCAGGTCGCACAAGCCGAAGTTTTGGATGTAACAGGTGGTGAGTATTCGACCGTTCAAAGGTCTTCTGGGCCTTTGGTGTCGGGTGTTCTAGACCTTGAACGTCCAAAACAGCCCCTTCCAGAAGCAGAGGAAGAGACGCCGCCTCCAAGGGCGGTGTCTCTTCCGGTTCCCAACACCGGTCGGCGTGGTAGTCCGCAGATCGAAGGTTTGATTCAAGAAATCGCGCTTCACTACTCACGGCATAGAGGTATTCGCGCAGCCGACCTCTCAACAACTGAGTGGGTAGCGCTTTTTCGAGCCAATATCGCCATTGAAAGCAATTTCAGACAGTCCGCGCGCTCGCATGTAGGCGCAATTGGCCTGGGGCAGCTCATGCCCGAAACCGCTCGGCGGCTCGGCGTAGATCCACATGATGCAAGGCAGAACCTTCATGGTTCGGCCCGGTATTTGCTGATGCAGCTCGAAAGGTTTGGATCAAAGGAATTGGCTTTGGCTGCGTACAACGCAGGGCCAGAGGCAGTCACTCGGCATGGCGGCATTCCGCCGTATCGAGAAACGCAGGGGCACGTCAGGAAAGTGCTCGCAATCTTCCATCAAACAACTGGACAGGAGACTACATGAAAACCCTTGGGAAATGGATGAAGACAAATGTGGGATTGCTGTTTGCAATCCTGCCGATTTTCGTACTTGCGGCGGAGCCAGCCTTGGCGCAGAACCTCGATCCGCTGGAAAACATGTTGCAGACCGTCGTGGATGCGCTGACTGGCCCGATCGGGCGGCTGATCGCCATTCTCGCCGTGGTAGCAGCTGGCTACATGATGTTCACGGGTCGCCTGAACTGGCCTTTGTTCCTCGCCATTTTCTTTGGCGTGGTTCTGGTCTTCTCGGCCGCAACAATCATCGACGGTTTCGCCGCGCCTTAAGTAGACACATTGCCTCGCGCCGCAATTGGCGGCGCGGGGTTTCACCGTTTGGATATGCACAATGCGAGAAACACCAGTTTTCCTTGGCCTGACGCGACCACCGAAATTCTTTGGACTGCCGATAGGCTATTTCATTGGGTTGATGCTCGGCGCGCTCATTCCATTCGTCGCGCTGGATGAATGGAAATTCATGCTACTGATACCGGTCGTTTATCCCGTGTTGTGGCTTATCGCTGATCGCAATCCGCACCTCTTTGAGATTATGGCAACGGTTTACTCGAAAACCCCGCCAACGAAAAACCGGAAGATCCACGGCGGCGATAGCTATGGGCCGATGTTGAGCGCTCCAAACAAAGCGACACAGGAATTACTTGGAGCCGAAGTATTGAAAGAAGATCCGGCAGCACGTCATATCCCATATCTTGCGGGTTTGACCGATGAAATCATTATCACCCGGCAAGGCGACCTGATGGCGAGTGCTGTGATCGGCGGGCTGGATAGTCTGACGTCAGAAGAAGTTGAAGTGGATGTTCAGGCAGAGGCTTTCGCGCGGCAAGTTGGTCAATTGGGTGAACAGTTTGGCTTTTACGTCAATAAGATCACGGTTCCGCAAGAGCTTGACCTGAAGCCCGTCGATTATGATGGGTTTTCTACCGAAGTGGATACGCGCTGGCGGAGCGAGCTTGACAGGCGAAAACTGCAACGGCGTATGATCATCTTGTCTGTTTTTCTGCGTCCATCACTCACGGACAAACTCGGTCTCGGTGCTTGGCTTTCTCCCCAAAAGGAAGAAGCCGAGTATCGAGCCGAGCTGATGGAGCGCATTGATCGTCTCAATGAGGCGATGCGTATTCTCGAAGGGATGCAGAAAGACACAGGGTTTCGGCGTCTGAACCTGAAGGATGGCGAGTGGCTGGGTTTGTTGGGAACCATCCAAGGTCAACCTTTCCAAAAGCGTCATGCTTTGCCAGGGCAATATCTTTCAAATGTTGTTTCTAACAGCACGTTCACCTTCAAGGATCGTGTTGTTGAAATCAGCGACGGTCAGACCAAGCGATATGCCTCGATGTTGGGCATTCACGCATATTGCGCGCAATCCACACCGGACATGCTTGATAAGCTGGATTTGCCGCATGACATTGTGATCACCAACAGCTTCACGCCACTACGGAACAACACGACCGTCGAGAAAATGAAGCTTGTTCGTCGGCAGATGAAGGCAACCGACGACGCGGCGGTCTCAGATGCTCTGGCATTGGAAGAGTCGGCAGACAATGTGGCGTCCGGACGACAGGTCTATGGACTGCATCACATGTCAATCATGATCGTTGCAGGCACTCGTGACGAGCTTGAAAAAGCCACGTCCGAGGTTTGGCAAGCTGCTCAGGAAACAGGCGCAACGCTGGTTCGGGAGCGGGCAGAATTTGCGGTCTTTAAGGGCGCGTTCTCCACAACCTTTTATGGGCAGGCGCCGGGCAACTGGTCCTATCGGCCGCGAGCGGTCATGAACTCATCGAACAACTTTTCGGAGTTTGCAGCATTCCACAAAAGCGCCGGTGGCAGGCCAGCTGAAATGTCCCCTTGGGGGGAGAATATCACGGTTCTGCCAACGGTCTCATCCAGTGCGTATCGCTTCAATTTTCATGAAGCTGGCAAACGTACTGAAGAACCAAGCGCGGGGCATACGCTTGTGATCGGTCGTCCCGGCTCAGGTAAGACGCTTGGGACAGCATTTCTGATGGCTCAGGCTCGTCGGGTGGGCGCTCGGGTTATTGTCTTCGACAAGGATCAAGGTTTGGAAATGGCTGTTCGCGCGATGAATGGAAGCTACAGCGCTATTCGAGTGGGTGAAGCAACAGGCTTCAACCCATTTCAAACCGAGACAGATGAACGTGGGACAGCATGGCTTACAGATTGGCTCAGCGACATTCTGGGGCGTCACAAGTCGCTTGATACGACGCAGACAGTCGCATTGAACAATGCCGTTCGACAGATCGTATCCGCAGCCCCAAATCTGCGCAACTTCAAGGGGCTGGAATCTCTTGTTGCATCCACAGACGACAAGGGCGAGCTGCTGGAAAGAGTACGAGAGTGGACGGAGCAAGGTCGGTACGGTTGGATTTTCAGTAAGAAATCAGATGCGCCTATTGAGATGGGCGAAGAGATTGTGGGCATTGATATGTCCGAAATCCTTGATCTCGACACCGAGCGTTCCGCCGTTTTGGCCTATCTCTTCCGCCGTATCGAGCGCGTGATTGAAGACCGCGAACCCACAATGATCGTGATTGATGAAGCATGGAAGATGCTCAATGACGAGATCTTCGTGAAGCGGCTGCACGACTGGCTTGTTACCATGCGGAAAAAGAACTGTGTGGTTGTGATGCTGACACAGACGCCGGGGCACTTGGAACAAAGCCAGGTCGGGCAAATCATTGCTGAAACAGTTAACACGCAAATTCTGTTCCCGAACAACCGTGCGAAGCCCGAAGACTATAAAATCCTTCGGACAAACGAAAGTGAAGCCGCGTTCCTCTGTGCTGGTGCTGGTGGAGCGCGCATCGCCCTGATCCGGTCAGCTGGGGACAGCGTTTTCGTGGATTATGATCTCTCGGGTTTGGGCGGCGCATTGACCGTGCTCGGTGGCGGACGAACTGGCGAAGAAAAGGCCCCCCACGGGTGGCGGCAAAACCCTCAATTCTGGAAGGAAATGCTATGAGAATTATAGTGATGATTGCGGCTGTGGCCGCCCTCGCAGCCTGCGAGGGAACAACCACTGGTCGTAAGTCAGAGTGCTTTGGTCAAAGGAGCGCTGATGGCACTTATGTTGCTACGCGGAACGCAACAAATCACTTCACGATCAGCGCGAGTGACACTCCGGGGGGGCGCTATGATTGCGACTACCAGAGCTTCTAAGGCCGCCGCGTTTCTTCTCGCAACCAGTGTCGCTTCGTCGGCGCTGGCGCAGGGCGTTCCAGTGATTGACGGGAATAATCTGGCTCAGAATATCTCGCGTCTTACCGAAGCGCTGCGTGATGCTACTGACCAGGGTACGAAGATCGAAAACCGCGACAGCTTGGTTGAGCTGAAGGAAGAGCAACGGGAAGCTTATGAGCGGTTCTTGGCGGAATCGACGGGGACGACAAATGTTGCTGGGATAGAGGGCGGCTCGGTGAACTTCCCGAGCGCCGCAGAAGCCTACCCCGTCACAGAAACGGAAAACCAAGACGCACAGCGCCTGTTTGGTGACAATGCTTCTGTTGAACAGATGATTATTACCGTTGCTCGGCGGTATGAAGGCCATGCGGGTGTGTCGGCGGCTGGTCTAAATCCGCTGACTTGGCGCATTCTGTTTCAATCGCTGATTAAACAGGAAAGCCGTTTCAACAACGCTGCTGTAAGTCATGTGGGCGCGCGGGGTTTTTGTCAGCTGATGCCTGGGACCGCTGCTGATCTCGGCGTGAATCCTTACGATCCGTGGGAAAACCTAGATGGTGGTGCGCGGTACATTTTGACCCAGCTTGCGAGGTATGGCCGCGTAGATTATGCCCTTGCGGCCTATAACGCTGGCCCGGGCAACGTGAACAAGTATGGCGGCATTCCGCCCTTTGAAGAAACTCAGAACTATGTTCGTCGTATCAAGGGTTACTATGACGAATATCTTTCGGTGATCACAGGTGTCGATATGACAGGATCGCTGGATGGGATCGACGGGGCGAATGCCGCATGGGGCAACTACGCAGATGCCTCGATGGGTTATGGCTCCTATCAATCCGAACAGATCAACGGAGCGATGCGCCGGATCGCGGCAATCCTTGATCAAGGCGACCGTCAGAACGTCAAAGAAGCCTACGATTGGAATACCTATTTGATGGCAGAAAGGGCCCGTCTGATGGCTCTGACGCTGCGCCTGCGCGCAGCTCATGTGAAAGTCGAAGCAGCGCAAGGTTTGAACGAAGCCTCGCAACAACTTCAAGCAACCACCTTTTGGGAGTACAACGAATGAAACTGAAACCATTTCTTTGCGCGGCCCTGGTGGCCGCAGGTTTGAACGGAACCATTGGTGCCGCACCTGTCTATGCACAGGGCGTTCCTGTTATCGACGGGTCCAACCTCGCCAAGAACATCGAGCAATTGCAGCAGGCGTTGGCTGATGCGGAGCGACAGCTTCAGCAGATCGAACAGCTGCAAGAACAGATCCAACAGCTGACCGACATTAACGGATTGCTGGAAAACGTCCTGGGATCAATCACGGGTCTCAACGAGATCGGCAATCTGTACAATTCGGTCGAGGATATTCGCAGCCGTGCTGAGAAAATCACCGATCTGAGCGGCTTCATGGACTCGCTCGCAATTGGCGATTTCGATGGCCTGTTGGATAGCCTCTTGGATGGCGAAGTCACCATGGGCGACAAGATGGCCGCCGAGGCTGTTCAAGACACGCTGTCAAGTGCAGGGTTTACACCCGAAACCCTGAGCGGGCTTTCAAGCTCAGACAATGTGTCGGATGGCACGATCGCGCAAACTGCGGCAGCAAACGCCACAGCAATGGCTGCTGCACAATTGTCCTATGAAGAAGCAGGGCAGAGCATCGAGCGCACGTCTGGACTTGTTGACGAGATTGGCAGTGCCGACACGCTGAAAGAATCTGTGGATCTCAACACCAGAATGGCAGCTGAGACCAACTACATGCTGGGCCAGATGTGGCGCTTGAACGCCGCACAAGGGCTTGCTTCGGGTCAGAACGGCATCAACTGGGCCGCAGAACAGGCCAAAGAGCGCGCGTTCTTCGATTTCTCGGGAGCGGCAGAATGATCAGGAAAAGTCTTCTCGCACTCGCACTGATGGCTGTCTGCACACCCGCATTGTCACAGGACATAGAGGCGATGAACCCGAAAGAGTTGCAAGGCGCTGCGGCCGCGGCTGTCGTTTCTGAAGACGCAGATTTGCTTCTTGAAATCATGCAGGAAATGCAGCGTCGAGAAATGCTGTTCTTCAAGGAAGACCGCGCTGCGATATGCGATAGGGAGCCAGCAAAAACCGGGTACTTCGAAACAGCTCATCCGTTCCATCACGGCGCTGCAAAGCAGTGGTATTTTATGAAGCTGCGCGAAATTCGGTTGGCCGAACAAAGCTGTGAATGCTTGGCGGCAGCTGCGAGTTTTGACGACCTGTTACAGGAACAATTCAGCGTCACGACCGAAACTATGACCGAAGAGGTCTTTTTCGCGATGCGTGATGAGCGAGAGAGCAATCGTCGCGCCATAGATGAAAACTACCGAGCGTTTCACAGCGCCAACTGCCGGGGAGAATAAACATTGGCAGTGATTGAAACCCTTCTCACGACAGTGGACACGGCGGTTGCAAGCATCGGCGGCACGATTTTTAACTCGGTTGCCGCTGAGGTGCTGCCCATCGTGCAGGTGGGGTCGGTACTCATTATTGCACTGACTGGCGCTAACCTCGCCATTCAAGCCATTCCTATGACATTGCAGAACGGCGTCAGCCTCATGTTACGGATTGCTCTCGTCTATATATTCGTGAGTTCCTTCAACAATTTTGATGCTGTCTACGGTGTCCTGACTGACGCACCAGCCGAATTTGGTGCCGTGGTGCTTAACGAAATCACGGGCGGTAGTGTCACAAACCTTTATGACGGCCTAGATGAATTGTATGGTCGTGCGCTCGATGTAGGAGACGCCGTAAGCCAGAACGGTAGCTTCATAGCAGGTGCTATTGCGGGCGTGCTGATGTTTCTGGTCGCCGCACTTATGGCCGTTGTCAGTGTCATCATGATCGGCGGCGCGAAGCTCATGATCGGCGTGCTGATCATTCTTGGACCAGTTGCAGTGGCGACCGCTCTTTTCAAACAATCAGCACCATTTTTCGAAGCCTATGTAAAAATGGCTCTCGGTTTCGCACTTGTCCCGCTACTGGCGGCTGCAATGGCGGGCTTCACTATAGCCGCTGCCACCGATGTAGTTCCCGACGATCTGAGTTCCGTTGACACGATAGGGGATATGGTGAGCTTCATCGTGATCATGCTTTTGGGGACTGGCCTTATGGCAATGATCCCCAGCACATCTTCTTCACTTGCACAAACCGGGATCGGTCTAACCGCTGCTGCCGCAGCAACCTATGTGCAGGGCCGTAAAGGTCTTGACGCCGGTAAAGCAGGGGCCAGTGCAACTGGTGGAGCCATTGGTGGGGCATATCGCGCCGCCAGAGGTCAGGCGCTCGATGCTGGAGCAAGCCGAGCCTCGAAAGTCGGACACGCGACGGTCAGCAAGGTTCAATATCTTGCGAACCGACTGAGAAAATAAACGGAATTGACGAGTTTGAAGGAAGGGCAGCCAATGTCAGAAAAAGGATTCGATGTAGACCTGGTGTTGCAGCCGAAACGTAGTGAACGGCTGGCATGGAAGGTAGCGACAGCATCTTGCGGTCTATCGTTGCTGCTGGGTGCAGCAATCGTTTTCATGATGCCGTTGAAGGAAACAGAAGTCTTCACGGTGCTGGTTGACAAAACAACCGGTGCAGCTGAGCGGATTGTGCAGGTCCAGCCCACGGGAATTTCGGACGAAGAAGCTGTAAAGGAAGCGCTCCTGGTTGCATATGTGACTGATCGTGAGAGTTACATCCTCGCGGGCATTCAAGAGCGTCTTGAAAGCGTACAGCGTCGCTCAAGTGGCAGCGCGCAAAACTCTCTTCGCCGCCTTTGGACCGATAGCAGTGACAATGAAAGCTATCCACCGCGCGTTTACGGCCAAGGATCTGAGGTCTCTGTCAGGATCAAGGCAATCAACTTCCTAGAACCGCTCGTCGCGCAGGTGCGGTTTGAAAAATCGCTTCGCCGGCCTCGGCAAGAGGCCGTTACCAGATCCTTCGTTGCAACTGTTGGATTTGAGTTCGAGCCAAGACGGGAACGCCAGCTCCAACGAGTCTGGGAAAATCCGCTTGGATTCACAGTCACGACCTTCCGTGTCGATGCCGAAACGCTTGGGGAGTAAGTAGCAATGAACAGGAAACTTAACATAACAATGATTATCGGCGCGGCATTTTTGGTAGCGGCGACCCCCGCCATTGCTGAGCGAAAACCGACGACTATGGGTGCCGATGCGAGGGTTACGCACGTCACCTATAATCCGACTGACGTAATCCGTGTCCATACCCATCTTCGCGTAAATACAGCGATTGAGCTTGGGAATGGTGAGAGGATCACGCAGGTTCTGTTGGGCGACAGTGAAAGCTTCGAAGTGGAAGTGCTTTCAAACCGCCAGACTATCTCCATCAAGCCCGTGATTGCTCGTGCAAGCTCGAACATGACAGTTTACACGAACCGTCGCGCAATCGCCTTTTATGTGACCGAGGGAACCGTGCAGCGCCAAACCTTCCGCGTGGTTGTCAACTTTCCTGACGACAGACCGCGCCGAACCGTTGCTGCGACCGGCACACGCGACACTGGATACCAATTCTCAGGAAATGCAAACTTCCGGCCTGTGCGCGTTTGGAATGACGGTAGGAATACATTCTTCGAGTTTCGGAACGACACGCGCCCTTCAATCTTTCGTGTCAACGCCTCTGGATATGAGGTCACAACAAACACTTCGGCGCGGCGTCGCGTTGTCCGTGTGAGCGGCGTTCATTCTGAATACTCGGTTCGGATCGGCAACGAAGTCGTCTGCATACGACGCATCCAAGGTGGGACGGTTAGTAGCCGGTCAACCGTTGCTGCGCTTGCCGGGAAGGAGTTTTAATCATGGCTGAAGATCAAGAGTACGAAGTAAAATCGAAAAAGAAAGCCAAAGGCCCTGGGGCCGCTGCAAAAGCAATTGTTGGCGCAGGCGTACTCGGCATGGTGGGGCTTTTGGCCTATCCGCTGATCGCGCCCGACAACAAGGCCCCTCTGGAAACATCCGGTTCACTAGAGTTTCAGGAAGGGTCGCCGGACAATAGTTTTGCGCGCATCCAACCGGGTGAAGCTGAGCCAGAACCATCGTTCGATTTTTCGGGTGTTGATGCACAGCTGGAAGAACAGCGGCGGGCAATGGCCGAGCGCGAGCGAGCATTGCAAGAACAGGTTCGGCAGCTCGAAGCGCAGCTTCGTGGCATATCGGATAACGCAGGTGCAGGGCAGCAAGAGTTGGCCGAACAGATCTCAGCCGCCGTTACAGCGGCGAATGAGGAAAACGCCCGTATCTTGCGAGAAATGCAAGTGGCAATGAATCAGCAGATCGAAGGGCTTCAAGCAAGATTATCTGAGGCTGAGCAACAGAACGCCTCTGCGGAAATGGCCCGACTTGAAGCAGAACGCCTCGCAGCTGAGCGTTTAGCCCAAGATGCCGAAGCACAAAGGCTTGCCGAACAACAGGCCGCGGCCGAGCGCGAGCGGCGAGCTGAACTTGAGCGCATCCGGCAGGAACAACGCGCAATCATGGCCGCGCGAATTAAATCTCCATCCGTGATTTATGATGAAAGAGCATCGAGCGGATCGACAGATCAATCAGCTGGTCAAAGCTCCCCCACATCCAGAAATCCAACCTCTGATGAACGCAATCGGGCATTTGTCGAAAGCGGCGCTTCTCCTGTTGAAGTGACCTCAGCAGAAGTGATCGCAAACCCGTCGAGGACTGTCGTGCAGGGTACAATGATCGCGGCGACACTGGAAAATGCCATCGATTCTTCATTGCCCGGCGCTGTTACAGCAATGGTTAATGAACCGGTATATTCATTTGATGGATCGGGCATTCTGATCCCTTCAGGATCGAAGGTATTTGGGCAGTACAGCTCTGACATTTCACTCGGACAGGGACGTATTCTGGTACGTTGGTCGCGATTGGTTACTCCTGACGGCCAGTCAGTCCAGATTGCGGCCTATGGCGGTGATCAACAAGGGCGGTCGGGAGTAACGGGTCGTGTTAACTCACGGTTTGGAATGCGGTTTGGCGGCGCTGCTCTGGTGTCGTTGATTGGCGCTGCTCCGTCGATCGCAGCGAACGCATATGCTTCGGACAGCGAATTAGCTCGCGACACAGCCGAGGACATAGGCGACGATCTTGCCAATGCGAGTGCAGATGTAATCAACGAATATGCGACTTTGCCCCCGATCATCACTGTGGAGCAAGGCGCGCGTGTGACGATCATGGTTGATCGTGACTTGGAGTTCTATTGATGGACGACGCCGGCTCTTTTCTTGAAGCCTATTTCACGCCAATCAAGGATCTGCTCAAAGACAGTGAGATTGTCGAGATTGCCATCAACAGTGACGGAACAGTCTGGATAGAGAAACAGGGAGCGCCTTACATGGCGCTCCATTCTTCACACAAATTCGAAAAGATTGACGCCAACAACATCGGCACCGCGATAGCATCCGATATTGGGGCACAGTTCTCTGTAGCGAAGCCCGTTCTATCCGGAAAAATCGAATATGCTGGTCGCCCGCTTCGCGCCCAGGTTATCGCAGAACCAGCAATCGAAGGCGGAACGGCTATAACGCTCCGCTCATATAGCCACACTAAGATTTCGCTTGAGAAAATGGGCCTTCTGCATGGGGGTCTTGTTGATCTTGAAGAAAAACGGCGCGAGCGCGCTCAACATGTCGCGGATCTGGCCCAAGAAGGCAAAGTCGAGGACGCGATGCGGGTTTGCATCGAGGACCGGCTGAACATTCTGATTTCTGGCGGAACCTCAAGTGGTAAAACCACGTTTGCGCGCGGCCTTCTCGATCTCGTTGAACCGCAAGAGCGTATCGTCACGATTGAAGACGCCTTTGAGCTGTTTCCGGAGCAACCTAACTCGGTCTGCCTTCGTGCGAAGCGAGTTGAAGGCGGCGAAGTCACAGCAGCGAAATTGCTAGAAGCAACGCTCCGTCTGCGCCCTGATCGCATCATTCTCGGTGAGCTTCGTGGTAACGAATGCAAAACCTTCCTTGATGCAATTAACACCGGCCATGGGGGCAGTTTCACAACTATCCACGCTGATACAGCAAAGAAGGCGCTGGATCGCTTGGCGCTTATGGTGATGGACGTTGGTATGAACATGACCTTTCAAGAGGTTTGGCGATATTGCGCTAACAGCATCGACCTGGTTGTTCAGCTTGGCAGGCACGATGGCCGTCGCGGTGTAGCGGAAATATACCTGCCAGCGCTTCACATCGACAGATAGGGGGCGTCTGCCCCCTACCCTTCGGGCGACCCCCCGAGGATATTTGCGGAAAGATGACATTGGTTTCGGCAGTAAGGAATTTGCACGATGGGGGATGACAAATGAACGATTGCAAAGAAAGCGAAAATAGCGCCTTGGCAGGTCTCGATCTGGTCAACTGTGCGGCAGATAAAACGTCATGGATCTGGGTCTGGGTGATCGTTGCAATCCTCATTTGCGCTATCGCCGCATACCTTTGGCGCAAACGGTGACATGAAGCTAAGACGACCGAGAAGAACGATCCCTTGGCTCCGGTTTTCGCGAGTGCCGTGGGGCACTGTCTATTTGCTTCAGTCAAGAAGCGAGCCAAGGCTGTTCAAAGTCGGATTTACGAAACGAAGAACCAAAGACAGGCGTGCTGAGCTGAATCGTGTTGCTGGCGATGATATGAAGATCGTATCAACTGTTTCCCTGCCGTGGGCCAGAAATTGCGAAACTCTGGTACTACGACGCCTGCGAAGGAACCCGTTTCGAAAGCGCGATCGGCGCGGAACAGAATGGTTTTGGCTTTTCGCAACCGAAGATATTCATAGTATCGCAGACCGTCTCGAAGCAGCCTCTTCACGTATCGAGTTGATAGCGAAATTGAAGCTCTCGTGGCCTCGTGGTGCGACCAAGCGCGTCTTCCGGCCCGAAAGCCGGGAGCGCGCGCCAGGTCAGCTCTAAACCTTAAGAATGCAGAAAAATGATCTCGTCTTCGATGCGGCTTGGCGGCACTGACCAGGCCACGCAGAGACAACCATCCCGGTCTCTGTATCGCTTGCCGACCTCGACAAACTGACCGTCATATTTGATCGAAATGCTCAGCTTGTCCGGCAAAGACGAAACATCAGTGTGAGAGTGTTGCTGGTTTGTGATCGGCCTTCCGGCCGTAAGTGCTGACTGGTTCATGGATGATTCTCATTGTGATAACCTTGGGTTGTAAGGGTGTGATTGGCAGTGTATGAGGCCCATTGCACGAAACAGAACGAAACGAAACGAAATAGAACAGTGTAAAGTATTGGTAAAACACGGTAAATTTTATGTTCCGCCTCCTGGCGATGACCGTGATTTCAAACAACTTTTTGAGTATTTGGCCTCTGTTGGTGCTGGACGGAAAGTTGGTGAAGACGGAAATGCGGTAGGACCCTGGACCCCAGAGCTGCTTACGCAGGCAATTTCGCAGATCGACTCGAATGAAAAAGGGGTAGATCTGAGGACCGTGCAGCTTTGGTTTCAGAGTAACGATAAGGGTATCGGTGCAGACAACATTCTTTGGCTGGCTAGAATCTTTGGCTGTGGAGATCCTGAAGCCACCTTACAATGGCGCGGAGAACTGAGTGCAGCAAACAGACGACTTGCTGCGAAGCGGAAAGATAAGAAAAGCAGCAAACAGGTTGCAAGCCTGAGACCGGAAGACGATCTATCCACTAAATCGGCGGATCACGTCAGCACCGAGCGTAACAATGATGGCAGAATTTCAGGGCCAAGGTTCAATCTGGCACAGAAAACAGAATCTATCTTTGGCAGTCAAAGCTCGATGGCATTGCCGCTGGTTATCTTCACTGGTGCTTGCGCCCTTGCTCTGATTGCTTTCACACTAAACATCCATAGTGTTCTTTACGCGCCGGAAGGCGGGCATACAAAGCAGGTCGGTTTTCTGTGGGCACCCAATTGGACAATCGTATTCATTGCGCTCTTGCCACTGTTTCTATCTCTTTTGATCGAGCTGCTGCGTTGCTGGAAAGAGGAATGGCGACCTGAGCTTGTGACGCTGGGAGATCCGGCCTCTGCCAGCGATAGCTGGGAATACAGGCTCAGGGCTGCGTCATACATTTTCTGGACAACTTTTTTTATCACGGTGGTACTGGCATCCGTCTACAACTGGACAGCGACGCATCTTACGCCTTTGCTGAACGGAGACACCGGCTCATGGCCTGTCGATTGGGGCCGAATTGCTATCGTGCGGCCTGAACTCATTTCCGTGCCAAGCGCGATAGCCTTCTCTGGGATGGTTTTCCTATACAACGGCTTCGCTGCCTACTTCTTTTTCGCCGGTCACATTCTCCTGCACCTGATGAAGCATGACTATCTGGGTCTCGCAAAGCGTCTGGACAACAGGTTGGACACTGAGACTGGTCGCGAATTTCAGAGCATCAGCCTCTCGCTCATGTACGGGATTTACCGGTGCACTGCATTAGGCGTTGTGATCACGATCATGATGAAGCTCCAATCAAGCTTTCTGCAATCTGATAGCAGCAACCTAATCACATGGCTTGTAGCTGATGTTCAATCGCTGTTTGAAACCCACCATTATGCCGGATCGCGAAAATTGTCGTTCGGGATCGCTCCAGGGTTTTACTATAGCTTCTTTTGCTTGCTGGCGATTGTTGGCGTCTTCGCGAACGCCTCGATCAAGATACGATGGATGATGGGGCGTCTTGAAGTAAACCAGATCGACCGTCGCTTTTTTTCACCCTGGGCTATCATGGATGGCAGCATGGCGTTGTTGGTGATCAGCTATTTCCTTATCGGCGCCGTACCCGGATTTTCGATCTTCCTGCTTTTTACCTTGGTCGTAACAGGATACTTGCTCACCAAACCTGCCTCCCCTTGGGGTCAGCATTCCCGATATGAAAGGCAAACATGAATCGTACTACCGTGATGGAAAAGGCCCCATTCTTCCCTGAAGTGGCAGAGGGTCCGCGCAATGTGAATGCGTATTGGATTAACACTGACGATAATGTGCGACTCCGCGTTGCCCACTGGCCGTCCGAAGATGCCGCGAAAGGCACGGTGTTTGTGTTCCAGGGACGAACGGAGAACATCGAAAAGTATGGCCGGGCGGTCGAGGCGCTTCAATCGCAAGGATATTCAGCTTTCGCGATTGACTGGCGTGGTCAGGGGCTTTCGGATCGAGCTGATGAAGATCGCATGTTGGGCCATGTTGACAGATATTCCGACTATCAGAAAGACGTGTCGGCAATGCTCAAAGCCGCCGAAGCGCTGGACGTTCCGAAGCCTTGGTTTCTGTTCGGGCATTCATTAGGGGCCTGTGTCGGCCTTCGCGCGCTGTCAGAGGGTTTGCCCATGTCGGCATGTGCGTTCTCCGCGCCGTTGTGGGACATAAATCTATCAGCGTTTCAGCGGTTCGCGGCCTGGCCTCTGACATGGACTGCCCAGCTCATCGGTAAGGGTCATGCCTATGCACCGGGCACACGCGGGGAAAGCTATGTGCTGACGACCCCATTTGATGAAAACCGGCTGACCCACGACGAAAGCAGCTATCGCTATTATCAGAGCGTTTCGGAAAACCTGGAGGATCAGCAAGTCGGTGGACCAAGCATGGGCTGGCTGTATCAAACGCTCAAGGAAACAAAGGCGTTGTCTAAGATCGCGTCGCCTGATGTTCCGTGCATCACATTCTGCGGTGCCGAAGATAGCATTGTAGCTATCCCGGCAGTAGAAGACCGAATGTCTCGATGGTCACGCGGAAAATTCGAACTGATCCCCAACGCAAGACACGATGTTCTCTATGAAGTCGCAAGTGTTCGTGATCGTGTGATTTCAGAGATTTGTGCGTTGTTTTCTTAACCAGGTGGAATTGCGGTTGGAGTTAGTTCAAAGCCCATGGTCATTATCCCGATCAGGGGTCGGATCGGTTAGAAGATCCTGCTTCAATTGTTCAAGCTCGTCTTCTGACAAGGCCCCGGCAGCAACCGTGGCTTCCGCCTGCCGCAAAGCTGCATCCCGAAATTCCGTATCTGTCTCAGCCTGGGCATAGTATTCTTTCGCCCCCTCATATCCAGCTCTCACCGCCCAGCGAGGCGCATTCTCGGAAAACTGAAAGCTCTCTCGACTTAGCTCCGCTACCGGTTCCGCTACTTCGCCGGAATTGTCATAGAGTGTCGATGAATCAGAGAGAGAAATTGCCGTCGGAAGGTTTTCCATAGATCGCTCATAGCGACGGGCAACATCTTCATCGGGTACAAAATGGCCGCCATCGGCCACACGTTGCGAGATCCGATCTATGTTCGCTTCTGGCGTGCCGACACGAACATAGTGCAGCTGAACTTCGTAGCCGGCTTCTTGGGCTGACAGCGGTCCGCACTATTTGGGAACCGGGACTTCCAAATACTCGCGCAATTCGATCAAATCCGAATGGCGCGAACTGATGGAGGCGCGGGCCGAGGCTGGCGTTCCCTTGGTGATTGGCACCGCAGGTACCTCGGGCGCGGACAGTGCCGTGGACTGGCTGGTTGAAATCACCAAAGAGATTGCCGCTGAGATGGGGACGGCCCTGAAAGTCGCGGTTCTTAAGTCCGGGCAGGATCAAGCGAAAATTTCCGCAGCCCTTCGGGCCGATAGGGTCAAGCCATTGCAGCCGGTGATCGATATCTCATCAGAGCTGTTGGACAGCTGCACAAATATCGTTGCGCTGGCCGGGGCCGAGCAAATTCAGGCCGCCTTGTCTTCTGGTGCCGATATTGTCATCGCGGGACGAACAACCGACACGGCTACCATTGCCGCCTTACCGCTGGCCCGCGGATGCCATCCCGGCGGGGCGTGGCATGGGGCCAAGATCGGCGAATGCGGGGCCTTGGCTACGACCAGCCCCAACTCTGGCACTATTCTGATCGCCTTTGACGAAGAGGGGTTCACCATCACCCCGATGGGGGCAGAAGCACGGGCGACGCCCTATACGGTTTCGGCCCATATGCTCTACGAAAACTCGAACCCCTTTCAACTGTATGAACCGGGGGGGCATCTGGATGTCACCAACGCGACCTATACGGCCATGGATGATCGCACGGTTCGCGTCACTGGCAGCGAATGGGTGCCAGACGACACATACACGGTCAAACTTGAAGGGTCGCGTAGCGGCGGTTACCAAACCGTTTCCCTGGCTCTGGTGCGTGAACCGCGTTATGTCGAAAACATCCGTGAATGGGTCGCCGACATCGAGGCGAAATGCACCGCCAAAGCGACCCAGCGCGTGAACGAACCCTTCACTTTGGAACTGCGCCTGATCGGTGCGGATGCCACCTTGGGCCGCTTGGATACTGCGGCGCGCATTGGCACCGAAGTTGGGGTCATGGGGATCGTCACCGCGCAGTCGGAAGCGACTTCGCGCGAGGTGGCGAAGATCCTGAACCCCTATCTTCTGCACCACCCATTGACCGAGCAGGAAGAAATGCCGACCTTCGCCTTCCCCTTCTCGCCCACCGAAATGGGGCGTGGCGAAATATACGAGTTCTGCCTGAACCACGTGCTTGAATTGGACGACCCAATGGACGCCTTCAAACTGGACCTGCTGGAGATAAGCGCATGACCACTCTGTCCGATGTCGCCATGAAAATCCGGTCCAAAAACGCGGGGCCGTTCTGGTTGACGATCGATATATTCTGCGATTCCAAAGCGGCTTTCGATCAGGCTTGTAAAATAGCTGACAATGATCGCGTGGCCGCCGCCCTTGGCACCACGGCTTCCGAGTTGAAGCGCTATGAAATATCCGATCTGAATGTTTTGAAATTCAGTCTACCGCGCCCCCAGATTCAGGGAACTCGTTTTGACAGAGACATGCATGGGGCGTCGTTCGCAAACTTGCTGACAGGGCTCGCGATTAAGTAAGGTTCTGGCGACAATGCCCCTCTGCCCGATCAGGTCAAAAGCGGGGCCTGACGGGGGGCACCAAAGGGGCCCGTGGCAGGTGCCTGACGCGTGTCTCAGTGTCTCCGTGGCTGCTCAACTTCCTAGCCATCTGAAGATGGCCATCGAAAAACTATCGAAGCTCTGAAAGCTTTCCGTCGGCTCGAACTAAAGCCTGACGTTCGCCGCAGGGTATCAATCGGCAAAGCTGGGAAAGGATTTGGCAGTGCCTCGACGGGGTCGAGCCGCTGACCTCGTGCATACCGCGGGCGAGATTGGTTTGTTAGGCCAGCATAAGTGATTGAAGGAAAGTGGGCACGAATGAGCCGAAGCGGGGTCGCGCCTGACGAGCGGAGAAACAAACGAAAGATGCACTTTCACGCCATTTAATTGAATATCGTTGAGGTGAGAGGTGATGACCGGAAAGTGACAAAAGGGCGAACTTACCCATATACCGATGTCATCACAGTCTACATCTCTCCTGTATCAATGATTGAGTTGGTGGGGTGTGGATCTCCGGGTTTTCCGAGGCTCGCTTCGACTAATAACTGAAGCTTGGGGCAATCGTTCGTCGCCAATTGTTCGTATCAACATGACGCTAGGATAGAACAACGTCGCCCGCCGGGAAGTAGATTGCCGACGACGGCACCTGGCTCGACACCCTAGGCGCAAGTGATCTGAATGTGTCAAATGTGACCCAAGCCCAACCGATCAAAGGATGTTGCTGCATTTCATATCAGTCGATCGTATATTTCCTCGATGGCACGAATGATCCTGATCTTGATCTATATCGCGATGGGCTTTCCGGCCCTTGCGCAAGAGCTTACGATCCTCACGTCATTCCCACCCAAAGTCACCGATGCCTACGTCAAACTTTGGAACAAGTCTTTCCCCGATACCGAGGTTCGAGTTCTCAACAAGAATACAGTTGCCGCGATTGACGAGGTTTTGCGCGGCAATGAGCGGCAGTTTGACATCTTCTGGGCTACATCTCCGGAAGCCTTTGAAATCCTTAGGCGCAGGGAAGCCTTTGTTGATGAAACTGTTTGCGGCCAGGATGGGCCCGATCCGATTGAACCTTTTGCGCTGTCATCCATGGGCTGGGCGCGACGTGTTGACAATACGGTGTTCATGCCCGGTGAGTGGAACGACCTTTTGCGGCCGATATACCGCGATCGAATTGCAATGGCCCGGCCGGCGCGATCCGGCACGATGCACATGCTGGTCGAACAACTGCTCTTATTACGCGGCTGGGAAGAGGGTTGGGCCTTTTTGCTTGAGCTTTCGAGCAATCTCTCAACTTTGACCGCGCGAAGTTACGGGGTTCCGGACGGGCTTGTTAACGAACGGTTCGATCTCGGCCTGACCGTTGATTTCCTGTCCCAGTCACTCGGTGAAACGCTGCAATTCCGCTATGGCCGCCCCGTTGTACTGGTCGCCGCGCAGATCGGAATCCTTGAGAATGGAGAGCAATCCGACAGGGCTTGTGAGTTCGTGAAACTGGTGCTCTCGCGCGCGGGACAGATGGCGCTGCTTTCCCCGGATATCTCACGCATCCCCTATGACGCTTCGATCAGAAAAGAATTCGCCGATCAGTTGCCAGAAGACATCATAGAAGCGTTGAAGCTGCCCTGGTTCGACTATGATGCTCGAATGTCCTCGGATCGGTATTGGGCGGTTAACACGCTTTTTGACGTGATGGTCACGGAAAGATTGGTTGAGCGCCGGGACCTTTGGCGCCGGTATCACGCATTGAACGGTAAAGCTCCCGACAACGCGCTGCGAGAGGTCCGACAGATGCTGACCACTGTGGTCATCACTTCGGACGAAGCCATCAATGCGTCGCAGCGCGTCCGGGGCGGTATGCGTTCCACAGCATTGGCGGGAGTGAGCGAGACCCAACGCCGCCTGTTACAGCAGTGGCGGGACCGGACAGATGATCTGTTGACCAGCGCTTCCACCTCATTGTCCGCATTGGAAACGCGGGTGGCAGAATGAAGCAGTTTTGGGATCGCGTCGTCCCTAAGATCTGGACGCGCCTATTCCTGCTCGTCCTTATGGCCATCCTGTTGACGTGGGTGGTTGTCGGTATCGCGTTTCACTGGCTCGGCAATGCACGAAACGTGGTGTCCGAGTTGGGTGCAAATCAAGTGCCGCGGCTGGCACAAACGTCAAGGCTGTCCGCCAAAGCCGCGGATCTCGCCATTTTGAGCAATCGCATCCTCTCAGTGGATCAACAGGCCTCGGGAGATCTGGAGGAGGTTCTGCGCAGTTCGATTTCGGAGCTGAGCACCTTCATCAGTGAGGGATTTGACACCGCTCTGTCGCAGGATGACTTGAACGCGTTGCAAGGTCAGCTGGCATCGGTCATCCGAAACCTGAACCACACCCAACTGCTGGAAATTCGCGCGCAATCGAAGGTCGAAGCACTGCGCTGGCTAAACGTCGATATGCAGGACGAGGCTGCGGCCATGAATGCAGATTTCAGCTACAATATCGAGGTTCTGACACGCGCCCTTATCCATGAAGAGCACTCTGAAAAGCGCTTGGACATGGTGAATATGCTTGCGGAAGAGCAATCTCTGCAACGCACGTTTGCCAACCTGGAAAATGAGACGTCGCTGGCCACAACTCTGGCAACACAAGTTCTGACCAGTCAGTCCCTTTCCCAGCTGGCACAGTTCGAAGATCTGATGACCGACGCAATCGCGCGTATCAACAACCGCATTTCGGAATTGCCCGACAAGGCGGAATACCTGTCGCTGGAACAGGCGACGGATGCGCTTGATCGGCTGACGCTTGGTAGCGATGGATTGGTGCAGGACCGCAAGGATTGGCACGTGGCACGGGCGCAACTCAGCGAGCATTTGGGCATGGCGTTCATGTTCCTGACAGACATTCAGCGGAAGCTTCAAACCCAAGCTGAGTTACAGCGGGCAGAGCTGGCTGAGACGAGCGAAGCCTTCACTGAGAACTCTGCGATCACGATGCAATTGCTGCTGGTGACGACCGCGCTGGCGGCTATTGGCGGACTGGCAATCACGTTTCTCTATATTCGCCCGTCCATCATTCAGCCGATGCAGTCACTCACCGCCGCCATGCGCCACATCGCTGCTGGGGATACTCCGTCCTTGACCGACTTGCCGAAGCGAAATGATGAATTCGCTCAATTGGCCGAAGCCGTAGAGACGTTCCAGGACTCAATCCGCGACCGGGACCGGGCAATTGACGAATTGCGCCAGACGCAAAGCGAGCTGGTTCAGGCGGGCAAGATGGCGGCGCTTGGCAACCTGTCCGCTGGTATCAGCCATGAGCTGAACCAGCCGCTGGGCGCAATTCGGCAACGCTTGCATCTGGTTGAACGGGCGATTCAGGCGGACAATAAGGATAAGTTGCGTGTGCAGACGGGCAAGATTGACGACCTTGTCCTGCGGATGGAGCGCATAATCTCGCATTTGCGCCGGTTTGCCCGCCGTTCGGAATATCTGCGCGAGAACGTGGCCCTGTCCTCGGCCATTCGTTCCGCCTTGGAACTGCTGAAAGCGCAGACGGCGGATCACGGCATCATTGCGCATATCGATCCGAAACTAGAAAGCCAGACTGTAATGGGCGATGCGGTCCTGCTGGAACAGGTGTTGGTCAATCTCCTGTCCAACGCCTGCGACGCCATCGCTGAAACGGGCAAACCTGGCGAAATCACTATTCGGTCCGAAGACGCTGCGGATAGTCACGTTGTGTTCTCGATCGTGGATACTGGCGTTGGTTTGGGCGATCTGAAACCCGAGCGGGCGGTTGATCCATTTGTGACAACAAAAGACCCCGGTGAAGGTTTGGGCCTAGGGCTGTCGATCTCATACAACATCGTCACTGGGATGGGTGGTAATCTCTATTTGGCACGGCGCGCGGAAATTGGAACTCGTGCAACGGTGTCACTACAATCGGGAGAAACGTGAAATGACCACGGACCCACAAATATATCTTGTAGATGACGACGAGGATTTTCGTGAGGCGACCCGCGAGATTCTTGAGGAAGAAGGCCTATCAACGCGCGCCTTTTCTGATGGGAGCAAGATGCTGGACGTGCTTGACCCCGAATGGGGCGGTGTCATTCTCTGCGATGTTCGAATGGGTGGCATGGACGGCTTTGCAGTCTTGGAAGCCGTACGCCGTGCCGCGCCGGAAGTCCCGTTCATCATGATCACCGGCCACGGAGATGTTCGTCTGGCGATCGCCGCAATCAAAAAGGGGGCACACGACTTCTTGGAAAAGCCGGTTCAACCCGACTTTCTGCTGAGCGTGATGCAAAGGACATTGAATGCAAGGAAGCTCGTGCGAGAGAACAAGCGACTGCGACAGCGCGCTGCCCAAAGTGGCGGAATGCGAAGCAGGTTTATCGGACGATCGCGCGTAGTAAAAGAATGCCGAACGGCGCTGATCAACCTGGCTCCGCTTCCGATGACGGTCACCCTCAGCGGTGAGACGGGCACGGGCAAGGCCATGGCTGCTCAGATGCTTCACGATTTCGGAGAAGGCGAAGGGGATTTCGCAACGATAAGCTGTGGCACTGCAACCGCACAAAGCCTGAAGGAAGATCTTGCGAATGTCAGCTCCGCGACAGACACCCTCTTCTTTCGCGCGATTCACAAGCTTGATCACATAAGCCAGACCATTCTGTCGGACTATCTTCGCCAATCAGATCGTCCCCGTGTGGTTGTCTCATTCACCAGTTCGCCAGATGAGGCAGACGCAAAAGGGCTTCTCAGTGACGAGCTCTATTTCCTCACGAATGTGGCCAAAGTCGAATTGCCCCCGCTTAAGGACAGAGAGAAAGACAAGTATCTGTTGTTGGAGGCGTTCTTACGCGAGGCAGCCTTTCGATTTGACAAGCGCTTGCCAAAGGTCACAAAGGAGACGCTTGCTCTGTTTGAACGCCACTCGTGGCCCGGAAATGTGCGCGAGCTGCGCAATGTTGCGGAACGGATGGTGATTGGCCTTCCCGTCGCATTGGAAAGCCGCGCTCAGGGCGGAGATGATGTTTGCCATTCCTATGATGAAGCGATGCATCAATTCGAGCGCAGCTTGCTAGAGCAAACGCTTCGCGAAACTGGCGGGCGCAAGGGAGATGCAGCCGAGCTGTTGTCGATTCCACGCAAGCGGCTTTATCTGCGCATGAAAGCTGTCGGGCTTTCGAAAACGGGTCAGGAGTGACCCAAACTATGTGTCAAAACTGCCCCAATCACCTGCCTTCTCTAACCAAATCGGGAATATTTGCGAGAACGATCCAGCTTTGAAACCCTCTCGTTCACGCGCTGGAGAGCGTGAACATATGGGAGGAAAACATGAAAAACACACTTTATGCCTCAATCGCGACTCTGGCCCTTTCGGCCTCGGGTGCACTGGCAGATGGCAAGATCACCGTCATCACTTCGTTCCCGGATTCTATGACCGGTCCGATTGAAGCGGCGTTCGAAGCTGCGCACCCGAACTACGACCTCGAGATCCTGAACAAGAAGACGTCGGCGGGCGTGAAATACATTCAGGAAATCGCTGGCGACAACACGGCAGACATTTTCTGGGCATCAGCGCCTGACGCTTTTGAGGTCCTCAAAGCGGATGGGCTGCTTGCACAAGTTACCGTTCAGTCGGAAGGAATCCCGGAAAAGATCGGTGCATATCCGCTCAACGACCCTGCTGGCTACTACTACGGCTTTGCCGGTGCCGGCTATGGCATCATGTGGAATGAACGCTACCTGAAAGCCAACGGGCTTGAGCCCGCGAAAGAATGGGATGACCTTGCGGACGCCAAGTATCACGGCCACGTCGGCATGTCGGCTCCGTCACGCTCTGGCACGACGCACCTCACCGTTGAAACGCTCTTGCAGGGCGAAGGCTGGGATCAGGGCTGGGCGAAATGGAAGCGGATTGCCGGTAACTTCAGCACCGTGACCGAGCGTAGCTTTGGCGTTCCGGACGGCGTTAACACTGGTAACTTTGGCCTCGGGATCGTCATCGACTTCTTCGGCTTCTCGTCCAAAGCTTCGGGCTTCCCCGTCGACTTTGCCTATCCGACCGTGACCGCTCTGGTTCCGGCAAACGTAGGTGTGGTCAACAACGCGCCGAACGAAGCTGGGGCCACCACCTTCATCGAATACTTGCTGACCCCTGAAGGGCAGGAAGTGCTTCTGGACCCGGCAATCATGCGCCTGCCGGTCAACCCGAAGACCTATGCCAACGCGCCCGAAGGGTTCCCGAACCCGTTTGAGGATGCAACCATCGGTGCCACAGTTCAGTTCGACGTGGCCATGTCCGGTGCTCGCTACAACCTCGTCAATTCGATGTTCGACGTGATGATCACCTATCGTCTGGATGATCTGCGCGATGCTGTTGGTGCTATTCAAGCCGCCGAAGCCAAACACGCGGGCGGCGACAACGCAGACGCCAAGGCTCTGATCGCAGAAGCCTGGGCACTGATCGACGCCAACCCGATTGACGAGGCAACCAGCCTAGATGCGGACTTTGCGGCTATCTTCACCAAGAAACGCAAGAAAGCCACCGA
>NZ_JBXWRV010000021.1:0-45549 GCF_059613065.1 Ruegeria sp. BHSC026 | reverse complement strand
AAGGCGCGCCATCTGCGCATCCGTCAGCCAGAAAAGATCAGACATGTTCTCCGCTCGGTTTTCGAACCGTGAATCACGCCCCTACGCGGAAATCAATGGGTCCTGACCCTAAACGTTGCTGCGGCGAGAAATGCGTTTTTTTGCTTTTGGCAGGATGCCGCCGAGCGTTTCTGGGCAGGGTCCGCTCTGCACTCGCAACGTTAGCTCACTGATTTTTAAACGCTTTTTTGGGCCGGAGACCGCTTTTCGGTCTAAAGAGTTCTTGATGACGACGATGGTTCGGCGTCTAAAAGGCACCTTTAGATCGCCCCGAGATAGTACCCGATGGCCTCCGCCAATTCGGTTTCTTCGTAGCCGAAATGGGAGCGTACAACCTCTTCCAATTTCCGGAATGTGGCGGCGGTCTTTTTGAAATTTGCATCGGAAGGGTCTTCCGCCAAAGCTTCAGCCGCACGACCGAGGCGGATGATTAACTCGTGGACCACCTCATGTTCTGCCTTCAATTTGGCCACAATCTCGCGGAACCTGTCTCCGCTGGCTGCCTCGATACGTGGAAACATATCAGCGCTTTCAATGTCGTGGTGGAACTTGAGCACCTGGCATTCGCGCCCGCAAAGCGATCCGAATACTCTAAAATTCTCAGCCATGTCGAGTGAAAGCACGATCTGCTTCAGGTGCTCAGGCGGCGTGTCCCCCGCTTCGATCCGGGTCAGGACGGCGCCGATTTGGGCCATCTCCATCAGATAATGTCGGTGGATCGCGGCTAGTTGTTGGCCTCGTTGACGGTGTATTTCTGTCGCGTCCGCCACCGGCGGCGCTTTCGGTCGGGCAGCTTCGTCGAGGCTGAGTTCATCCAGCAACAGGGTCGAAAGGTCAGTCATGATGGATAAGAAAAGCCTTGCTCACGCTGTGTCAAGGGCGTCTGCTTTGGGCTCAGAACGGTCTTTCGGCGCTGCGACCGTCCGAACTGCAGCCCAGCCCCGCAAGCATACATTGACAAAATCGAGACAGCCTATCGGCTTAAGTGGCGTAGCCTGATGCGCCGACATTCGACATTAGGAAGCGGTCTCTCGCGCAATTCGGGCTGACCGTCGGCACGGAGCCCAAAGCGGTCGAGCATCGGTACATCCAGCCGTTGGCACCAGGGTATCCATCCGTGGGCGCACGTTGCGGCGGTTGTTTCGCGCCGGGTACACCTTATAATCCTGAACTCTGGCATGTTGCGTCCTCTTTATGCTCCAGCAAGATCAATGTAACCGCCTCGGCGCCTATGGGTGCCGATTTGCAGTCCCGTGGAACGTGATCGCTCTGTGGCGAACGGCGTTTGCCAAATCGGGATTTCTTGGTCATTCTTAGTGAATGCAGATGCTGGAGTTCAGCCACGACCCAATTCTGGTGGTGATGTCCTGCGCGATGGCAATTGTCGCGGGGTTCACGGGCTTGTCGCTGACCCGAAACATGGCGGCCAAATCGACATCGCAACGCAAGATCGCGATTTCTCTCGCTTCCGTCGCGCTCGGTGGAGGCATCTGGTCGATGCATTTCGTGGCCATGCTCGGTCTGCAAATGCCGATCCCCTATTACTATGATGCGGCCATAACGCTCGCCTCGGCGCTGATTGCCATATTGATCGTCGGCTGTGCACTGATTTTGCTGCATTTCACGGAACGTACGACGCCAATGATATTGGCAGCTGGCGGAATTGTTGGGCTGGGCGTCTTGGTGATGCACTATGTCGGGATGGCCGGGCTGCAACTGTGCAAAGCGGTATACACAGTTCCCGGTGTCGCGTTGTCCTCTGCCATGGCAATTGCCTTGTGCATGCTCGCGGTCTGGGTGGCCTATCAACGACGCACCAATTTGCACATCTTTCTTGCTACCGTCTGTTTTGGGCTGGCGGTCAGTTCCGTGCACTTCCTAGCCATGGCAGGAACAAATTTTGTTGCGGTACCCGTTCCTGGAGATTTTGGCCCGGGTATGAGCAACGAAACGTTGGCCATTGGCGTAGTATTGTCAGGCTTCGTGATTTTTGGTGCCTTTCTTTGGGTGAGCACGACCTATCTAGACGGGCCCGCGCAGCAATCCGAGGCAGCAAATGAAACGACGCAGGAAGCCATGCTGCCGCCCGAGGCGACTTTGCAAATTCCCTGCGAAAGGGAGGGAGCGAAAATCTACGTCGCACCTCAGGATGTCGCATTCGTCCGGGCAGACGGTCATTACACACAGGTCTACACGTGCAAGGATCGCCTGTTCTGCGTCTGGCCGATCACAGAGGCAACAAAGCGCCTTCTGAATGCCGGGTTTGTGCAGACGCACCGCAGCTATCTGGTAAACCCCGAAAAGGTTGCCCGGTTTGAACGCACCAAAGACAAGGGTCGCTGTACCTTCAACGAACCGGAACTCCCGCCCGTCCCGGTCAGCCGGTCCAAGCTGAAGGATATTCAGTCGATCCTCTCGGGTGAACTGGGCGCAACTGGTGCAGCTTAAGGCGCATTTCGTGCAAAAACTGCGAAAATCAGTGGTTTTCTAAAGCCTGCGTATACCGATGGATGCAGGCTTCGCTCCAGCCAGAATATCAAGCAGGGAGGAGCGAGATGATTCCAGCGGCGTTTGAGTATTACCGCCCAAAAGATTTGGATGGGGTAATTGCTCTTCTGGAAGAACACGGGGATGACGCACGCGTCATGGCAGGCGGACACAGCCTGATCCCGATGATGAAACTTCGGATGGCGGACGTGCCCCATCTGATCGATCTGCAAGACGTTGCTGGATTGGGTGGAATCACGGTCGGAACAGACACCATCACCATCGGCGCGATGGTGACCCAAGCCGAAATCATCGACCATACAGATCTTGCAAGCGCAGCACCCATCCTGCGCGAAGCGGCGTTGCAAATAGCAGACCCGCAAGTCCGCTATATGGGCACGGTCGGTGGAAATGTTGCCAACGGCGATCCCGGCAATGATATGCCCGGCCTAATGCAATGCCTCGATGCACAATTCACTTTGGTCGGTGCCGATGGCGAACGCACCGTTGCGGCCCGTGAATTCTATGAGGCTGCCTACATGACCGCTCGGGAAGACGAAGAGGTGTTGACCAGCATTTCGATCCCGGTGCCGCAAGGCGGATATGCCTACGAAAAGCAAAAACGGAAAATCGGTGACTACGCGACCGCCGCTGCGGCCGTGCAGATCGTGAAATCGGGCGGCACATGTGCGTCCGCTGCGATTGCGATGACGAACCTGAGCGACACACCGATCTATTCCGCGGCCGCCGCAGAGGCGCTGGTCGGCACATCTGTGGACGCGGACGCCATCAAGGCCGCCGTCGCCGCCATGATGGAAGACATCGACCCGGCAGAAGACAACCGCGGTCCCGTGGCTTTCAAGAAACATGTGGCCGGCGTCATCCTGACCCGTGCCATCGAACGCGCCTGGTCGCGGGCCTGAGGGGGAACCAGAATGTCAAAGAAAATGCACATCACACTCACGGTCAACGGCAAGGAAGAGGAGTTTCTGGCCGAGCCGCGTGAACTGCTGATTTACACCTTGCGCGAACGCCTGGGGATCACAGGCCCGCATATTGGATGCGAAACCTCGCATTGCGGTGCATGCACAGTGACCATCGACGGCAAATCGGTGAAATCCTGCACAATGTTCGTGGCCCAGGCCGACGGCAAGGATGTTACCACCATCGAAGGCATCGGCACACCAGACAGCCTGCATCCACTGCAGGAGGCCTTCAAGGAACATCACGGTCTGCAGTGCGGATACTGCACCCCGGGCATGATCACACGCGCCACCAAACTTCTGGAAGAAAACCCGAACCCGACCGAAGAGGAAATTCGGTTCGGCATGGCCGGCAATCTCTGCCGCTGCACAGGGTATCAGAACATTGTCAAATCCATCCAAGCCGCCGCGGCCGTGATGAATGCAGCCAAGGAGGCCGCAGAATGAAGGACGAAGTAGAAACCCGCGAAGACCGCGTCGCCAATCTCAAAGGGATGGGCTGCTCGCGCAAGCGCGTCGAGGATGCACGCTTTACGCAGGGCAAAGGCAACTATGTCGACGACATCAAGCTGGACGGCATGCTGTTCGGCGATTTTGTACGTTCACCGTTCGCACATGCGCGCGTGAAATCGATTAACACTGAAGAAGCCCTCAAGGTTAAGGGCGTTCTGGCGGTTCTGACCGCTGCTGATCTCGAGCCGCTGGGCCTGCATTGGATGCCGACGCTGGCTGGTGACAAACAAATGGTGCTGGCCGACGGCAAGGTTCTGTACCAGGGCCAGGAAGTGGCCTTTGTCGTAGCCGAAGACCGCTATGCCGCAGCCGACGGCATCGAAGCAGTTGAGGTCGAATACGAAGAGCTGCCCGTTATTGTCGATCCGTTCGAGTCGCTGAAAACCGATGTGGTTCTGCGCGAAGACCTCGACCCGACGGCAGATGGCGCGCACGGTCCCCGTAAGCATCCCAACCATATCTTCACATGGGAAGCCGGGCAGAAAGAAGCGACCGAGCAGGTCATCGGCGAAGCAGACGTCGTGGCCGAAGAGATGGTGTACTATCACCGGACACACCCGTGTCCGCTTGAAACCTGCGGCTGTGTGGCCTCCATGGACAAGGTCAATGGCAAGCTGACGCTGTGGGGGACCTTCCAAGCACCGCACGCCATCCGGACCGTGGTCAGCCTGATTTCCGGCATTGAAGAGCACAACATCCGTGTCATCTCGCCCGACATTGGCGGCGGTTTTGGCAACAAGGTGGGTGCTTATCCGGGCTATGTCTGCTCGGTCGTGGCCTCAATCGTGACCGGCAAGCCGGTCAAGTGGATCGAAGACCGAATGGACAACCTGATGACCACTGCTTTTGCCCGGGATTACTGGATGCACGGCAAGATCTCGGCCACCAAAGAGGGCAAGATCACCGGTCTGTGGTGCCACACCACGGCGGACCACGGTGGGTTTGACGCCTGCGCGGACCCCACCAAGTTCCCCGCCGGGTTCATGAACATCTGCACCGGGTCCTACGACATCCCGACAGCCTACCTGGCGGTTGACGGTGTCTATACCAACAAGGCACCGGGTGGTGTGGCCTATCGTTGCTCGTTCCGGGTGACCGAGGCGGCTTATTTCATTGAGCGGATGATCGAAGTTCTGGCGATTGAGTTGAACATGGACGCGGCCGAGTTGCGGCGGATCAACTTTATCAAGGCCGATCAGTTCCCCTATCAGTCTGCGCTGGGATGGGAATACGACTCGGGCGATTATCACACCGCCTGGGACAAGGCGCTGGCTGCAGTTGGGTACGAGGATCTGCGTGCCGAACAAGCACAGCGGGTCGAGGACTTCAAGGCCGGAAAAACCCGCAAGCTGTTGGGCATTGGCCTGACACACTTCACGGAAATCGTCGGCGCCGGTCCGGTCAAGAACTGCGATATTTTGGGTCTTGGAATGTTCGACAGTTGTGAAATCCGGATCCACCCGACGGGCTCTGCCATCGCGCGGTTGGGCACCATCTCACAAGGTCAGGGGCATGCCACCACTTTCGCCCAAATCCTGGCCAGCGAGATTGGACTTCCTGCCGACAGCATCACGGTCGAGGAAGGCGACACAGACACCGCACCATATGGTTTGGGGACCTATGGGTCTCGGTCGACGCCTGTGGCTGGTGCGGCAACCGCGATGGCGGGCCGAAAAATCCGGGCCAAGGCCCAGATGATCGCAGCCTATCTGCTGGAAGTTCACGACGATGACGTGGAATTCGACGTGGATCGGTTCGTTGTCAAAGGCGCGCCTGAGCGGTTCAAGACGATGAAAGAAATCGCCTTTGCCGCCTACAATCAGGCGATCCCGGGGATCGAGCCGGGTCTGGAGGCGGTCAGCTATTACGACCCGCCCAACATGACCTATCCGTTCGGTGCCTATATCTGCGTGATGGAAATCGACGTCGATACAGGCGAGCACGAGATCCGGCAGTTCTATGCGCTGGACGATTGCGGGACACGGATCAACCCGATGATCATCGAAGGCCAGGTCCATGGCGGCCTGACCGAGGCGCTGGCCATCGCGATGGGTCAGGAAATCGCCTATGATGACATGGGCAATGTGAAAACCGGAACGCTGATGGACTTCTTCCTGCCCACTGCATGGGAGACGCCACACTACACCACCGACCACACCGTCACCCCCAGCCCGCATCACCCGATCGGCGCCAAGGGTGTGGGCGAAAGCCCCAATGTGGGCGGCGTGCCGGCGTTTTCGAACGCGGTGCATGATGCCTTCCGGGCCTTTGGTCTGCGTCAGAGTCATATGCCCCACGATCACTGGCGGATCTGGAAGACCGCCAATGATCTGGGCCTGCACGGCTAACAAGAGGGGGGAGGTGCCTGGTCACGCGCACCTCCACATCCAACTATGACTTGGACCGATTTACAGGGTGCCCTTGCAGGTGAAGGCTATGTCGCTTCCGACGATCTGGCCGTTGCGCTGCATCTAGCACTGACACTGGGCCGTCCGCTTCTTCTGGAAGGCGCGGCGGGCGTTGGCAAAACTGAGGTTGCGCGCACTCTGGCTGCGTCTCGCAGCACCCGCCTGATCCGGCTACAATGCTATGAAGGCTTGGACGCAGCGCAGGCGATCTATGAATGGAATTACCAGCGCCAGTTGCTGAGCATCCGCGCGGCTGCCGAAGATGGCCAAACCGGCAAAGACGTCGAAGCGCGCATCTTTTCCCGCGACTTTCTGCTGGAACGCCCGCTGCTGGCGGCGCTGACCCAGGATGTTGCGCCGGTTCTGCTGATCGACGAGATCGACCGGGCCGACGAAGAATTCGAAGCCTACCTTCTGGAAATTCTGGCAGACTATCAGGTCTCGATCCCCGAGTTGGGAACCGTTACGGCCACGACACGGCCTATTGTGATCCTGACGTCCAACGGAACGCGCGATCTGTCTGATGCGTTGCGTCGTCGGTGCCTCTATACCCATGTGGAATATCCCGATCGCGCCACGGAGCTGGCGATTTTGAAGGCCCGCTGCCCCGACATCGAAGCGCATCTGGCCAACCAGATCGTGGGCTTTGTGCAATCCCTGCGCAAGGAAGAGCTGGAAAAGACCCCGGGCATCGCAGAAACACTGGATTTTGCCGCGGCACTTATGGGGCTTGGCCTTGCCGATCTGACGGCGGACCCGGCGATTTTGCAATCGACGCTGACCACGCTTCTGAAAACCCAGAGCGATCAGGCCAACATCACTACTGAAGTGGCCCAGCGCATCGCGGGACGCGCGGCGTGAGCCGGGTCACCAAATTCGCCGGGCGCGATCCTGGGCCGGCAGCACGCGTCGCCGGGTTCATGGCGCATCTGCGCGAAAACGGACTGCGCCTAGGCGTGGCCGAAACGGAAACGGCGCTTGCCGCGCTGAACGAAGTCGAAGCTGCCTGTCCAGAAAATGCGCGACGGGCTCTAAAAGCGGTCTGTACCGGGTGCAAAGGCGACGTGGACGCGTTTGACGCGCTTTTCGACAGCTATTGGATGGACGCCGGACACGTCCGGACAAAGGTCATGCCAACCCTCTCGGCCCCCAGCGGTGAGGGCGTGCATTCGTCCAGAGATGCACAGGGCGAGGACACCGGCAGCGCCGGATCCTCGACCGCGCCGGACACCAGCGATGGCGAGGGCGAAGCGGAAAGCGACGGCGAAGGCAAATTGATCGCCACCGAGGTGCGCAACCTGATGCGCAAGGACCTGCGAGACATCGTCCGCCCCGAAGACGTGGCCGAGGCCGAAGGCGTGGCCCGCCGCCTGGGTGCGGCGCTGCGCGATCGCCGTTCCCGCCGCCGCATTGCCGCGCGCAAGGGCGATCGTCTGCATTTCCGCAAGACAATTCGCCGCAGTCTATCGACCGGGGGCGAGCCGCTGAAGCTGTTGCGCAAGCGCCGCCCCGACCGGACCCGCAAGATCGTCGCGCTGTGCGACGTGTCAGGGTCAATGACTGTCTATTCACAGGTGTTTCTGGCCTTTCTGTCAGGGCTTATGCGCGCCGATACGTCTGCGGATGCGTATCTCTTTCACACGCGGCTTGTGCGCATTACCGAGGCCTTGCGGGACAAGGACGCGATGCGCGCCATTGGCCGGATGTCACTGATGGCGGACGGTTTTGGTGGCGGGTCCAAGATCGGGCCATCGCTTTTGCGCTTTGCCGATACCTATGCAAAGCGCTTTGTCGACGGGCGCAGCGTCGTGATGATCCTGTCCGATGGCTACGACACCGCTCCGCCGGACCAGATCGACGCCGCGCTGGCCAAGCTGAAGAAACGGGGCTGCAAGGTCATCTGGCTGAACCCACTGAAGGGATGGGCGGACTATGCCCCCGTTGCCAGCGGAATGGCGGCTGCACTGCCGCATCTGGACGTGTTTGCCCCCGCGAACACGCTCGGGGATCTGGCCGCTTTGGAAGGGGAACTGAGCCGACTATGACACCTGCTGAAATCCTTGACGGAGATCTTGCACAAACCGCAAAGGACCTGCGCGACCGCCAGCAACCGTTCGCGTTTGCCACGATTGTGCGCACAGCCGGGTCAACCGCTGCCAAGCCCGGCGCAAAGGCGCTTCTGAGCGCGGACGGTACCATCGTGCAGGGCTGGTTGGGCGGCGGTTGCACACGCGGTGCAGTCAAAAAGGCCGCGATCGAGGCTCTGCGCAGTGGCGCACCGCAGTTGGTTTCGGTCGCGCCCGAAGAGCTTTTGGCGGAAAAGGGCGTCAGTTCCGGAGAGACCATTGATGGCACCCGATTTGCCCGCAATGGTTGTCCATCACGCGGCAGCATCGACATCTTTATCGAACCCTGCCTGCCCATGCCTTTGCTGACTGTCATCGGTGCCTCGCCCGTTGCCGAAGCCCTGTCAGCGCTCGCGCCCGAGTTTCACTGGTCAGTGGGCTCGGACATTCCCGACAGCCCTGTCGCCGGCCAGAACGTCATCATCATCGCCACACAAGGCCAGGGTGATCTGGCCGCTCTGGAACGCGCATTGCTGTCCAAACCTGCGTATATCGCCTTTGTCGGGAGCAAACGAAAATACGGCGCGCTGTCAGACAAGTTAATCGCGAAAGGCATAGATCAGGCCGACATCCGCGCGGTCAAAGCTCCCGCCGGTTTGGACATCGGAGCTGTCACGCCCGAAGAAATTGCACTCTCCATTCTGGCGGAACTCGTCAAGGTTCGGCGCTCGAACGTGAAACGGGACGACGATGACTGAAACGACGGCAATATTGCTGGCCGCAGGTCTGTCGCGGCGCATGGGTGCGCAAAACAAGCTATTGTTGCCAGTTGATGGCGTCCCGATGATCCGCCATGTCACCCAACAATATCAGGCGGCGATTGATGGCCCCATTCTGGTCGTTCTCGGACACGATGCGAACTTGGTTAAAGAGGCGCTGGACGGCACCGGAGTGGACACCGTTTTCAATGCAGACTTCGCCGCTGGCCAGTTTACCTCGGTCGCGGCGGGCTTGCGGAATGCTGTTGATGCTCAGACGCTGCTGATCGGGCTGGGGGATCAACCTCTGTTGTCCAGCACCGATATCCTCGCATTGCTCACGGCGCATTACTGTGCCGACCCCGACAAGATCTCTTTTCCTGTTCATCAGGGTAACCGCGGCAACCCCTTGGTTGTGCCGCGATCTTTGCGCGCAAGGCTGTTGGAGGATCCAAAGAGCCCAGGCTGCCAAAAGTTCACGCGCGCCAATGCCGATCTGGTTCAGGAACTGCCCCTGCGTACGCCCGGGCTCTTTATCGATATCGACACGCCCGAAGCTTACCAGACCCACTGCCTGCCCATGAAGGAGGTTGCAGCATGAACACTCTAAGCCGTCTTTGGGCAAAAATGACTCGATCCGTCGAACTCACCCCGTGCAGGCCGACCAACAGGCCCGCATAAAATTTCCCTGCTGCTAAGGAAGAAGACACATGGAACTTGCTGACGAAATCAGAATTGACGCTCCCAAGGCCGAGGTCTACGCCGCGTTGAACAATCCGGAAATCCTTAAACAGTGCATTCCAGGCTGCGAAGAATTAATAAAGCATTCAGACACCGAACTTGAAGCCAAGGTTGTGTTGAAGGTCGGACCCGTCAAGGCGCGGTTTAGCGGCAATGTTACGCTGAATACCGACGGCGCGCCGGATGCGTTTTCGCTCACCGGTCAGGGCAATGGCGGAGCGGCGGGTCATGCCAAGGGCGGCGCAGACGTGACTTTGGAAGACCAAGACGGCGCAACCCTTCTCAAATACACTGCCAAAGCAGATGTTGGCGGGAAACTCGCCCAACTGGGCAGCCGACTTATCCAAAGCACTGCCAAGAAACTGGCGGCAAAGTTCTTCAAGTCCTTTGCGGATGTGATGGCTAAAGAGCACACTTGATCAAGCGTCACGCGTCGCAAAGCCGGAAACTGACACATAGCCTCCAGAGCCCAGCTCGCGACGCTGGTATGTTTGGCAAATATTATGATCAAGCAACGGGAAACGTGGGCTTTGGGTTGTAGGTTTCGTACGTCGAATAGTCTTGAACCTAGCCCCGAAGGTGCTGTCAGACGAATGCGAACCAGTCTCAGTTTGCCACGGAAACCGCGAACCTATCCGGAACTAAGTTCACGCCAGTCGCTAAGAGCAGCGGCCCAGTTCAGCTTGAAGGAGTCTCTGCTGGTGAGCGATCTTTCTTGGTTGCAGTGGTTGTAGACGGAGAGATGGACGGCGTCGAACTTCTGTAAACTTCGCATGCGCCTGAAACGTTGCATGGCGCGTTCGCGCCGTCGAAAAGGAAGGTGTGAATTCTCGACTCGGTTGTTAAGCCACCTGCCCGTCTGTTGTTTTTCGAGCGCGCCCATTTCTCTGAACGCAGCCTTGTAGGAAGGGAATCGATCTGTGACGACCTCCTCGGCGCAACCGTGCCGCTTCATCAATTTCTTGAGGAGTTTCATTGCTGCAGCCTTGTTTCGGCGTTTGGTAACGATTGCTTCCTGCACTTCGCCCTCACGATCAACGGCCCGCCAGAGGTAGTTTCTCTTGCCATTCACCTTCATGAAAACCTCGTCCACGTGCCACGTCCATTTGGTGTAGGCTCTCAATTGCTGAACACGCTTTCTTCAGATCTCAGCAGCGAACATAGGGCCAAACCTGTTCCACCAATACCGGACAGTTTCGTGGCTCACGTCGATGCCTCGCTCGTGCAACAAATCTTCGACATTCCGAAACGAGAGCGGGAAACGAATGTACAGCATCACTGCAAGGTGGATGATCTCGGGCTAGATCTTGAAACAGCGAAATGGCGAGCGTTTGGTCATGGCTGGACGCTACAAAATCGCCTTCCCCCCCCCAAGCCGGTTTCCTTTGACAGCACTTCTGATCATGTCGCGAGGCCACGCAACCGCCCTGCCTGCCTCAACCTGAATCCCTCTGACAAGTCCTCTGAAAATGCCCCTCTACCACCACTGACAGGTCAATCGGAATCGTCGACAACGCGAAATTCGCCTGAAGGAATCTCCGTCGGCGGCTCTTCGAATTCATCCGTGTTCAGTCCTCTTCGGATCAGCTCGCGAATGGCAGCTGCGCGCGATGGAAGTCGGTTTTCAAATCGCCAGTCATCAATGACCTTCAGCTCTTCAACATCCAGCATCAGCTGCAGCTTTTCGGTGCGCTTCGGTGGTCGATCTTGATTGGGCATCGTTCCTCGCTCGCTTATGTATCACATCACTCACTCCACATACGTAAGGCAATGAACCTCCTTGACATCAGCTTTTAGGTAAATTTCCGCCTCCAGCGCTAGTCAATCTAGATCAGCAACAAACACAAGAAGCACAAAATACATACATTAAATATATGTTTTTATTTGATTTTTCTCTATCGCAACCCTAGTTTTCGTGAATGACCGAAA
The DNA here is from genome assembly GCF_059613065.1 of Ruegeria sp. BHSC026. Lineage (NCBI taxonomy): Bacteria > Pseudomonadati > Pseudomonadota > Alphaproteobacteria > Rhodobacterales > Roseobacteraceae > Ruegeria > Ruegeria sp. BHSC026. The sequence continues at coordinate 33,625 of NZ_JBXWRV010000021.1, read as the reverse complement.
TAGGGAAAGGGAAAAGAATGACACAGCAAGTTCTGAAAACCGAACCCCAGAACGAAATGCATGATACCGGTATCGACAAGAATGAGTGGATATCAAACGCAGTCACCGAGGTTCTGTGTGACAGCGTTCTGTTGATGATAAAGACGCAAGGGTACCATTGGAACGTGGTCGGCCCCTTGTTCGTACCGATCCACGAATTGACCGAGAGACTGTACCGCGACTTGTTCGAGGCCATCGACGCATTGGCCGAGCGTATTCGAGCCCTGGGTCAGATCGCTCCCTTGTCCGTCACAGACATGGTCAGCCAAGCGCATTTGACCGAAGAAGAAACGATCAGGGACGCGCATGGCATGATGGAACAGTTGATCTACGATAATGAGTCGCTGGCGCGCAGGTTGAGAGAGACTGCTGCTCTTGCATCACGTCACGGCGACGGGGCCACGGAAGATCTCATGAACACTAGAATGGCAAAACACGAAGAGGCGGTATGGATGCTGAAGGCCATCGCGACTGCCTAAAAGAAGTAAGTGTAAAGTTTTTCTTACAGGTGAAGGACAAAGCGATGACCACACGCAAAGAATTCATTCAAGCAGCAAAAGCACAACTGGACCGTTGGGATGCGCAGATCGAGGAACTCGAGGCGCGCTGGAAGAAGGCAGAGGCCGACGCCAAGATGGAATACGAGGATCAATTGAAGAAGATCCGCAGCAAGCGTGGCGAGGCGAAAGAGCAAATCGACAAGGTTCAAAAATCCAGCGACAACGCTTGGGATGATGTCCGGCTCGGATCAGAGAAGGCATGGAAAGAAATTCAAGAGGCGATCCAGAAGGCGGCAACCCGCTTCTGATAGAGCCGGAACGGTTCAGGCGTTCAACGATTGGAGCTAATCCTCGAAGCCATATCCGGGGCCGCGGCAAGAACGCGGTCCCGGTCTTCTTTAAATGCCAAGTCACGATCCGAGAAGGCCAGTGCGCGAGCAGATGCCACGCGGGCAGCCACTGCCACTTCGGTGTCTTGGCTATGCGCCAGTCGTCCCAAAGCCGATTGCTGGAACAGATGAACTTCGAACTTGTCGCCGGCATTCAGTGCGATGGCGTCGAATGCGTCTTTCAACAAACTCGCTGCCGCGATCGGCGGAACGCCAACGTGAGTGCAACTCAATTTCCTGGCGAGGATGTTTCGGAGGTCAAGGGCAACAACAACCGCAGCAGCCGTCCCATGCTGGAAATTGCGGTCGTCGGATCGTTGATCCCTGGTGACAGCGCCCGTTGGGCAATTTCCGAAAGGACCTGGAGACGGAAACGCGGGTCCTGATCGAAGCTGCGCTCTTCTCCGACCAGAAAAGCATTCTTTACCCGTTCCTCATCCAGCTTGCCGGAAGTGCTAGCCAGTGCCTGGTTTTCAGAAACGTATGTGCCCGGGAGCACCATGACCCAGACACGGCCATTCTTGGCAGCGGCACATTCTTCCAGCATTCCGACATCGATGTGCTGAATGTATCCTGACCGGTCCGAGACAACGGCTGTCGCGGAGTTGGGGATGGCGTCACCCATCAGGAACATCACGGCATTGCACGGTGTTGACCTGTCTCCATCGGCAGATTTTCGTCGGGCCCCCATTCGCTCATCGAGTTCTCATAGACAGCCACATGGTCGTGCCCCAATTGATACAGCCAGAAAGCATCAACAGTGGCGAAGATTCCGCCTCCGCAATAGGTGCAATAGGTAATGTGACGCCGGGCTTCATCGGCTTGCACGTCTGCAAAGGCCCTCGCGTCAAGTCGTGGTAAAAGAAATGTGCCATCGTCCTGATTGAGGCATTGTCAGACGACTCGCAGCCGCCCCCCCCTTGCCCACCCTCTTGGGCAACCGGAGGGCACAATAATTTTTTCTGCAAGTAGAAAGGATTACTATAGCGCCGCCGAGATCCACAACCGAACCGACATCAGGCTTTCAGAACGATTTGCTCTGACAAGATCCCGGTTCGAACTACAGCGGTGAAAGAGGCGTCTCAAAGGCGACCGAGCAGACGCTGAAGGGGATGCCAATTTCAATTGCGGCTTGCGCTGTTTCGTGCTTCCATCGCGTCGCCCTGGCAATAAAGGCATTGCGCGCTGCTGTCCGGGTGAGCGGAGCCAGTCTGCTCAGGTTGAACCGTTTCGGTCCAATGCGTGCAAACGGCTCCTTTCATGACAACCGGCGGCGCGCCGCCTGAACACGTAGGGTAAGCCATGCTTCACAATGACCAACTTGAACAGTGGGACCGCGAGAACTTTTTCCACCCATCGACGCATCTGGCGGAATTCGCACGGGGTAACCTGCCGCATCGGGTGGTGACCGGCGGCACCGGCTGCCATATCGAGGACCGCGACGGCAACCGTCTGCTGGATGCCTTTGCCGGGTTGTATTGCGTGAATGTGGGCTATGGCAGACCCGAGATTGCCGAGGCCATTGCCGATCAAGCTCAGGAGCTTGCCTATTACCATGCCTATGTCGGCCACGGGACCGAGGCCTCGATCACCCTGTCCAAAATGATCCTCGACCGCGCGCCCGCGCATATGTCGAAAGTGTATTTCGGCCTGTCCGGTTCGGACGCCAATGAAACCAACATCAAGCTGATCTGGTACTACAACAACATCCTCGGACAGCCTGAGAAAAAGAAGATCATCTCGCGTTGGAGGGGCTATCATGGGTCGGGTCTCATGACCGGCTCGCTTACGGGGCTTGAGCTGTTCCACAACAAGTTCGACCTGCCACTGGCCCAGGTGATCCATACCGAGGCGCCCTACTATTTCCGTCGCCCGGACCCGGCGCAGGACGAAGCCGGGTTCGTTGCCCATTGCGTGGCCGAGCTGGAGGCGCTGATCGATCGCGAACGCCCCGACACGATCGCTGCCTTTGTCGGCGAGCCGGTGCTGGGCACGGGCGGGATCGTTCCACCTCCTGACGGGTACTGGGAAGCCATTCAGGCGGTGCTTGAAAAGCACGACATTCTGCTGGTCGCCGATGAGGTCGTCACCGGATTTGGCCGGCTGGGCACAATGTTCGGCTCCGAGCATTACGGACTGCGCCCGGATCTGATCACGATCGCCAAAGGGCTGACTTCGGCCTATGCACCGCTATCGGGTTCCATCGTATCCGAAAAAATGTGGAAAGTTCTGGAACAGGGCACCGACGAAAACGGCCCGATCGGCCACGGCTGGACCTACTCTGCCCATCCGATTGGCGCGGCGGCCGGGGTTGCCAACCTGAAGCTGCTGGATGACCTCGGTCTGGTCGAAAACGCCGGGACCGTGGGGGCATACCTGAATGCGGCCATGCAGAACGCGTTGGGGGATCATCCCAACGTCGGCGAGGTGCGCGGCGAGGGCATGCTGTGTGCGGTCGAGTTCGTGGCCGACAAGGCAAGCCGTACCTTCCTTGATGCTGATGCAAAGATCGGCCCCCAGATTGCCGCCAAATTGCTGGAGCAGGACAGCATCATTGCCCGCGCCATGCCGCAGGGTGACATTCTGGGCTTTGCGCCACCCTTCTGCCTGACACGGGACGAGGCGGACCGGATCGTCGCAGCTACCGCGCGCGCGGTCCGAGCGGTTTTGGGTTGAGGAGGCGTCCATGTCGCATGCCAACGCACCATTCAGCCAAGCGGAATATCAGCGCCGCTTGGCCAAAACCCGCGCCGCCATGGCGCGGGCGGGATTGGATGCAATCTTTGTCACCGATCCGTCCAACCAGGCCTGGCTCACGGGCTATGACGGCTGGTCCTTCTATGTCCATCAGGGCGTAGTTCTGACGATGGAGGGCGAACCGATCTGGTGGGGGCGCTACATGGACATGATGGGTGGGCGCCGCACCTGCTGGATGCAGCATGACAACATCCTTGGATATGCCGACTATTTCGTTCAATCGACCGACGTCCACCCGATGCAGGATCTCGCGGTCCATTTCAGAGCGCGCGGTTTGGACAAAGCCCGGATCGGCGTCGAGATGGAGAACTACTATTACTCGGCCAAGGCGCATTCGGTTCTGGTCGCAGAACTGCCAGACGCCGAGTTTCAGGACGCCACTGCGCTTGTGAACTGGCAAAGGTTGGTCAAGTCCGACGATGAAATCGCCTTTATCCGCAAGGCGGCGCGGATCACCGACAAGGTGGTCCGAACCGCGATCGACCGCGCCGCACCCGGCGTGCGCAAGAACGACCTTGTGGCCGACATCATGTATGCCGGCATCACCGGGATCAGCGACGACTGGGGCGACTATCCGGCCATCGTTCCGCTGACACCATCCGGCCTTGACGCAACCGCTGCCCATCTGACCTGGAACGGTGCCCCCATGCGCGAGGGCGAGGCAACCTTTTTCGAACTCTCGGGGTGCTACCGCCGCTATCACGCACCGCTGTCGCGAACGGTGTTTCTGGGCCAGCCATCCGATGACATGCTGCGCGCCGAAGAAGCGCAGCTTGAAGGTGTCGCCGCAGGCTTGGAGGCCGCGCGCGCGGGAAACCGCACCTGTGACATCGCCAATGCCTTCATGAGCGTTCTGGAAAAACACGGAATCGAACGGTCGGGGCGCATGGGCTATCCCGTCGGCCTCAGCTACCCGCCCGACTGGGGCGAACGCACGGCTTCGATCCGCAGCGAGGATGAAACGGTTCTGGAGCCGGGCATGGTGTTCCATTTCATGCCGGCGCTCTGGATGGAGAGTTGGGGGTTGGAGACAACCGAAACCATCCTGATCCGGGACACCGGCGCGGCTGAACCGCTGTGCAGCATCGACCGCAAGCTATTCGTAAAGACCTGATCCATGCTTGAAGAAACCAAGCGCATTCTGAGCGACCTGATCGCCTTTCCCTCGGTTTCGGTCGACAGCAATCTGGCGATGATCGGATACATCGCGGATTATCTGGACGGGTGCGGTGCGCAGGTTGAGATCTTTCACGACCCCACCGGCCTGAAGGCCAATCTGTTCGCCACGCTTGGCCCGGATTTCGATGGCGGGCTGGTCATGTCCGGACACTGCGATGTGGTTCCCGTCACAGACCAGGAGTGGTCTTCGGACCCGTTTCAACTGGTTGAACGCGATGGGCGTCTGTACGGGCGCGGAACCTGTGACATGAAGGGACTCGTCGCTGCAACCCTTGCCATGGCGCCGCAATTCGCCCAGACGCCCCGCAAGGCGCCGATCCACTTTGCCTTTACCTACGACGAGGAAACCGGCTGCGTCGGCGCGCAGCACCTGGCGCGCCTTCTGGCCAGGCGTGGACGGCGACCAGCGATGGCCATCATCGGTGAGCCGACGATGATGCGAGTGATCGAAGGCCACAAGGGCTGCTTCGAATACACGACCCGGTTTCAGGGGCTCGAAGGGCACGGATCGGCCCCGGATCTTGGCGTGAATGCCGTGGAATATGTCGTGCGCTATGTGGCGCGACTTCTGGAGTTGCGCGAGCAACTGAAATCCATGGCGCCTGAAGACAGTCGCTTTGATCCGCCCTGGACGACATTGAATGTCGGCGCGCTGCATGGTGGCAGCACGCACAATGTCATCCCGCCAAAGGCGCAGGTCGCGTGGGAAGTGCGGCCGGTTCAGCCCTCGGATGCGGATTTCGTCAAACAGGCGATGGCCGAGTACTGCAACGATACGCTGCTGCCTGCCATGCGGGCGGTGTACCCGGAAGCCCGCATCGAAACCGACATCATCGGCGAGGTTGCCGGGTTGGTCCCGGTTGAGGGCAACGAGGCGAGGCGCCTCTTGTCAAGGCTGACCGGAGCCAATTCGGCAGATCTTGTGCCCTTCGGTACCGAAGCCGGAATCTTTCAACAGCTTGGAATGGACGTGGTGGTCTGCGGCCCCGGCAGCATCGAGCAGGCCCACAAGGCGGATGAGTTTCTTTCCGTCGATCAGTTGTCGAAATGTCTGGAGCTTTTGGAAAAGGTAAATCAGGCCTTCGCGACAGGTGGGGCCGATTGACGACGTTGCCGTCGGCACCCAAAGCCGTGCGCCGAACTAGGGTTCTGACTCCACGCGTCGGGTGCATTGGCAGTCTGGCGCTATGACAAAGTCAGCGATTCACCGGTGTCCAGAACGGGCGCCGCGTCTATATCCTCGGCGTCCAGCATCGCAGCGACACGTTCAAGCGCGGCGATCAATGCGGCCTGTTCCCAATCCTCCAGGGCGTCGAACTTTCTCACGAACCGTTGCTGCAGCGGGTCCGGTGCTTGGGCGATTGCCTGCTTGCCCTTCTCGGTAATCACGATGTTGGTCTGCCGCCGGTCGGTCTGCGACTTTACTCGCTGCACCATGTCATGACGGACCAGCTTGTCGACCAGCGAGGTCACGGTCGCCTGTGAAATGCGCATGCGCTGCGAGATGGCGGTGGCCGTGCATTGGCCGGTCTCGGCCACGATCTGCAGAACCCGGAACTGGGCGGCGGTCAGCCCCACGGATTGGGCCAGTTCCCGCCCGAACAGGTCGGTGGCGCGCAGAATGCGGCGCAAGGCAACAAGGCTGGCATCGATACGGTCCATCACTGATTACTGGCAGAGCCGGCATGAATTTTCAATATCCGGCCCGAGCAATTTTTATTCGAAAATCGAAACACATTCCGCCACTCGACTTGATATTAGCTAGAGAATTTCTGTTTTTCTTCGCCATATTTGTAAATTTTGGAGACTGGGTTGAATTTGGCGATGCGCGCTGTTACTTAGCTTTTCAAAGTAAGAGAAGGGCAGTGAGATCCATGAAGCACACAAGAGAGTTGTTCAAGAAGCCAACCCCTCAGATCCGTCAGCCCGCCGCCGAAGACGGCGTGGCCATCTGGGAACTGGTGCGGGCGTGCAAGCCGCTCGATGAGAACTCGATGTACTGCAACCTGCTTCAATGCGATCACTTCAAGGACACATGCGTGGTGGCCGAGCTGGACGGTGAGATCGTCGGCTGGGTGTCCGCTTATATCCTGCCCTACGACCCCGAAACGGTGTTCGTCTGGCAGGTCGCCGTGGCCGAAAAGGCGCGCGGACTCGGTTTGGGCACGGTGATGCTGAGCGCCCTGCTGCAGCGCGATGCCTGCCGCGATGTGACCAGCCTGCAGACCACCATCACTCGTGACAACGCGGCCTCGTGGGCGCTGTTCCGCAAGTTCTCGAAATCCCGCGATGCGATCCTGAAAAGCCAGCCCTATTTCACCCAGGCCCAGCATTTCAAAGATCGTCACAGCACCGAATTCATGGTCACGATCGACCTGCCTCAGGCCGCGAAACTGGCGGCCTGACCGGGGCGCGACCAGATGTGGCGCCTGCCCCTTTATCCCCTTCCAATCCCAAAAGGACTTGATATGCCGACTGATACGTCAGCCGAAGCAACTGTATTCAAACGTCGTGAATCCAAGGCGCGCAGCTATTGCCGCAGCTTTGACACCATCTTTACCCGGGCGCAGGGGTCCGAACTGACCGACGCCGAGGGCAAAACCTATATCGATTTTCTGTCGGGCTGTTCGTCGCTGAACTACGGCCACAACGACACCGATATGAAGGTCGCGCTGATCGAACACATCACCTCGGACGGTCTGGCCCACGGCCTGGACCTGCACACCGATGCCAAGGCCGAGTTTCTGGAGGCGTTCGAGCGCCATATCCTCAAGCCGCGCGGCATGGATCACAAGGTGATGTTCACCGGCCCGACCGGCGCCAACGCGGTTGAGGCGGCGTTGAAACTGGCGCGCAAGGCGACGGGCCGGAACAATATCATCGCCTTCACCAACGGCTTTCACGGCGTGACGATGGGCGCCTTGGCCACCACCGGAAACGCGTATCACCGCGAAGGCGCAGGCACCACGCTGAACGGCGTGACCCGGATGCCCTATGACGGATTTTTTCCGGGCGATCACGATGCCGCCGATTTCCTCGAGGCCATGCTGAAAGACAGCTCCAGCGGGATCGACGCCCCGGCGGCCATTCTGCTGGAAACCGTTCAGGGCGAAGGCGGCCTGAACGCGGCCAGCCCTGAATGGGTGAAACGCGTGGCGGCGCTGGCCCGGGAACATGGTGCCTTGCTGATCATCGACGATATCCAGGCCGGCTGCGGCCGGACCGGCGGGTTCTTCTCGTTCGAGGACATGGGCATCACCCCCGATATCGTGACGCTGGCAAAATCGGTGTCGGGCTTTGGCCTGCCGATGGCCCTGATGCTGGTGCGACCGGAATACGACCTGTTCGGCCCGGCCGAACACAACGGCACGTTCCGTGGAAACACCCATGCCTTCGTCACCGCCCGCGTGGCGATCGAGAAATTCTGGTCGGATGACACGTTCCGCAAACAGACCGACGCCAAGGCGCGGATCCTGACCTCGGCCCTGGCCGAAGTGGCCGCGCTGGTGCCGGGCGCCCGGCTCAAGGGGCGCGGCATGATGCAGGGCGTCGATGTCCAGTCCGGCGATCTGGCGGCCGATATCTGCAGCCGCGCGTTCGACCGTGGCCTGATAATTGAAACTTCGGGCAGCGAAGATCAGGTGGTCAAGGTGCTGGCACCGCTGACAACCCCCGACGAGACCTTCCGGCGCGGGCTTACGATCCTGCTGGATGCCACGCGGGACGCGATGGAAACCAAGAAAATGGCGGCGGAGTAAGATCATGATTATACGCGATTTCAACGACATCATCCAAAATGACCCCGATCGGGTCGTCTCGGATGCGCAGTGGTCATCGGTGCGGATGCTGCTGGCCCAGGACGGGATGGGATTTTCCTTCCACATCACTTTTCTCGAGGAAGGCTCCGAGCACACGTTCGAATACAAGAACCATTTTGAAAGCGTCTATTGCATGCAGGGATCCGGCTCGATCACGGACGTCGCTACCGGCGAGACCCACCACATCCGGCCTGGCGTCATGTATGCGCTGGACAAACATGACCGTCACATCCTGCGCGCCGACGAAGAGTTGGTCATGGCCTGCGTATTCAACCCGCCGGTCACCGGCAAGGAAGTGCACCGCGAAGACGGCTCTTACGCATTGGAATCCACCTAAAGAGGCCCCGGCGTGCGCCGGGTGAAACATCCGTGACTTTTCCTGAACACACCGTCGAGAAGATCGGCGGAACATCGATGAGCCGTGTCCGCGAACTGCGCGATACGCTGATCATCGGCGACCGCAAGGGCGCGGACTTGTACCGCCGAGTCCTTGTGGTCTCGGCCTTTGGCGGCATCACTAACATGCTGCTCGAACACAAAAAATCGGGCGAGCCGGGCGTCTACGCCCTGTTTGCCAATGACGACAGCGATCACGGCTGGCTGGGCGCGCTGACCCGCGTGGCCGACGCGATGTCCCAGGCCCACAACGCGGTTCTGGACAATCAAGGCGACCGCGCCTTGGCCGAAGATTTCGTGCGCGACCGTATTGAGGGCGCCCGCAGCTGCCTGTTCGACCTGCGGCGCCTGTGCTCGTACGGACATTTCCGCCTGTCCAGCCAGATGATGATCGTGCGCGAGTTGCTGGCCGGGCTGGGCGAGGCGCATTCCGCCTTCGTCACCACGCTGATGCTGCGGCGCGCCGGAGTGAATGCGCGGTTCGTCGATCTCAGCGGCTGGCGCGACGAAACCGAATATTCGCTGGAAGAACGGATTTCGCGCGCCCTGGCCGATGTGGACCTGAGCCGCGAGCTGCCCATCGTCACCGGCTACGCGCAATGCCGCGAAGGGTTGATGCGCGAGTATGACCGGGGGTATTCCGAGGTTACGTTCTCAAACATCGCGGCTCTGACCAAGGCGACCGAGGCGATCATCCACAAGGAGTTCCACCTGTCCTCGGCCGACCCGGCCCTCGTGGGGGCGGACGCCGTGCGCAAGCTGGGGCACACGAACTACGATGTCGCCGACCAGCTGTCGAATATGGGTATGGAAGCCATCCACCCCAACGCTGCAAAGATCCTGCGCCAATCCAATGTCGCCTTGCGCGTCACCAACGCGTTCGACCCGTCCGATCCCGGCACGCTGATCGACGATCAGCCCGCCCAGCGACCGGCGGTCGAGATCATCACCGGCCTAGATGTTGTGGCGCTGGAGCTGTTCGAGCAGGACATGGTGGGCGTCAAAGGCTATGACAGCGCCGCACTCGAGGCGTTGAAACGCCACAAGGTGCGCATTGCGTCGAAAACCTCGAACGCCAACACGATCACGCATTACGTCGAAGCTTCGCTGAAGACGGTGCGGCGGGTGATCGCCGACATGGAACGCGCCTTCCCGTCGGCCGACATCAATGCCCGCTCGGTCGCGATCGTATCGGCGATCGGGCGCGATCTGTCCGGGCTTGGCTGTTTCAGCGCCGGGTTGCGGGCGCTAGAGGACGCAGGCATCGACGTGATCGCCGCGCACCAGACAACGCGCAATGTCGACATTCAGTTCGTCGTGCCCCGGGATACCGTCGAAGATGCGATCAAGGCGCTTCATTCCAACTTGATCGGATCAACTGAAACCACCAAACTTGATGAAGCCGCATGAGGGGTGCTGCCAGACCAATTCGAACTCGTATCTACGAGGGCAGGATGGCTGTTCCTTGTTCAACGCAGAGACCGCGCCGCTCGGCGAGGGCAGCAGCGCGGTTCAGCCTGAAATTTGGTCTTGGGTGGTGTCAGACAAATTCTAACTCGTTTCTACAAGGGCAGGATCGCTGCCCCTTATTCAGCACAGAGACAGCGCCACTCGGCAATTGCGCCGGCGCGGTTCAGCTTGAAATTTGTTCTGGAGTAGAGGCTGCGCTCCAAGTTGAACAGGTTGTAGACCGAAGCGTAGACAGATGCGAATTTCTGCAAACTTCGCATCCGCCGGAAGCGCAACATCGCCCGCTCTCGCCGTCGGAAGGGCAGGTGTGAATGCTCGGCACGGTTGTTCAACCAACGACCGGTTTTTTTGGAGAAGGCCAGCACCGATTTCCTTCAAGGCAGCGCCGTAGGATCTGAGCCGATCGGTAACGATGGTCTCGGGTCGGCCGTGCTTGCGCATTGCTTTCTTGAGAAATTTCAGCGCTGCCTTTTTGTCACGCCTCTTCGAAACGAAGCTTTCCCGAACCTCGCCCTCATGATCTACGGCCCGCCAAAGGTAGTGCCCTTCGCCGTTAATCTTCACTAACATCCCGTCAAGATGCCAGCGCCACTTGCTTGAACACATGCCCTCGATCCAGCGCTTCCGGATTTCGGCAGCGAACAATGGCCCGAACCGATGCCACCAGAACCGCACAGCTTCGTGGCTCACGTCGATGCCGCGTTCATGCGGCAGATCCTCGACGTTGCGCAACGAAAGAAGAAACCGAACGTACAGCTTGACCGCTAGGCGGATTATCTCGGGGCTGGTCTTAAAGTACTTGAAAGGAGAGCGTTTAGTCATTGACGGAAGCTACAAACCCGCCCTGCCCGTCTCAAGCAGATTTGTCTGACAGTGTCCATCGAACAAACAGGCTCTCAGGCTTTTTTGCGGTGTCCAAAATGCATTTTACTCCCAATCGCCAGCAGACGAGCGCCAAGTCTTGGCTTCGCCATCCCAAACACTGGCTGTTGCGCAAGGCGTCGGGTTTATTCCGTCACAATTGGTTCCGTGGACATCCGCAAGAACAATGCGTTGACGCCCGAAGTCAACGACCGTCCAGCCTTGGTTGAGCAAGGAGTGCACCGCTTCGCCAACCCAAAAGTGAGACATGCATCCGCCAGTTCCGCAATAAAGAGATGCGGCGCTCGAACACGCAAAACCAGACTCATTCAGAACCCAGTCGCGTTGTAGATCTCCGTCGAGATCGACCCTTTCAACGGCGCCCCAAGCTATGTCAAACTTACCGTCATTGAACTCCGCGCAGGCTTGTGCCGCCAGATCAACCTTCGTCTGCAAACCGGGCGGAAGTTGCGAAACATCAGCCGCGACAGATGGTGAGGCCCAAACAAGGCCCGAAGCGAGCACAATCCCGGCGACCAAACATTTCATCTGACGCGCTATTTGGGAAGCTGGCTGGAAGGAGGTATCAATTGCACTGATCATACCTGTAGTCCCCATATTCCAGCCAGTTTGCCGAGCCTTCGTTAAAAATCAGAAACTCGGACCTGTCCTCCCCAAGCAGGGCGACGACAAATCCGGCGGGCGGCACAGAGTTTCCGAAGTAACTGTAGGCCGTCATGGCTCTGATCGACTCGCCGTTTACTGTTACTCGCGCGTCCCACTCCCCCTCCGGATTGTCCAGAATTACATATTCGATCTGGCGTTTTATCGCTCCGCCACCACAATAGACGATGCCTTCGGGTGCTTCGTAGGAACCCCCCTGGCTAGTATCTGAGTCGCACACGGAACGAAGGGACCGAATTGCCGCACCGGAACCTTTCAAGTCAAAGATTCCATAGCTGATATCTTGATCAATCATAGACAGGTTAACCGATGCATTGGCTGCAAGCTGGTCCAATACAAAACCGTAGTCCTGCTGACTCTTGAAACTGACCTCGACGGGATAGTTGTCTACGATCTGCAAAGCCGCGTTTTCTGCGCCAACCTGGAATGCCCCAACTTCGGTGGTGCCGTTCTTCAAAAACCGAATGGAAAGCCCTTGCTTCTGCACAATGTCCTGGCTGTCTTCATATCCAGCCGGAGCAAAACGGATACGGTCACACTGAAGCTCCAGCGTCATGTTTCCGGTCTGAATAAACGCATTGGGATTAGGCCCGGAGTTGAACGACCACTCCGCCGATGCTGTGGTCGCCATTGCCATCATCAACGCTCCAATGGAAATCGTTTTGAACCTCATTTTTTCTCTCCATGGTGTTACGTTTCGCGCAGTCATTCAGCAGGGATCCGGCCCGTTACCTGGGCAACCAGATCAGGAAGCAGGTTCGCCGTAGTCGTTTGCGCCTTCTTGGGAAGGTCGCGACAGCCACCAGATCATCAGGATGGACAGAACCAATTGAAGAATTGAGACAACAACAATACCGGTCGCACCCAAGACTGCCGCGGGTCCCCGCAATGCATCGGGGTTTTCCGTCCCTTGCTCCAATACCGAGAAGAACGCCACCCCACCCAGCATAACAAATAGCGATGCAATGCTGAGCGCCATCGGCAGCAGCAAGTACCAGCCAGGTCGTCCTGTATCATGCAGCCTTCTCCAACCGGCGGCCAGCATAGGTATGAGAACGGCCAGTTGGAAAACAGAGGACAGAACCCGAGATCCCTGCCCTGTTTCGGGGTCGGTCCCGAATAGGATCGTATCCAACACAGCCAAAGCAGCACTCACGAGAACCACAAACAAGAAGAACCACCAGTATTCTGAGCGTATAGCCCGACCGGAGAACTGGAAGTATTTCGAGAAACACGTTTTAACGGCTTCACCAAATCCCATTTTTCACTCCTTTCTTCGTTTCCAAGCAGCCTCAAATCGCTTCGCCGCTCAGGAGAACACACTCGCACCTATGGGTGTTCCCAACTACCTTTTTGTTTAAAACCAGAAGTCTATCATACGAGAGCGTAGAGAAATCTACGCGCGGAAAAAGTGTTGATTTACGAAAAATTAGGTTCAAACATGCGAATTCGGCACAACTTTCATTTTGCCTCCGTTGTTGTTGCTGCTCGCTTTGCCGAGCCCTTCCAGCCGTTTGAGTGAGTGCTGGCGGCCTGAAGGTGCTGCCAGACGAATTCGAATTAGTCTCCACAACGACAGCGACACTGCCCGTTTTGCCGTGCCGAGACTGCGCCACTCAGAAAGAGCAGCGGCACGGTTGAGTTTAAAATTGGGTCGTGGGTGAAGGCTTCTTTCCAAATTGAACAGGTTGTCAATTGAGGCGTGGACGGCGGCGAATTTCTGCAAACTTCGCATGTGCCGGAAGCGAAGCATCGCCCGTTCTCGTCGTCGGAAAGGCAGATGTGAATTCTCTGCTCGATTGTTCAGCCAACGGCCCGTTTCCTGCCTGCCACCTGCACCAATCTCCTTCAGGGCCGCACCGTCCGACCGTAGCAGGTCCGTGACGATGACTTCAGGTCGACCGTGTTTGCGCATTGTTTTCTTAGAGAATTTCTACGCGGCTTTCTTGTTACCTGTCTTTGTGACGAAGCTTTCCAGGATTTCGCCTTCATGATCGATAGCCCGCCATAGATAATGCCGCTCGCCGTTGATCTTCACGAACATCTCGTCCAGATGCCAGAGCCACTTGCTGGATTTCATGCCCGTAATCCGCCGTTTTCTAATCTCGGACGCGAACAACGGACCGAACCGGTGCCACCAAAATCTCACAGCTTCCTGCCTCACATCGACGCCGCGTTCATGAAGCAGGTCTTCAACATTGCGGAGCGACAGCGGAAACCGCACCTGCAGCATCACCGCCAAGCGGATTATCTCACGGCTCGTTTTGAGATAGCGAAATGGATCAGATTTGGTCATCCGACGAGGCTACGAAACCGCCCTGCCCGCCTCAAGCTGATTTGCTCTGACAGCACTGAGCGCGCGGCTTCATCGGCTTTCTGCACTTTGTCGTTCATTCCGCTGTCCCTTATCTCAAGCTGCTTGCAGACCGAGAATGGCGCGTGCCTGCGCCGGAGTGGCGACGGGTCGGTCGTACCGCGCGCAGAGTTCGGCGGTGCGCGAGACCAGCGCCGCGTTCGACGGTGCAAGAGTGTCCCGGTCGATCCGGACATTGTCCTCCAGGCCCGTCCGCGCATGACCACCTGCACTGATCGCCCAGTCGTTCAGCTCGTACTGATGGCGCCCAATCCCGGCCGCGCACCAAGGGGCATCCGGGCCAAACAACCGCCCGACGGTTTTGACGTAGTAGTCAAAGACGTCCCGGTCTGCGGGCATGGCATTCTTCACGCCCATGACGAACTGCACGTAGGGAGTACCCGCCAGCTCTCCGCGATCAGCCATTTCCTTGGCTTTCAGGATATGGCTGAGATCGAAGGCCTCAATCTCTGGCTTAACGCCGTGAACCTTCATTTCGGAAGCCAGCCACGCCACGAGATCCGGCGGATTCTCGTAAACCCGCGTCGGGAAGTTGTTCGACCCAACCGACAGAGACGCCATGTCGGGCTTGAGCGGCAACATTCCACCACGTGTCTTTCCAGCGCCCGACCGACCTCCCGTTGAAAATTGGATGATCATCCCCGGGCAGTGCTTTTCCAGGCCTTCCTTGAGGCGCGCGAACTTGTCGGGATCAGAAGACGGGGTTTCATCATCATTGCGCACATGGGCATGGCAGATCGTGGCCCCTGCCTCGAAGGCGGCGTGCGTACTCTCGACTTGCTCCGACACCGTGATCGGAACCGCAGGGTTATTCGCCTTGGTTGGCAGGGAGCCGGTGATCGCAACGCAAATTATGCAAGGTTTTGTCATGGCTCACACCCGCGCAAGAACAAAATCAAAGTCGATGTCCCAATAGGCACCCTCGAACCCCACTTCGGCGGCACGGTCTTGGTCGTCGACACGCTTGATGTCCGCCAGCAAGCTCTCCTTTACGCCAAAGACGGCATCCGAATTGATGTAGGGATCGTCAGGATCGAAAATGTGAGTTGTCAGGGTGTCATAACCTTCGGCCGAGATGATGAAGTGAAGGTGCGCTGGACGGTTGGGGTGACGACCCAAATGGCCAAGGAGTTTGCCAACCGGACCGTCATCGGGGATCGGATAAAAGCGGGGTTTGACCCCTTTAAACCAATAGCTTCCATCCTCACCGGTCCGGAAGACACCCCGCAAATTGAAGTCAGGCTGCAAGCCCTTTTGCTGGACGTCGTAGAACCCATCATCATTAGTCTGCCAGACATCGATCTTGGCCCCCGCAATGGGATTGCCATCGGTGTCGAGGATGCGGCCATGGACAACCATGTCCTCACCCTTTTGGTCCAGACAGATGTTTGTCCCCATCTCGTATTCTGGCGCATCCGGGACGTGAAAGGGTCCGAGCACCGTGTTCTCTGAAGCACCGGTCGGGCGGCGGGAGTTGATCGCATCCACCAGCATCGAGACGCCCAGCGTGTCGCTCAGCAGGATGAACTCCTGCCGCCACTCGTCGCACTTATGCCCGGTCTCAGTGAGAAACATGATCGCCTTGAACCATTCCTCCTGCGTCGGCTCGATCTCCTTGACCGCTTCGTGCAGCTTGCGCGTGATGACTTCCATCACGTCCTTGAGCCGTTCGTTCTTCGCGTTGGCATTGCGTCCGGTGACGACCTCTATGCTGTCGGCTTCGGTGAAGAACCCTTTTTCATGTGCTTCCATCAGAAGATCCCCCTTATCGCGCCAGAATTTTCGACAGGACCCGTTTGAGGTCGCCTTCCGGTTCGGCGCTCATGCTCTCGGCACGCCAGGCAACGTGGTGGTCGGGGCGTACGAGAATGCAACCGGAGTCGGATATCTCCCGGGCCCGGGCCCAATCCCCGGTGAGGTCTTCGATCTCTCGGCGCGGACCTACGAGATGCACCCGGATATCCATCCCGAACGCGGCACCGATTGCCTTGGCCGCCTCTGCCCAGGCTTCGCCGCCGATCCCCGTGAAAAGTGTGAACTTGCCACGACCGCTGAGATCGAGGGTCGAGTGCTTGTCCCCTGTCTTGTGATCGAACAGCCAAACATGCGGGATCCGTGCGCCCGGCCATGTGGTGGGCTGGTAGTGCAATTCGGCATCCAGTTCGAAGGCCGGTTCCAATTGACCATCGGTCTCGACCGCACATGAGCGGTAACGCTGGTTCATCTCGACGCCATGGGCGTCGAATTCGTATTTCTTGAACGCGATGGCCTCCCGGATCGCCTCGCGCTGCTTTTCGGCCTCGGGCGTGGTGTCACAACGGGCCTCGAGGTTTTCCTGCATGATTTCAGGTTTCACGCCTTCCGCCATGCCGAGCGCCTCGAAGATCGGGCCAAACTCGGCGATGGACTGGTTGGCGCGCGTCACGATCTGCTTGGCGACCGGCGCGCGTTCCTCGGAATAACTGTCCAGCAAGCCCGGACCCGCCTGCCCTTTCAGCACGGCTGCAAGTTTCCAGGCCAGATTGAAGCCGTCCTGAATGGATGTATTCGACCCAAGCCCATTGGATGGTGGGTGCCTGTGCGCCGCATCGCCCATGATGAACACGCGGCCCTTTTGCATGTTTGTCGCGTACATGTTGTTGACCGTCCAAGTGTTGGCGCTGATCAACTCGATCTCCAGCTCGGGATCGCCCACCAGCTGGCGCGCCACCTCGGTGGCCATGGCCTCGTCCACCTCAGGCGCCGGCTGGTTGATGTCGTAACCCCAGACAATGAGCCATTCGTTCCATGGCCGGACCATGCGGACAAGACCCATGCCGATGCCCCCGACATCGGCGCCCGGTTGCATGACCCAGTAGAGAACGGACGGGCGGTGCGCGACATACTTCGACAGGTCCGCCCGGAACAGGATGTTCATCGAGCCGCCAACGCCCATCTGCCCTTCAAAAGGCAGGCTCTCGTGCTCGGCCACAAGCGAGTTGCCGCCATCCGCGCCCACCAGGTACTTTGAGCGCACCGTGAATTCCTTGCCCGAAAGGCGATCCAGGCAGGTGGCCGTCACACCCTCGGCATCCTGCTCATGCCGCAGATACTCCACCGACATCCGGGCTTGCGTGCCGCGGCGACAGGCGGTCCCGAACAGGATCGGCTCCATGAACGTCTGTGGCAGGTCGATCATGTGACAGGGGGAGGCGAGCTGATGCTCGGCACGGGACAAAGGATGTTTGCCCCAGCTTTTCATCCGCCCGATCTCTTCCCCAGCGAGACTTTCGCAAAACACGTTCTCCCCCATCAGGTCCTGGTGCGCGCCGTGCATGTAGGCCTCTTCTTCGACCTCGTGTCCCAGATCGCGTAACACCTCCATGCATCTTTGATTGGTGATGTGGGCGCGGGGTGTGTTGGCCAGCCAGCGATAGCGGTTCACGGCCATGTTCTCGACACCGTAGCTCGACAAGAGCGCAGCTGTCGCCGACCCTGCCGGACCCGTGCCGATGATGAGAACGTCAGTTTCAAAGTCGGCCATGATTTAGCCCTCCATCGTTGGTGTTGAACCGCCAACCAAGCGGCGACGTATTGGAAAAAGTTGCAGGCCTGTGCGCTCGGAGATCAGTCCCCAAAGCCCGCGTGGCGCAAAGAGCATCACGCCGATCCCGATCAGGCCGAGGATCATTAGGTACCAGCTGCCATAGTCCGCCAGCAGGCTTTGCAGCAGGAAGAAGACCATCACACCAAGGATCGGGCCCTCGATTGTCCCGATCCCGCCTATGACGACGATAAAAATTACATAGGCGGTCCAGTCGGTTACGCTGAAAGCCGCGTCAGGTGAAATTCGCGCCTTCTGAAGATAGATCAATCCGCCTGCCAGCCCGGTGCCAAAAGCGGACGTCAGAAAAACCAGCCACTTCATGCGCCCCGCATCGACACCCACCGATTTGGCGGCTTCGGTATTGTCACGTACCGCCGCCAGCGCGAGGCCACGCTTCGTCCTGAGAAGCCAGTAGATGCCAGCAATGGTCGCTACGGCCAGTGCAAGGGCCAACCAGTACGCCAGGATGTCACGCGCCGCACTGGCGCGCACGTCAAAGACCGCGCGAATGCCGTCCACTAAAGCCAAGTCACGCAGGGCGTCGCGCGGCAACGACGTGCCCGTCCCTCCGCCGACCGCTTGCCATTGCGCCACTGAAAGGCGCGCCACCTCCGCAATCACCCAAGTGCCAATCGCGAAATAAGCCCCTTGTAGACGGAACGCGAAGAATGCGGTGGGAATGGCCAACAAGAGAGCCGCCCCACCGGCGAGCAGGATAGACAAGATCGGGTCCATGCCACCCAGGATGACCGCACCGTAAAGCGCATAGGCACCCATGCCCACGAAGGCTTGCTGACCGACCGATACCAATCCGCCGTAGCCTGCCAGCAGGTTCCAGTATTGGGCCAGTGTCAGCATGGTCAGGATAAAGAACAGGTCCTGTATCATGCCGCGAGACGCAAAGGCCGGCGCTGCGATCAAGGCGATCAGCAATATAAATGCGGCGATTGCTGCAATGCCGGACGCCGGGGTCCGCGTCGAAATGGAATAAGTGGCAGCCATGATCAGTTCGCCCTCGGAAAGAGCCCGCGCGGGCGGATGAGAAGAACGACGAGGAAGGCAACATGACCCGCCAGGATCTGCCATTCTGGATTGATCGCGGCCCCTACGGTCTGCGCGACGCCGATGATAATGCCACCCACCAAAGTGCCCCAAAGGCTGCCGAGACCGCCAATGATCACAGCCTCGAAGGCATAAATGAGACGCGCGGGACCAATGGAGGGATCGAAATTAGCCCGGACGCCAAGGTAGAGCGCAGCGATGGCAGCCACGACTAGGGCGAGCCCCGTCGCAGTTGCGAAAACCCGTTCCGGCTTGATCCCCATCAGGCTCGCTGTGATCGCATCGTCCGAGGTCGCCCGGAACGCACGCCCGATCGCCGTGCGGAAAAAGATATGGTTGAGCGCAAGGATCACCGCGATCGCCGATCCGAAAGTCATTAGCGGAAGCACGCCCATGCTGATTGGACCGACACTGACCGATGCCGTCTCCAGGGCACCGGCCGAAATGCGTTGGCTGTCTGCGGAAAAGCCTTCGAGCAGCCCGTTCTGGATTACGATCGAAAGGCCGAATGTCACCAAGAGCGGTGGCAGAATATCATCGCCCAGTGTCCTGTTCAGCACCAGCTTTTGCAGTATCCAGCCAAGAATGAACATCAGCGGCGCGGCCACGACGATTGCCAGAAAGGGGTTCAGACCGAGGACCGTGACGCAAACGAGGATAAGGTAAGCACCCAGAATAATCAGATCGCCATGAGCCAGATTCACCAGCCGCATGATCCCGAAAACAAGGCTCAATCCGGCGGCAAAAAGCGCATAGAGCCCACCAAGCATGATCCCCTGAACAATTGTGTCAATCCAGATCATGCGACGGCTCCGAAATAGGCGGCTTGAATGTCTTCGCGGCTGATCTCGGACGGCTTGCCCTCCAGGGTCACCCGACCCTCCATCATGCAATAGACCCGGTCCGCAACGGCCAGCGCTTGGCTGATGTCCTGTTCGACGACGATGACGCTAGCACCGCTTTCCTTGATTTTTGGAAGAGCCGCGTAGATGTCCCGGATGACAACCGGCGCAAGTCCCAGGCTGATTTCGTCACACAGCAGAACGTCGGGATTTGACATTAACGCGCGTCCGATGGCGACCATCTGTTGTTGACCGCCTGATAAGGCCGTCCCTGGGTTATGGCGCCTTTCCCGCAAGATCGGGAACAACTCATAGATGGTCTCGAGCGTCCAATAGCCCTGCCCATCATGGCCCGTGGCCAACTCCATCGGATCGGGTGCCCCGGTGAAGCGCGACAGGATACTGTCGATCCGGTCCCCCAGATCGCGCCCGCCCTTGTGCTGCGCGCCGATGATCAGATTCTCCTCGACCGACAGCGACGGAAACAGCTTGCGCCCTTCCGGCACCATGGCAATGCCGCGCTTCATGATCGTGTCCGCCGGCAGATGACCGATCTGCGTTCCGTTATGCAGGGCATGCTCCGGCGCGTTCTTGAGCACGCCTGTGATCGAGCGCATCAAAGTCGTCTTCCCCGCGCCATTGGCACCGATGATTGCGACCGTCTCGCCGCGCTCTAGCCGGATATCGACACCAAAGAGGGCCTGAAAGTCCCCGTAATGCGCCGTCAATCCCTTGGTTTCCAAAAGAGCCATCAGACATCGATCCCCAGATAGATTTCTTTGACTTCGCGGCTGTCCATGATCTCAGCCGGATCGCCAACACCGATCACACGTCCGAAATCGAGCACCAGAAGCCGCTCAACCACACGGGTCAGCGCATGCAGTACGTGCTCGATCCAGATGATGGTGACGCCTTCGGCATGAATGTCGCGGATCGTTTGTACCAGCGACTTGCACTCGGCATCGGTCAAACCGCCAGCGATTTCATCCAACAGCAGCAGCTTTGGCCCGGTGGCCATAGCCCGCGCCAATTCAAGCCGTTTGCGCTCAAGGAGCGAGAGGGACCCTGCCGGCTCATTGGCTTTGGGCATCAAGCCCGTGCGGTCCAAAACATCGGCGCAGGCATTGGCAACAGCCGCTTCGGAGGCGCTGCGCCCGTGTGTCGCCGCCACCAAGAGGTTCTCGAAAACTGTCATTTTGTCAAACGGTTGCGGGATCTGAAACGATCGGCCAACGCCGCTCAAGCACCGGTGCATCGGGGCCACGTGGGTCACGTCTCGCCCACCAAAATGAATGGTGCCCGCGTCCGATATGAGGTTTCCGGTTATCAGGTTGAACAAAGTGGACTTGCCCGCCCCGTTCGGTCCGATGATCCCGAGTGCCTGTCCCTCGGGCACGTCAAAGCTGACCGCATCGGTCACTTTAAGAGAGCCGAAACTCTTTGACACGTTTTCAAGGCGCAACACGGACAAGCCCTCCCTGACCTCAAGCGTCACTCGAAGTTCCTCTCTTGGGGACAGCGCCCCGGGCCGCGCCCGGGGCGCTGTTCCGGTTTCAGGTAATGGGTTCCATCGTGCCACCTGTCGGCACGTTGGGTGCGGTCTGGTTGTCCACGATCACAAGATCGTAGCCACCGCCATCCTTGAGGCGCCACTGCCCCCCGACCAGCGGCGTTTTCGCGACATTCTTCGCCGCAAACGGCGGGAGACCGGCACCATTCCAGGCCAAGGGTCCCACAATGGTGTTCAAGTCGGTCGCGGCGATGGCCTCGGATACCTCGTCGGGATCTCTGCTGTCGCTGACACGGCTCATTGCATCCGCTGCGACTTCGAAGAGAGCATGCACGAAGCCGATCGGCTGGGTCCAGGGACGCCCCGTCGCCGACGTGAAGCCCTCTGCTAGGTCGCCTGCGCTCATTCCGTTCAGCGATGAGGTAAAAGGATGCGTCGGCGACCACCAAACCTCGGACGAGAGGTTATGACCAGCATTGCCGAGCGCTTCGACGGCCTGAGGGAACAGGATCGCTTTGCCAATCGACGCGGCCTTGGGCGTAAAGCCCTGCTGTTTGGCCTGGGTCCAGAAAGTGGTGAAGTCGGGCGGGATCACAACGCCGGTTACGATCTCCACACTCGCCGATTTGAAGGCATTTATCTGTGCCGAGAAATCATCTGTCAGGTTTTGATACCGACCCGGATCGGTCAGCGTGTAGCCCTGTGCATCTAGCACCGGCGGGAAACCGACATTCGGGTCACCCCAGGCATTGCCGTCGCCGTCGTTCGGGAAGAGGCCACCAACGGATTTGTTGGTGTCGAGTTGCGCCCACATGTTTGTGAAGACCGCAATCACATCTTCCAGCCCCCAGAAGAAGTGATACGCGTAATTGAACGGTTGCCAACTGCCCGGATCGCCGGGGTTGCCTTGCTGTCCGATAAACCACGGCTGCCAAGGTGCCACCGTCGAGATACACGGGATTTCCTCATTCTCGCAGGTAGTTGTAACGGGGTTGGTCGTCTCGGGCGTCGATGCCACGAGCATCAGGTCAATTTCATCGTCAACGATTAGTTCCTGCGCCACCTCCGCAGCTCGGTTGGGATTCGACTGGCTATCCTTGACGATGACTTCGAAATTGGCCCCAGCCTCCGTGGCCGAAAAGCCGTCAAGAATGAACTGGTCGGCCTCTGCGAAGGCCGCCAAGGGGCCTGACTGCGGGGTGACATAGCCAATCCTGATGCGTGCACCTTGTGTAATGGCAGGCGTGGCTAAGCCGCCCGCCGCAAGCGCCACACCAGATGCGGCGGTCGTCTTGAGCAGCTTTCTGCGTGTGATCATTTCAGTTCCTCCCAGTCGTTTTCTTGTTCAGTTATTTGGTCGACGGCCATGGAACGCGGCGTCCAGAAGCGCGCGAATTCCGCCTCGTGTGATCTCTGCCGGGTTCCAGTAAGCGTTCTTCGTGGCGAGTTCGGCAGCTTTGTCCAAGTCTGCTTCCACCAGACCTAAGTCGGACAAACGCCGCGGCGCGCCCATCTTTTCAGAGAAGATATTCAGGGCTTCTCCCGGCCCGTCGGCATCAAAGATCTCTGCGACAGGAGCCAGCAACTCGGGCACGGCGGCGGCATTGAAAGCGATCGCGTGGGGCAAAATAATCGCGTGGGTTTCAGCATGCGGCAAATCGAAGGTCCCGCCGAGCGTATGACAAAGCTTGTGGTGGAGCGCCATGCCGACCTGCCCCAAAACGGTGCCGCAAAGCCATGCGCCATAAAGTGTTTCACCTCGGGCATCGAGGTCGTCTGGTGACGCGATAACTTTCGGAAGTGCCGCCGCAAAGGCGCGCATGCCTTCAACAGCCAATGCGCTGGACACTGGGTTGCGGTCTTCCGCGTAAAGACCCTCAGCTGCGTGAGCGATGGCGTTGAGCGCACTGGTCACCGTCATGGGAACGGGCAAAGATGCCACAAGTTCGGCATCGTATAGGATCACTTCTGGCTGCACTTTGGGATCTTTGAGAGTGGTCTTCAGGCTGTTCTCTGTTTGCCCTAGGATCGGCGTCGCCTCCGATCCCGCATAGGTCGTGGGAACGATGATCTGCGGCAGATCAGTTCGATACGCGATCGCTTTGGAAAGTCCGGTTGTAGACCCCCCGCCAATAGCCACAAGGCAGTCTGCATCGATCTCCTGCACGTGTTTGATCGCATCCTCGGTCACGGTCACCGGTGTGTGCATCGCGGCTCCCGTAAACACGCCTGCTGCGCGCGGACCTACTTCCTTGGCAAAAGCCAACGCCGTATCTGCTTGGTGCGGCGTCGACAGGACCAAGGCGCGCTTTGCACCAAGGCGTGCGATCTCAGCTCCAACCTCACGGCGAACACCCGGCCCAAAGCTGACGCGAACCGCCGCACTGTTTGCAACAAACTCACGTTGAAAAAACGACATGTCCGCTCCCCCGTCATCCTGACGAGTCCGGATTAGCAGAAGTATTTTTCGAATTTGATTGAATCTCGTGCAGGCTATATATCTTCAAGTTATGAAAATTGACCCGCGCCATCTTGAGATACTTGCATCCATTGTCGACAATGGTGGACTTACCGAAGGTGCGGAGGCGCTTGGCAAGTCGCAGCCATCGGTGTCCCGCACGCTCTCGCAACTGGAAAGCCGTATTGGCGCGCCGCTGTTTCAGCCTGGTCGTAGACCGCTGCAGCCTACAGATCTGGGACACTCTCTCGCGTCCCATGGACGTGTAGTCCTGGAAGCAACTCGCGCGGCGGGGAAAGACATTGATCGTTTTCGAACAGGGCATGCGGGGTTTGTCCGCGTCGCCGGGACACCTGTCTTCATGGATGGGGTGATCGCCACCATCATTGCCCGCTTTCAACAACACATGCCAGATGTGTTCCTTGAGCAGAGCTATGGCTACGCCGACGCGCTCATTGACCGGTTGCGGAATGAAACACTCGACCTTGCGATCGTTCCGCTGCAAAAACAACAAGTTCCAGAAAACCTCCGTTTTCAGCCCATCTTGCCGGGCCAAAACGTGATCGCCTGTCGCAATGGCCACCCGCTGCTTCGAAAGAAGTCCGTGACCCTGTCCGATATCTCGCGGTACTCTTGGATCGCGCCGCCTACCGACAGCCCACTTTATCGCGACTTGCAGCGCGCGCTGTCAAAGATCGGCGCAAAAGACTTCAAGATTAACTTCTCTGGCGGTTCTTTGGCTTCCGTCGTCAGCATTCTTGCCGGATCCGATAGCCTGACGGTTTTGCCCTACTCCGTTGTCTTTGAGATGGCAGGGCAAAATCAGATTTCGGCACTCAAACTCGAGATCGGCCACCCGGACCGCATGCTTGGTGTCTTGTCGAAAGAGGAGACGAATAACAATCCCGCTGCAAATCGGTTCAAAGCATTTGTCATCTCTCAGTTCGAGAACCTTTCGAGGCGTATCAGCCAACAGAGGCAAGAACAGCTTTGGCGATGACTGACCGTTCGGGGCATTCTGGCTATGCCAAGTGTGAGATCAAGCACAACTCGGCAGATCTTCAAGGGTCAGAACACAAACCCTTCGTGATCCTGAAGGAAAGCCTCGAAGAAGTCTGTGAACGTCGCAACCAGTGGCGGCAAAGCCTCGTAGGGTGGATAAAACAAGGACAACCACAGAGGCGGCAGGGACCAATCTTCCAGAACCGAGACAACGTCTCCTGACGCGATCTCATGTGCCACATGAAATTCCGGCAACATCACAATACCTGCTCCTGAGCGCACAAATTGATAAAGTAGATCGCCGTTATTCGTGTGAATCGATCGACCAGCGGTGAATGGGCGCTTCAGTGGGGGAGGGTCACCGGAGACTCCTCCTCACCATAGGACAGGCAAATTTCGTGATTGAGATCATCAGGTGGTGCTGTCAGACGAATGCGAACCAGTCTCAGTTTGCCACGGAAACCGCGAACCTATCCGGAACTAAGTTCACGCCACTCGCTAAGAGCAGCGGCCCAGTTCAGCTTGAAGGAGTCTCTGCTGGTGAGCGATCTTTCTTGGTTGCAGTGGTTGTAGACGGAGAGATGGACGGCGTCGAACTTCTGTAAACTTCGCATGCGCCTGAAACGTTGCATGGCGCGTTCACGCCGTCGAAAAGGAAGGTGTGAATTCTCGACGCGGTTGTTAATCCACCTGCCCGTCTGTTGTTTTTCGAGTGCGCCCATTTCTCTGAACGCAGCCTTGTAGGAAGCGCATCGATCTGTGACGACCTCCTCGGCGCAACCGTGCCGCTTCATCAATTTCTTGAGGAATTTCAGTGCTGCAGCCTTGTTTCGGCGTTTGGTAACGATTGCTTCCAGCACTTCGCCCTCACGATCAACGGCCCGCCAGAGGTAGTTTCTCTTGCCATTCACCTTCACGAAAACCTCGTCCACGTGCCACTTCCATTTGGTGTAGGCTCTCAATTGCTGAACACGCTTTCTTCCGATCTCAGCAGCAAACTTTGGGCCAAACCTGTTCCACCAATACCGGACAGTTTCGTGGCTCACGTCGATGCCTCGCTCGTGCAACAAATCTTCGACATTCCGAAGCGAGAGCGGGAAACGAATGTACAGCATCACTGCAAGGCAGATGATCTCGGGACTGGTTTTAAAGTATTTGAAGGAGGCAGGTCTGGACCTGGGCAATAGCTACGCAGCACCCCCGCCCCACTCAAGCAAAGTTCTTCTGACAAGACCGCTCAACGAATTACATGAACCGAGCACCTGGCGTGATGCACGACTCTGTTCGCAGTGGAACCTAAGAAAACGTCCTCAAAACCAGGCTTGTGCGAAGCCAAGACGATGCAATCCGCGTCGCTCTCATTTGCGCAGTCGACAATAGCCCTACCCGCGTGACCAGAGATGAGCCGAACCTTCGCGCCTGGAATTTCAGAAGCAGTTTGATGCAGGTTTTCCAAGATTTCATGCCGCGTATTGGCAAGTACTTCGCTGGGAATCTGAGACGCTACATACGCCGGAATTGGTTCTTGGACGTGTATCACGGTGAATACAGCGTCCGCATCAGCCAATTGGCGCGCGGCTTCAAACGACGCTTGTGTGTCGTGTTCTTGGTCCAGAGCAACCGGGATCAGGATATTCTTGTACATTTGACCGCCTATCTACTGCTCCGGTGATTCCAGTTTGGTTCCTCGGCAGCAGGAAACCTAAACAGGCTCAGACTTTGACGATTTCCCCGCGCTCTTTGTAGCGGCTACAACCTCATCAACTGTTTTCTCAACGGCTTCAGCTTCGGTTTCAGCGACATAAGATGCACAACGCGACACGGTTTCGAACCATTCCTGAATGTCAGCAACCAACCGCTCCGCCGAATGGCGCTGCCACTCCGCCATGCTCTGAAGGGCTTTGGAGGGATCGGACGGGTTCGCGGAAGACACATTTCGTGCAGCTTTTAGAGCCGTCCGGACCGCCTCATGACGCCGTTCGAACCAATGCTGTGCAAAGGCCTCTGTTTCTTCGAGCAATTTTTCTTGTGCGTCCCAAAACTGTTCGATCTGGGCACCGAAGGCCGGATTGCCAGACATGGGCGGCTGCATTTGCTTGAAAACATCCACAAGCGAGGTCGGGCTATTTGTGCTAGATTTCTTTCTCGGCATCGAAAATTCCTCCTCATTTCCTGAATAAACTATTGTGCCACCTGCGGCATGCTTTCGCCTTAATACAGATCAATTACGCTTTTCTTTAGAACTCTCGGCTTAGACCGCGACAGGGCACTCACATTCTCTCCGACATCGGTTCCTAGAGGGCAGTGTTGGAGTTAGAGTAGTCTAGACAAGAACTTAACGCTTGGTTTTCTATGCACATTGCCGGCTTTCTGATTACCCTTGGTATCCTCTTCCTTGCCGGATTGGCGGCCGACCAACTTGGCCGGGCCACGCATTTTCCTCGTGTTACAACCTTACTTTTCCTCGGTCTGATCGCCGGGAACGCCGGAATGGGGTTGATCCCACTCGACGTCGCAATGTGGTTCGACGAGATATCGATTGTGGCCTTGACGATGGTCGCGTTCCTTCTGGGAGGATCTTTGACATACGAGAACCTGGTACGGCATGGCCGAGCCATTCTGACGATTTCGATTTCAATCGTGGTTGCAACCCTTGTTATTGTGCCTGCTGGACTGACCGCAATCGGCGTACCCTTCGGGTTGGCGTTAGTGTTGGCGGCGATTGCTACGGCTACAGCTCCGGCCGCCATGACAGACGTGATCAAACAATCTGGGGTGTCCAACAGCTTCACCGAGACATTAAAGGGCGTTGTCGCAATTGATGACGCTTGGGGTCTGATTGTTTTCAGCATCGCCTTGGTTCTGGCCGGTCATTCGGACGGTTGGGCCACTGTCACGACCACAGCGATGTGGGATTTCGGAGGGGCTATTTTGCTGGGTTGCGCACTAGGCGTGCCATCCGCTTACCTGACCGGCCGCTTGAAACCGGGGGAGCCAACGCAGGCAGAAGCAGTGGGCATAGTCTTTCTTACAGCGGGCCTCGCGCTTTGGCTGGAGGTTTCCTTCTTGGTAGCAGGCATGGTTGCGGGCGCAGTTATCGGGAATCTTGCCCGCCATCACGACCATGCTTTTCATGAGATCGAGCACATTCAGTGGCCGTTCATGATTCTGTTCTTCCTGTTGGCTGGCGCCACGTTGGAAATTGAAGCCTTCGGCTTGATGGGCTGGGCTGGTGCTCTTTTCCTATTCTTGCGTGCCGTGGCCCGACTTGTCGGAGGTTACTGCGGAGCAATACTGGGCGGCCTGCCTCGCCGTCAAACCCGCTGGTACGGTACCGCCTTGTTACCACAGGCCGGTGTCGCGGTAGGAATGGCCCTTGTAGCCGGAGAGCAATTTCCGCATTGGGCCGCGTTGATCATGGCCTTTACTCTAGCCAGTACTGTGGCCTTCGAGGTGTTGGGGCCGCCGTTGACTCTCATGTCAATCAGACGAACGGCTGACGCGGATGAGCAGATTGGTCAGTGACTATTCAGACTGGATCGATTCAAGAAAGGCGAGCAAATTCGCCAACGGCAGGCCTACCATCATAGATTGCCCATTAGGTAGAGCCACCGCGATTTTTTGGTCTGTCTCAAACACCGCGCCAAAGATTGGCATTTCGCCCCCATGGGCGAGCAATTGTGAACGACCATCAATCTGTTCAGCTATGCGAACTATCGGAAACACACCGTCGTTTTCGCCCGCCAATTTGGTAAGGTCGGGTGTTCGAATAGCCAACATTTCGGCCATTGGCCCGTCTCCGGTCGCTTCGAAACCGTGACATTGCCAGCAATACGTCCGGTACAAATCACTTCCCGCACTGACGCTGACCTCCTGTGCTAGTGCAGGCCCGGTGACTAACAGTGCCAGTAAAATCCCTCGATAAACCTGCATATTCTCCTCCAAATCGCTGCCACTAATGAAGATCTCATTAAACAGTATAGCTAAGGAACGTCTTTGACCTTGCTCATGTTGTCCGCACCAGCACGAACATTGGCGTTTCAGTCGAATAGCGTTTGAGCACACGCCCAATCTAATCCAGGCAGACCTCCAACTACGCCACTTCGTCATTGACCTTACCACCCTCGCGCCCAGACGGCACTCCTTCCAATGCGTTCAAATGCCAACGAATTCGCCAAAGGTGATAAGACACGCGATGTAACCATCTGAGGGCATCCAAACGAGCCCAGACCACGTCGTCCGGCAGCGTGTCAGTCGCAGCATCGGAGATGAGCAACTCTCTGCGAAGTTTCCTCTGTCGTCGCAGAAAACGGCGAACGCGATTCAGCGTGACTTCACACTGCGCTGGATTGTCGATTTCCAAATAGCCATCAGTCGCCGCAATCACCACTGAAGCAAGCCGTTTCAAGCGCGGGTCTTTCGGCAACTCGCTTATCCGATCATCTTGGCTACACCGGTAAAGCAACCGATCGAGATGATCGAGGATATGGTACATACCCTTGATGCTGGATAACTCTACGTCGGACCTGCTGGACAGTTCTATCTTATCTAGATACGAGCGCGCTTCGGAAATAGCAGTCTCAATGCTGTCCCGCCCAAAGTTGATTCCGTTTGGCTCAGATGCCCCCATACATAACCGAAGGTGCGCTACTTCGGCCCTAACAATTTGTTCGACTGCAGCTTTTGCTGCATCCACAGCTATTTCCGGCGTCCCAAGGACAAGCGGATCCAGAGATCTCGTTAACTCAGCACCTCGGTCGGGTACGAGCGCCTCGACAAATCTGGCAAAGGGTTTGGCGAAGGGCAAGATCAGCGCCACGCCTATGGCGTTGAAGAAACTATGGAACGCGACAAGCGCAGTCAGAGAATTTCCTGCCCCCACCCCGCTTACAAAGACCGAAGTAAATGGCCCCAGCAAAAAAAATGCCATTACTCCTGTCATCACGTTGTAGATCACATGAGCAAAACCGGTTCGACGAGCCATCGTGCCCCCACCAAAGGTGGCTAGAACAGCGGTGAAAGTTGTCCCCACGTCCATTCCAATGACGAGCGCCGCCGCTTGAGGGAAGTTCACAGCACCAGCGCTCAACGCAGCCAATGCTGTCGCAACGCCAGCGCTCGAAGACTGCGTCACCATCGTTATCAGGACGCCGATCAATACAAGCTTCAGCCTGCCTAGCAGTGTATCTGGCGGAAAATCGGCAGGAGTAACTACGCCGCGAAACGCCTCAAGCCCGGACTTGAGCTGCTCGATCCCAATGAAAATCAAACTGAACCCGGCCAACGCCAACCCAAGGCCGGAAACCACTTTTCTTCCCGAAAGCGCCAGCAAAGCCCCAATAAAAACAACTGGCAACATCACTTGTCCCAGGTCTAGCCTGAACCCCAAGAGCGCGACGAGCCAACCTGTCATGGTCGTTCCGATATTGGCCCCAAAGATGATCCCAAGCGCTTGGGGAAATGTGAGCAGACCAGACGCGACAAACCCGACGGCCGCAACGGTGGTCGCACTGGAAGACTGGATTGCAGCTGTCGTGACCGCGCCTGTTACGGCCCCGGTAAACGGTGTCGACGTGAACCGGCCCAAAATGTCTCGCAATTTCGCCCCTGCCAAAGCCTTCAAACCGTCGGTCATCAACAGCATGCCGACAAGGAACAGGCCGATGCCGCCTAAGGCCGGTAACAGGTTCCAGAACATCACGAATTGCTTTCCACCCTAAGTCTCACACCGCCTAGCATGTTTGCTTTGCCTTTAAATCCGACGACAAAAGTCAGTTGGTTTGCGTTCAGCCTCGCAGACCCGACGCCGCGAGTTGATTGACATAGATCAAAGCACCAACACGAATTGCATAGTGAAATTCGAATGTTTCAACATATTCTACGTTCACCGTCCTGTCCCCAAGAAAACACAAAGGTGAACGGAATTTTGAAGAAGTGGAGGTTCCACCCACGGGGGCTCGGCAAGAGTGATGGCGAGCCCCCAGTTAGTCGATTGGCGTCCAATGCGCCCAAACGTTGAGACACAAGGCATTCGGTGCGGCTTTGACCATAGGATTAAGCCGCTGCGCCAATCGAGATAAAAAGAGAAGGACGCCACTGACGACGTTCGGAATGGGCAGTTGGCGGAAACCACCTATGAACTCTGGTGATCCAAACGAACAGAAACTCAGACGGGCCCTTACTACCCCGTTGCTCACGCTTTATGGCCTTGGGGTAACGGTCGGAGCGGGCATTTACGTTTTAGTCGGTGCAACAGCAGACATTGCCGGACCGTTTGCGGCGTTGTCGTTCGTTGTAGCCGCGCTCGTCGTATCACTCACCGCGCTTTCCTATGCGGAACTCGCAACTCGATTTCCTGTCAGCGCAGGTGAAGCAGCCTATGTTGAGGCGGGATTTCAGAAAAGATGGATGGCGGTTTTCGTTGGGTTTGCGGTGGCAGCCTCGGGCGTTATCTCCGCTTCTGCCGTTGCAATTGGCGCAGCATCATACCTTCATGCTTTGACCGGTTTTGCGATTCCTGTTTTGACCATCAGCGTCGTTCTGATCATGGGTCTAATCGCGCTTTGGGGGATCACTGAATCTGTCTTTGTTGCGGCTGTCATCACGATCATCGAGATCGCAGGCCTTCTCTTTGTGATTGGCTGGGGCATGTCGGTTCAGGATCCGCAGGGATACGGGATCAGTTCGATGCTTCCGCCACTTGAACTCGACGCGTGGAGAGGCATTTTCGCGGCATCACTTCTAGCCTTCTTTGCATTTGTTGGCTTCGAAGACATGGCCAATGTTGCGGAAGAGGTCAAAGACCCCGTGCGCACCATCCCAAAAGCGATTTTACTAACCCTCGTTCTGGCGACGGTGTTGTATCTGGGAACCTCAATGACGGTTCTACTTGTTGTTCCGATCGATGTTCTCTCGACATCCGCAGCACCCCTGGCGCTTGTGTTTTCAAACGCCCCCGAGGTGATTAAACAGGGCTTTTCCTCGGTCGCGATTGTGGCGACAGTCAATGGAGTACTGATCCAGATGATTATGGCCTCGCGGGTGATCTACGGACTAGCAGACCGTGACCATTTGCCGAAGGTTCTGGCGATAGTCCCTAAGGCAACGCAGACACCGGTTGTTGCTACTTTGCTGGTTGTAGCGATCATCGTTCTGCTGACTCAAACTACACCGATTGGTACTTTGGCAGAGCGCACATCCCAGATCGTTCTGGGCGTCTTTGTGCTCGTCAACATTTCGCTTATCCTGCTGAAGATGCAGCCGGACGAGGCCCCCAAGCATTTTCGCGTTCCTCTTGTGGTACCGCTCCTGGGGGTGATCACCAGTGCATTGCTTTTTGGATCTGGATTTCTCTAACTAGACAAAACAACCCAAAGGCCTCAACGAGCTGCCATGGCGGTGCTGGCAGACTAGTGCGAACCAGTCTCACAAAGGGCAGGATGCCTGCACTTTATTCGGCGCAGAGACCGCGCCACTCTGCGAGAGCGGCAGCGCTGTTAAGATTGCAATTTGTTCTAGAAGACAGGCTGCGCTCTGAGTTGAACAAGTTTAGAACTGAGGCGTGAACGGCGGCGAATTTCTCTAAACTGCGCATCCGCCTGAAACGCAACATCGCCCGTTCTCTTCGTCGAAACGGCAGATGCGAATTCTCAGCGCGGTTGCTCAACAAGCGCCCCGTTTCCAGACGCTGCTCCGCACCAATCTCTCTTGGAGCAGCGCCAAACGACCTGAGCCGATCAGTCACGATCACTTCGGGGCGACCGTGCTTTTGCATTGCTTTTTTTAGAAATTTCAACGTGGCTTTCCTGTCACGCTTCTGCGTGACGAAGCTCTCCAGAACTTCTGCTTCGTGATCGACAGCCCGTCAAAGGTAGTACCGCTCGCCCTTGATCTTCACAAACATCTCGTCCAAATGCCACCACCAGCGGCTCGACTTCATCCCCTCGATACGTCGTTTTCTGATCTCGGCGGCGAACATCGGACCAAACCTGTGCCACCAAAACCGAACGGCCTTGTGGCTCACGTCGATGCCGCGCTCGTCTAGCAAATCTTCCACGTTTCGGAGCGACAGCGGGAACCGAACATACAGCATCATCGCCAACCGGATGATCTGGGGCGAGGTCTTGAAATAGCGGAGCGGCGATCGTTTGGTCATGGCCGGACGCCACAAAACCGCCCTCCCCGTCTCAAGCCGGTTTATCTGACAAGGTCAAAGAAATAACAATGCCGCCAAATTGGTAGTTTCCTGCAGTCATTAAGGAAGCTGAAAGACATCTATCACACCACCGACCTTCTGAATGAAAACGCCGCCGGCGTTTTCCTCCGTCGATAGCGCGTCACCTGTCGCAAGCCGTTGACCAAGAAGTTGGACGATCTCTGGGGAATTGGCGAATTTCGAGTGATTTATGCTCGTGGTGTCTTCAATCTCAGTCAAGTCAATCACTGTCAATCCGAACCGGCTAATGGACTGTGGATCTGCGGCTCCCAGACGTGGTTGATTACCGGCAACCATACGTGCGACCCGCAAAGCTTTGTCGTCTCTAGACATCAGAATTACGAACTTTCTTCGCTCTTCGTTTGGCACAGTTGATCAGCCCCACCCGAGTGGTCCAGTTTGATTGTTAGTGCATTGCCGGCCTCTGGTCCATTGCGACGAGGGTTTCGGGTGCCGGTGGGCGGTAGCCCAGAGCGCTGTGCG